>CAZAYR010000006.1:19309-41548 GCA_964489365.1 uncultured Salinarchaeum sp.
AAGGCGTGACCCCGGGACCTGGCGGGATCCTGATCTCGACCAAGTCGTACTGTCCGTCCGTCTCTTCCCCGGTCGCGCGCACAAGCACGTCCTCGCCCGCCGGCGACTGGAACGAGACCTTTCCGTCCGTGCCGACCACACCTGGTTTACCGGACATCGTACCACATCCCGGCGCCGACTTCGCTACCTGTGATTATAATGATACGTCGTGAAAGGATTTCACGCCCCGAAACAACCGCGCGCGTCCCAATTAATGAGTGGGATCGTCGAGGGAGACCGGGTCCGCCCGATCCCGATACCGATCCAGCGCTGAGGCGACGCATGACCGGACTCTTTCGTCCTCGCTCTCGATGAACGCCCGGGGGATGCCCGACTCGTCGAGTGGGATAATGTTGGCGATCTCGTCCATGAGGCCCAGCATGACCGATACGTCCCCCTCGTATCGATAGATCGTCACGCCGTCGGCGGCCAGCATATCCTGGAGGTAGCTCCGCATCTCTTCGTCAGCCCTCGCCACATCGATCGCATCCCCGGCAATGATCGCCTCGAACTGGCCGTCCCGCTCGACGATCCAGTCGCGGTACCGCCCGACAGTCTCGGGTTGGGCCTCGTTACAGAGGAATTGGACCCGGTCCGTCTCGGCCAAGAGTTCGACCTCGCGGCGGGCATGGGCGGTGGCGTCGGTGGAACTCGGGGTAGTGATCCTGGCCTCTGCCAGATCCCTCGGATCGAGCTCCAACTCGTCGAACGGAATCAGAGGCGCAATTTCACGAAGTTGCTGGACCGTCTCGAAGGTCGTCACCGTGTCGGTGAACTCTTCGAGGATCACCCGGCCGAGTGGCGTCAACGAATAATCGTGTCCGTTGCCCCGCCCGCTGCTAGCGACCCAACCGCGCTCCTCAAATCCGTGGAGGATCCGACTCAGTGTCGGTCGTGAGGCGCCCGTTGCGTCTCGAAGGGCCTGCCGTGTCTGGGCGTCCCCGGCGAGTTCGCGGAGCACGGCGACTCGGTTGTTCGAGCGGGAGAGATACGCCACGTCGTCCAACGGGGGGTCGAGCTCATCGAGCGAGAGCCCCATGTGAAGGGGTCACACTACTCATACAATATCTTTTCTTCGCCGTTCGTGGGCAGTCGCCGGTGAAGGGGGACGCCCGAAAGAGCAAAATACGGCTACCATGACATTGCATAACACGATGGCCTCGTCCGAGCCCGGGGATATCCTGGATCGGGATGATTCACCCCCGCAACCCCTCGCGTTCGTGGCGGGGTCCTGGAACCGGTTCGAGATCCTCGATGCGCTCCGCGAAGGACCCCGGACGCGGGAGGAACTCCGAGGACAAACGGGCGTGTCCCGACCCACGCTCAGCCGGATCGTGTCGGACCTCGTGGAAAAAGACTGGATCGTGAGACACAACGATCAATTCTCGATGACGTCGAGGGGTCGGGTCGTCGTCACGGAAGTCGAACGGCTCACCGAGAACCTCGAAACCGCTGAGCAGTTGGACGGTGCGTTGGATTGGCTGCCATACGAGCAGTTCGGGTTCGATCTCGGGGCCCTGTCGGAGGCGAAGATCCTCACGCCTCAGATGGAGGACCAAACTGGTCCCATGCGGGAGCTCGCGGAGTTCATCGGGTCCCAGGAGGAGTTACGAATCGTGGCAACCGGCGTGACGTACGAGGTGGTGGACGCGATCTGTGAGGCATGCCTCGCGGGCGAACTGCGCCTTCGTTGTGTGCTCGGCGACCAAGGACTCGAGGGCCTTCGTTCCCATTCGGATCTAGCCGGTGCCTTTCGCGAGATGGTCGCGAGGGGGCACTGCGAGGCCTTTCACTATGACGGCGATGATCAGCTTGTAGATTGCAATCTGTTGGAGGATCGGGTGATGATTTGTGGCCACAGCGATGACGGGCGTCCGGCGGGAATCCTGATCTCCGAGGAGCCGGCCGTGATCTCGTGGACCTCCTATTATTTCGAAACGTTGCGGCAGGACGCGAGGGCGCTCGCGCCCGTAGCGTTCACCGGCTGAAATGTGTTTCATGCGGTAATCTGATTTCGAACTCCAGCCGAGGGTACGAATATGGGTCGTCCCAGAGCCGCGCGTTCTTGGATTCTTCAGAGTGGGATCAAAGGTGCCGGATCGGGCGCCTGCAGCCAGGAGCTCGAATGGAGGTTCGAGCATGGCGAGTGAGGTGACGGAACTCGTCGACGGTCGGCCCCCGGCACAGGCAGCCCGGACGGCGGAACAAGCCGCGTACGCACACGTCGGTCTCGAGTACGAGGAACACGTCGTGCCGTTGGAATCACCCCGATCGAGGATGCGAGTGATCGAAGTAGGCGAGGGGCCGCCGCTCGTATTGATTCCGGGGGGCGAGGGTATGAGTGTCATTTGGCTCCCGCTCCTGCCCGAGCTGGAGGGCTTCACATTGTATCTCATGGATCGACCGGGGGGCGGATTGAGCCAACCCGTCGATTACGAATCGATCCCAGTGCGGGACTTGGCCGCAAATTCGACGGCCGCGCTCTTCGATCACTTCGACCTCGAATCGGCGCCCGTGGTTGGCAACTCGATGGGAGGACTCTGGAGCCTGCGATTCGCCTTAGCACACCCCCAACGCGTCTCGCAGCTGGCGTTCCTGGGGTGTCCCGCCGTCTACCCAGGGACCAGCGCGCCGCTCCTCATGCGGATCGGCTCCGTCGGCGTGTTGAGCGGCCTGATCGCCGGGCAAGTCTTACTCCCGGAGGGGACGGACGACGTGAGAACTGCGTGGGATTTCCTCGGGCATCCAGCGGAGACGGTCCGGCAACTCCCGGACGAACTCGCCGAGGCATGGTACCGAATGGGCACCCTTCCCCACCACCGGGAGACCTGGATCGGGATCCTCCGGAGCGTGCTCCGACTTCGGGGCGCCAATCCGACAGCCGCATTCACCACCGCGGACCTCGAGAACATCCACTCGCCCGTCTTGCTCATCTGGGGCCGCGAGGATCCGTTCGGGAGTGTCGAGAAGGGACGTTCGGGTGCCCGACACTTCCCCGACGCGAGGTTCGAGGAGGTCGGGATCGGCCACCTGCCGTGGCTCGATGAACCCGAGACCTGCGGGCGACTCGTGCGCGAATTCCTGACGGCTCAACCGGACACGTGATCCGGTTAGACAGGACGCAACGTGAGAAAACTCGCTAAGCGCGCTCGGGTGGATCCGCCGGACTGATCCCGAGCTGCCCCATCAGTGTGGCTGCATCCCACAACGCCCAATCCTCTGTGATAACGCCGTCCTATGTGTTACGTCAATCTCCAGATCGAGGTCAACGAATTCGGGCGGACGATCTTCGACGCGTTTTCCCGCGATAACCTTACTCTCGTACTGCCAGTCGTCTACCTCAAGGGACAGGCCAGCATGGAACTGGTCGGGAGCCAAAAGGCGCTGCAGTCGTTTATTGATGCACTACCGGCGGAACTAGAAGTGGAGATCGACGAGATCGGTTCGTTCACCGACGGGACGTCGGCAGCCTCGATCCTCACCGAGCGCCAACGGTCAGCGGTACTTGCGGGGATCGAACTGGGTTACTATGAAACACCACGACGCTCGACCTACAAGGACATTGCCGAGCGGCTCGGTTGCTCGCCGAGTACGGCGTCGGAGCACCTCAATCGTGCCGAGGCCAAGCTGGTCAAGGCGATGCTCAATCGTTCGTAATTCGACATCTCTGGAGAGGCGGTCCAACTCGGTCTATTTTCATCGCCTGAAAGCGTTTCACTGAAAATCATTTTCGACCCATCCATTCTCCGGAACACTACGGGTCGAGCACGACGTCTGGCGGACGGTACGGGAGTAACCGCAACCTCGGCCCTGGGGCAAAAGAATGACACAATCGAAGGGCGCAATCGTATCCGAAATCGGCGAAGGAGACACACACTGGACCGGCTTTCCGAACATAATTCGGGTCACCGGGGACGAGACCGACGGCGCATTCGCGGTCATCGAGCTGCGCGTCCCGCCGGGGTTTTCGGGGCCACCGCACATCCATCACCGGGAGCACCAAACCGACCACGTCGTCGAAGGCGAACTGGTGTTTACGGTTGGCGACGACACCATCGTCGCGGACGCCGGAACGATCGTGCACTGTCCCAAGGAGGTCCCGCACTCGTTTCGCAACGAATCTGACGCCGAAGCGGTCGTGTACGATTGGCTCCACCCTGCCGGGTTTGATGAATTCATGGCCCGGTCGGCTCCGGAAGTGACGGATCCGTCGGACCCGCCAGAACTGGACATGGATCGGGTAATGGAACTCGCCCCCGAATACGGGCTGGAGTTCATCGAACCGGAGGCCGAGGAACCCGACAGCTGATCGATCGCCGCCTTTCCCGGGTCCCGCATGCCTTCGCGTGCCCAGCAACTATTATGTCACTACAACGAATTATGCAGTGTGATGGCAATCGACACGGGAGAACAACCTTCCCGGCCAGCGCACGAAGAGCTCGTGTTTCTCTGTCGATCTCTCCATCGACTCGAACTTTTAGGCCAGCTATCGCGGGAACCGCAAGCCCGTCGGGAGCTTCACGAGGCGACCGATATCTCACAACCGACCCTTGGACGGATTCTCGGGGACTTCGAACAACGACGATGGGTTTCGAACCATCATAACGGGGCGTACTCACTGAGCCCCCTGGGCCAACTGTTGTCACGTTCGCTCGAAAACGTCTTGGATGTGCTGGAGACCACCGATCAGCTCGCCGGCCTAGTGGAGCACTTCCCGTTTGATCGACTGGATTTCGACCCGGCTCACCTCGTCACAGCTACGATTACAACCCCCATGCCGGGTGATCCACTCGCGCATATGCGCCGGTTCGACGAACTCGCGGAACACGGCACCACCGTTCGCATGTTCAGTAACGTTCTCGCGTGTGCGCCGTCTCACGAGACCTCGGGCACGGATCGGGAATTTCTCGCGCACATCGACGAGCTGATCGTGACGCATGACGCAATGACGAGCGGCCTCGATGACGGAGACTTGAAAGCGTGGCTGGGGGAACGGGTCGAAGATAACGTCCTTTCGATCTATCGGTACGATGAGTCCGCTAACTTCCTGTTTGCGATCTTCGATAAGACGGTCGGCCTCGTCCCGCTCGATGATGAGGGGATGCCCTGTGGGTTGATCGAATCGACGGCGGAACCCGTCCGGACATGGGTCATCGAGAGATTCGAGGCCTATCGCCGAAACAGCACCCGACTCGATGCTGAAGATTTATCGCGGTGATCCCAGTCGGATCTCAGGAAAACTAGGTTGATCTGACGGGCCGGAGTCGGCCCAAGTGACCCGACTGCCACATCGAATGAGGCGATACCCGGTTGGGAGGGACCATCAATGACCTACAGGGGCTACGGACCCGGGGAATTGCTCCAGAAAACACTTCACTCCGCCGAATAGTACGTATCGCCGTCGTCCCGCGTGCACGGCGTGCGTCGGGACCGATTCACATGTCACTGTCTAATCTCACCCTCAAGCGTGTAGGTACAACCCTCGGCTACGGCGTGTTGGGCGTGGTTCTGACCGGCGCGGTCGGGCTCGTCGTCTTGAACCTGACCGATTCAGGACAGGCGGTAGCGTACGATTTCTTCTATCTGCGGCTCGGGCCGAGCGGGGCGACCGAGGTGGCGATCCTGACCCATTTCCTGACCGCAGGCGTGCTCGCGCTCGGCGTAACGATGCTGGCTGCGGACTACCTAAGCGACCGGGGTCGCAATCTCCGACCCGTCGGACTCGGGTTCGCGGCGATGCTGGCGCTGGTGATTGCGTTCCTCGTCG
Source organism: uncultured Salinarchaeum sp. (assembly GCA_964489365.1). Classification (GTDB taxonomy): domain Archaea; phylum Halobacteriota; class Halobacteria; order Halobacteriales; family SKNY01; genus SKNY01. The sequence goes on from CAZAYR010000006.1 coordinate 25,116, forward strand.
TAGCGCTGGCGGGCCTCGCGGCTTTCCTCACCGCCCTCATCGTGCTGGCGGTCGTCCTCGTCGGCGTGCCCCTCTGGCTGCGCTACGGGGCCGATATCCGGTCCGGCGCCGTGCCGGCGTTCGTCGGCGGCATCCCCGTGATAATCGTACTCTTGTTCCTCGCCGGGTTCGGCCTCGGCTGGGGATGGGGGTACGTGGTCGTCGCCGAGGAGATCCCCGAGTCATCCGTCGACCGCGAGGTGGCCGACATGGACGGAGTCCCCGAGATCCAGGAGGACCTGTTCACGGGCGATTGCGAGACCACCAGCGAGGACCGACGCGAATGTCACCTCCAGCTACGGGGCTACGAACACGAGGTGACGGCCGCCCAGTTCATGGCACGACACGGCGTCCGCTGTCCCTATCAGAACACCCATGCCGGCGAGGCTGGCGCGTTCGTCGGGGAATACGATGGGACGTATTACCGCGTGACCTGTTCGCCACACGGGGACTGAGGTCATTATTTGGCCAGGTCGTCGGCGGGGAGCGGATACGGTCGGCCCGCCGAACGCTCGGCACTCGACGTTACACGTCCTCGAACGAACAGCGCCGCTTCGAGTCAGACGAGACTTCCGTGCCGACACCGATCGCTCATTCGCTCGCTCCACGCCACCCGGCGATGGCGGATTCGATGAGCTCGAGGGATACGAGACCGCCGTCCGCTTGACCTTTTTCGAAGTCTTGCTCTCCCCGACCCATCTCGTTGGTGACGTTGGCGAAACACACCACGGAGGCGTTTCGTTTTGTAGCAAACGTGTAGAGCGCGGCGGCTTCCATCTCGACGGCCAGGATGCCTTCCGATCGTGCGCGTTCGATCGCGGTGTCCGTCTCGCGAAACGGCGCATCCGTCGTCCAGGACGCCCCGATATAGACCGGTCGGGAAACGTTCCGGCATGCGGACTCGACGAGATCGCGAAGACTGTCGTCAATCGCGGCATAACGGCCCGGCGAACGGTAGTGGTGACTGGTGCCCTCGTCGCGCAACGCCCGCTCGATAAGCACGAAGTATGGCGGATCATCCTGCGGTACGATCTGGCCGGAGGAGGTCAGGCTTACGAGAAACTCACACCCCGCGGCGAACAACTGCTCGGCCACCAGAACGGCGAAGGATGCGCCGACCGCGCACCCGATAATCCCGATCGTCTCGCCACGTAACTCGAATGTATGAAGGTCCGTGTGATACCCGGCCCACGCCTCACGTTTCCCGGCACGCCCGGTGGAGACGAGGTATCGGACGATATCCCCATCGGGGTCAAGAACACAGATCTCTGGGACGGACTGCTGGGGGAGGTCCTTCTGCCTTCTGGCTTCCCGGAGCAGGGAGTCCGGAGTAAAGACCGATGGCTCGTCGTATCGTTTCGATTCCGAAAGCGGTGAGCCTCCCTCGTCCCCTGATCCTGACATGGCGCCCTCGTTTGGTCGTTGCAGCGACGTGCGGTATCAATGAACGGGTTGGAGCGATGACCGGGGCGGTCGTCACCGGTGCAGGTCAGGTTTCTGTTGTGTTGGCGACCATCAGTCGGGCGGACCCCCCGTGCGACACGGACAGCGCGATCCGGAGAGACGATGTATAACGGGTCGACACACGGATACGTTCGAGGGATTCAGCCGGCCACGAGAGAGTGATTTTAGTCTCCCACTCGCCCAGTTCTTGTCATGAATGAACTGGTGGACGCCATCGACGGCATCGTCGACGAACCGACGCAAGTTCGCGAAGACGGTGCGGTCGATCTCACCGTCGCGGAGATCTACGAGATCGATGGGCCCGGCCGCGTCGACTTCGGTGGCGGTGAACTCGAAGACGCTCGCCTCGAACCCCACGAGCGCGTGTGGCGACACGAGGAAGACGATTACCAGTGGTGGCACCTCGAGGCGGGCACGTGGCTGCTCGAGTACAACGAGTCCCTCGACGCTGAGGAACGCCCCCTACTTCAGCCCCGCGAGGCGATCGTCGAACGCGGCGCATCCCATCCCACCATCCGAGTGTCCTCATTGCCGCGGGTGCCCCTCACCGTCGGTGGGGCGGGGATCCGTATCAAGGACAACGCTCGCGTGTCGACGGTTTATCCCGCGTGACGAGGCGTGTGGCGTCGTAACCGAGCAACGTCGTCATCAACGTTCTTCAAGTAGCTGCCGGTGCGTTTCGAACTCAGACTGTAATCCCATCGCCTCGAGTGCCGCCGTCGCCGCATCGAGACCATTCGTTCCGCGAACGGCGTCCGCAATGCGGGACGTCGACGCGACGGGACCGGGATCGAAGTAGAGCGTGATCGGACTCATTGGCGATAGGTGGGCCGTCACCGCGCCGTTCCTGATCTCCCGGGGCCCGAAGTCGCCGCGACTCGCGTCCAGGGGGATGCGGCTCGCCTCCGTATCGACGTGCGCGAGTACCCCTTCAAGTTCCTCGCGGACACGGGGCGTCAATCCCCACGCCCCTAACACGCCATCTCGGGCCGCGATCGCCGCGACTCGTGCATCGAGTTCTTCGGGGGTGAGTTCGCCGTCGCTTCCGTATCCGAACACGCCGAGACAGGCGTGCGTCTCGAGCCCGTCCAGCGCCACGATCCCGATCCCGTCCGCAACCGGGCTGCGGATGCCCGGTTCGACCCCTTTCGCCAGGACATCGCCGCCTGCGTCGACGCCGACCACGAGGTCGAAGTCGAGCGTCCGGGCCGCCGCGTCGATCCCCCGCCGAACCGCATCGACGCCAGGAGAGATGTCGATGAGTATCGTTTCCCCATTGTAGTGGCGGGCGACGGCGGTTTCCGTGAATTCGAGGCCATCATGCGTACGGGTCTCCTCAGTGGCGAGCCCGACCGTCTCGCTCACCCGCTCGAGCCCCTCGATGGCTTCGAACGACCGTGGACCCGGGCGGGTGTCCTTCGGAACCGGCTCCCACGTGAGCCCGCCGAGGATGACGTCCAGCCCGTGCCGTTCCAGCAACCGCGCAGTCGGGATACTTCCGACGATGTCGCCGCTGCCGCCGATGCCGAACACGAGCGCGGCGTCGCATTCGAAGCACGCCTCGAGGGAATCCATCGTTGCGTGGCATTGGGGCGGATCCACGAAGAACGATACGCTATCGCGGTGAGGATCGCCGGTAGGCGGAGTCCCGGTGGATCTCGAAAGTTCTCCAGGGTAATGTATGACCGTAACTCGCCTAACGTTCGCTCACTCGGGTTCCCTTATCGTTTGATCGTATACTTCACTCAGTTCGGCTGATTTTTCGGCGACCTTGTCCATGTCCGGCGGGCCAGGGGGAAGCGTCCGAAGGTACTCACCCATCTCCCGGAAATAGCCCTCGAAGCCAGCCGGCGAATACAGGAGAAGAAACCGAGCGGGCCGGTCCCCTACGACCGAAAACGTGTGGACGGTCTCTCGGGGGATCGTCACCGTTGCACCGGCGCCCGCCTCGAAGGTATGTTCCTCGACTCTACACTCGATCCCTCCCTCCAACACGTAGACAACCTCGTCGCATTCCTCGTGAACGTGGAGGGGTGGGGACGGACCGTCCGGTGGCCCCGCGTACTCACACATCGAGAACGCCCCGCCCGTCTCGTCTCCGGACACTCTGATCACGACCTCGTTCGGGCCGAGTTCGATCCGTGCACCATCGTCCGGTCGTTGGATAGCCTCCGGCATCCCTCGAATTCCTCTATGGTGGATACCCCAGTTTATACTAACTCGTGAACGTTCGTGCGGACCCTGTACATCCGTTCACGGAGTGCAACGGAATCAATCTACCATATCGGGGTGGAGTCGCTCCGCATCGACCACGGCGGAATCGATATAACCTCCCACCCACGAGCGAAACGCGTCGTCCGTCGAGACGATCGCCTCCATCGCTTGGCCCCCTTCGTCATGGGAACATATGGATGCCAACCCGTCGACCGACATAACCATCCTCAGCGGCTCTTCGCCCTCGTACCGGTAGACCGACGCCTGCCCCGCCTCGAGGATTTCCCTGAGTTGTCCCCGGAGTACTGGGTGCTCACGGATACGCTCGATCGCCTGAGAAGCCAGCACACCTTCGTACGTGCCGCCTTGCTCGATCGTCAAATCGCGCAGGAGCTCCACTGCGTCGCGCGTCAGAGTGGTGGCAGTCGAACGGACTTCGCTGGCCCCGTCGAAGTACTCCGCAAACTTCCGCATCGATGCAGGATCGTCCCAGCGCACCGACGTTGTCTCCGCATCCTGAAGACGTCGTAAGTCAAAATCGAATTCCTCCGTCGGGATCCATCCGAGGGCCCCATCCAGTTTCTCGGCAGTCTCCATGTTTTCGAGCAGGCGGGTGACTTCCGAAGCCACAAATCCGCCTTCAGAGGTGAGCTGATACCGGCGCTCCGGCCGGACGATCCAGCCACGTTCCTCGAATTCCGAGAGCATTCGACTGAGCGTCGTCCGAGAGACATCAGTCGCCTGTTTGAGTTCGTCGCGTGTGCGTGGAGATGCGCCGAGCGCTTCTAACACCTCCACGCGGCTCTCTGACCGGGCGAGAAATTCGACAGCCTTTCGGGGTGAATCCATACGTATGGTAGCGATTGGCAAGACATAAATCCTGTAGCGACCCGCAATTACTCCGGTTTTTGAGCGGCCGTCATCTGCGCAGGGTGGGGTAAACGATACAGGATTTCTTTTGCTTTCGAAACTGGCCCTCTGACCTGAGCACCAACGGGGAGAGACATTCCGCATTGTCGGTCCTCCCGCCCGTTGGAGTTTAAGTCAGTTTGGATGTCAACACGCAACATGGAATCGTCGCTTGAACCGGTCGAATTCCTGGCACGGTCGCCAAGCCGTGTGCGGGTCCTCGACAGGCTACGCGATCACCCACTCACGAGGGGCGAACTCAGGGAGGTCACTGATGCCTCGCGGACGACGTTGAGTCGGATGCTCGCTGATTTCGAAGAGCGGGGGTGGATCGAGCGCGCGGATCATCGATATCACGTCACCCCCGAGGGCGCATATCTCGCCAATGAAATTACGGGGCTGATCGAGAACGTCGAAGCCGTCCAGATGTTAGGCGGGGCCCTCCAATGGCTCCCGGTGGACGACTTCGAGTTCGATCTCCGACGGCTTCGCGACGCGGAAATCGTCACACTGAGTTGGAATGATCCGGCCTCGCTCCGCGCGATCGCGGAGGAACTTACTGGCGCGACACGGGTCCGATCGGTCGCCACAACCATGTCACGGGATGTAGTCGATATCGTGCGGGATATCACCGTAGACGGTGAAGCGGCGTACGACGGCGTCCTTACCTCCCGGGCACTGGCGATCGCTGAAGACCATCCCGACATTCAGCGGAAACTCCGCGACATTCTGGACTCGGAGCAAGGCGCCATCTACCGACACGAGGGTTCCATTGACCTCTCGATGGTGTTGCGGTTTGATTCGGAGGCCATGGTATGTAGCCACGGTTGGGGCGGCCCCGAACTCCAGGCCGTGCGATCCGACGACGACGCGTTCTTGGAATGGGTCAATTCGTATATCGACAACCTGAAAGCCGACTCGGAGCCGCTAACCCCCGATTCGTTCGCCGATTGAGGGAGCGTGCGAACCGTGCACGATCGTGCAGTGGATAGTATCATTCGGCCAGTCCCCCACGTTTAACCTGCATCCATGGCCCAGCCCGTACAACGATCCGGCGAGGGGGAACGAATCGAACTCGGGTCCCAAGAGATTGTGATCAGGTTATCCGCTGATGATACCGGCGGAGCGTTCGCTCTCGTGGAGTATACGGCCGACCCGGACGGCCGATCCCCACCACCCCATTTCCACGAGGAAACCGATGAAGTGGTTTTCGTGTTAGACGGTACGATAGAGTGTACGGTCGGTGATGAGGACCTCGCGGCGGAGGCCGGAGACACGGTGTGGATTCCCAGAGGCACCGTACACACGTTCTCCGTGACTGGGACGCGACCGGCGTGGTTACTTGGGATCATTTCCCCCGGTGGATTCGAGGGGTATTTCGAGGAGATGGGCGAGTATTTGGCTTCACAAGGTCCGGGGGCACCGGAGCCCGACCAGGTTCAGCGTAAGGCTGCCGAACTTATGGAAATCTACGACCAGACAGTGGTTCAGCCCGACCCATAACCGGGGGACCGAATCATCACACTTCCCGGGGGAACGCGGCGATCGACTCGCGTCAGAAGCTCCCCGGATTCCAAGTTCCAGAATTCGGTGCTCCGATCTGAGGATTGCGGTTAAACGGGTAGCTGAGTGCGGATGATCTTCGCGAGAATTGGCAGACTCATTAGGATTGCGGCGGGAGTAGATCGGTATTCCATCGCCAGAGCTCGTTCTATTCGTTCCTCCGTGTTTTCGAAGACAGGCTCACCGTGCCCTACCAGCAGTCGGTCGATAGCAAGATCGCCGATCGCCTCGTTCGGTGGATCGAAGCGTGCCGGTGGGAACAGTTCCACCCGACCTTGCCGAGAAGAGAACAAGGCGGTCATGAAGGTGTCGCTAACTGCGAGCGTCCGCCGTTCGGGATGGTAGAGCCCGGCTTCCTGCCAGAAACTATCTTTGAGCTTAATCGCCTCAAATCCAGTGTCGGCCAGTTCGTCGGTGAATTGAGTTACCTCGGCATCGTAGTCCTTCGCTTCCTCCTCGAACCATTCGGGCAGGTGGATGGCTACCTCATGGCGTGCCGCGATCCGGTCAGCGTGCCGGTGGTGTTCGCTACCCAGAACGACGATCCCCTTGATTGCTCCCAGGCCGACCAACACATCGCCCAAGTTAGCTCCGTCCAACGGATCAATGAGCCAGACGTCATCATCGACGACGAGCGCGTGGCTGGCTCGTTGCATCTGTGCATCCGGATGGGCCATCCACGTCAGTCCACCATTCCAGCGCATCATCACGCTCACCTCCTCAGCAGGCGTGGTGATTCTAAAAGGCATGGTAATTGGTTGTATATGTCACATATCAACCCAGAGTATTAGTTATTCGTCTCGCCGATACGCCGTCATTCAACCCTCAGTGGGCCCCGAGTCTCGAGGTCGATTGGGTAAACACCATGAGCGATGTAACTTGTACGAGGACTGCCCGCCCCGCAGATTGACTGCGAACCGTTATTCCTCGATAGGCGGACCGACCATCTCGATACCGTATGATTCGAGGATCGGAACCACCCGTTCAAGCGCCGATTCGTCATCCATGTCAAGCGGACCAAGGTCTCCGATCTCCTCGGTCATGGTGACGAAGTTGCCGGGTTGGTATATCACCAACATCCGGACCGGTCCGTCGCCGACATTTCGGTAGGCATGCGGGACGCCGCGCGGACCGTAGGCGTACGATCCCGCCGTCAGGCGATGCCGGGAATCGCCGATCTGGAGCTGTAACTCCCCCTCAAGCACGTAGAACCCCTCATCGTTGTCGTGGTGGACATGTAGGGGGACAACACCCGGTTCGGTCGGGACGGCAAATTCGATGATATCGTAGTCCTCGCCTGGCTCGTCCCCACGAGACAGCACAGCCATCTCCTCGGCCTGTGGCGTGGTGTATGTCTCGGCATCCTCTACGTCAACGATACGTGGTACGCTCGTCATGGTTGGCTCCCCGATGGGGTATTCCCGACCTACCCAGGAGCCGAAGGAAAGCGTTCTCCCGGCTATAGCAGGGTGCTTTATGTCTGCGCAGGAGGCGATTGTATCCATGCGGCAGCTTCGCCTGAGCATCACACCCTATGATCCCTCGGCTCACCCGTTCTGCGCCCTCACGCGTCAAAAAGGTCCTATCGAGGAAGCGCAATCCCTCTATTGTAACAAAGCTACAAACTCTCAAGTGACGTCTGTATTTGCCATCAAGGGCGAGCCCGAGGAAATTCGGACCGAGCTCGACAAACTGTCCGAGGTAGTAGCATATGACCTCACGGATGGCGAGGGGGACGTCTGTTATATGAACGGCCAAATAGAGATGACCGGCCTGATCCGTACGTTTAACGAAATTATTTCTCGGGACTACATTACCCTCGTCCTACCGGTTGTCTACACGAAGGGAAGTGTCAGCGTAGAACTCGTCGGGCCCGATGCCGCCCTGCAGGATGCGGTGGACGCGCTCCCGTCGACCGTTTTGGTAGACTTGGAATGGATCGGGGAATTCGCCGACGGCGATGCCGCACTCTCGATCTTGAGCGATCGCCAGCGGGAAGCGGTGTTGACAGGGCTCGAACTCGGCTATTACGAGACTCCCCGGGACGCAACACATGCCGACGTGGCCGAGCGGCTCGGCTGCTCAACCAGTACGGCGTCTGAGCACCTGCTCCGTGCCGAAGCGAAGCTCATCAAAGCGATGCTCAATCGGTAACCGATTCTCGCCTGGATTCGGTCGACGAGGACCTTGGGAGATAGCGATATCTGACGAGCCGACCGGGAAATGAATGCCGTATTCGGACGTCGCGACAACCTCATAATCACGAGCCACGTTAGCCTCATTTATCGGTCGATAATTAGCCCACCAAGTGACGGGCCATGGTGGACGTCCGACCCGCGATTATCGTGGATGGACCGGGCGAGGAGGTCTTCGAGTTCGTCAACGATGCCCGCAATGACCGACTCTTGGAGGCCCGAGTTGAAACGTGCGTCCAGACCGGATCCGACGTCGGCCAACAGCGTGAGGCCACGATGAGGGCATTCGGTCCGCGGTATCAGGGATTGACAGAGTCACCCGAGTTCGAACCAAAACCAACGGTTGATTCGAAGCGGGTCGAGAAGCACCCCCATCGAGATCACTCACTCCTCGCGTCGGGGATCTTGATCGTTAACACGCGTTCTGGTCAGCATGGCTGGTGGACCGTTTCATACATGAGGGTTGCATCGAGCCAACGTTCTAGCGTTCCACTGCCTCGGCCACGAGCACGCTGAAGGGTTCGGCTGTAGACACGTGCTCCACGTCCCGCCATCCCGTTTCCTGAAGCCAACGCCGTCCTTCCGCAACGCTGTACACCTCCCCGCCACTCTCCAGGTAGAGCTGTCCCGACAGGAGGGTCGCCATCCCCGGTTCCGTGTGATCTGGATTCGTCCAAGCATCGACGAGTAACAGACGCGCACCGTCGGGGGCGGCCTCGCGAATCCGTTGCAACAGCTCTGCACATCGCTCCGGCGGGAAGTTGTGGAGGATATTCGCCAGCAGGATCGCATCGTGATCCTGCGGAATGGGATCCTCGAAGAAATCCCCTTCGACGACTTCGATCTTGTCGGCGCTGGGCCTGCCCGAGAGCCGATCCCGGGCGATGTCGGCAACTTGCGGGAGTTCGAAGAGCGTCCCCTGCAGTTCCGGGTGGGCCTCGAGCACCGCAGTGAGGAATATCCCGGTCCCGCCACCCAGATCCAGTACGCGCCGGTGACCGCCGAAATCGTAGACTTCCGTAAGAGCCTGGGCTGGTCCGCCAGAAAGCGCTTCGATCCCTTCCGAATAGACCTCGGGGGAGTCCTGCAACGAAAACGACCGCTTCGACGGATCGCCTGTCCCTATCACCTCCGGATACCGATACATCTGCCGGTACTCCAATTCCAAGAGACGCAGAGCTGGCCGCATGTCGGCCGGGGTCTGCCCGCTGAGGAACGTCGCTGCCTCCTGGGTATTCTGGTACGTACCGTCCTCCTTCTCTAGTAGCCCGAGGGCGACCATGGCGTCAGCGACGATGCGGGTCGGCCGCACCGGCGTGTTTGCACGGTCCGCCAGTTCCTCCAGCGTCGACGGACCATCGGCGAGTTCTTCGAAGAGGCCGATCTCGGCGGCGGCAAAGAGCTGCTGAGCCGCCATGAAGCCCATGCCGGTCTGCATGATGGTCTCGGGTGTAATGCGCTCAGACATTGGTTACCTCCTGGACGGACTCGGATGTTTGGGATGGGTGTTAGCGGTGTTCGCGACGTCACGATATTTTCGTCGCATGGGGTTACGAACGATCGGTCGCATCCACTGACTCGGTCGGTGTCTCCCTCGGATAGTACTGGTTCAGATCCGGGGATTGATCGCTCGGGAGGATGTTCATCGCATCGACGATCGTGTTCGCGAAGGCTGCCTGGGCAACCACGGCGAGAAGCTCGATCACGTCTCGGTCATCGAACCCAACCTCCCGGAGTGCCTCGATGTGCTCATCGGTAATCCGCTTTGGATCGGTGGCTCCCTCGTGGGCGAACTCCGCAACGGCCCGCTGACGGGGGGTCAGCTGGCTGTAGTCATTCCTCGCGAGAGCCTCCAACTGGGTCATCTCCAGCCCAAACGCGTTCACCAGCTCACCGCCATGGCTCGCCGCGCAGTAGGCACACTCGTTCTCCTGGGATACGGCCACGAACGCGAGCTGCTTGAGGTCGGGTTCCAAGTCCCCACCGTACATGACCTCGCTGAACTGTCCGAGCGCCGGACCAAGCAAAGCCGGATGTTTTGCCAGCAAGTGAGGAAACGACGGAATCTGCCCGCGGTCGTTTCGGCTCTGATCGAGCAGCTCAGCGGTACTTTTGTCGATGTCGTCCAAATCGGGGTAATCGATGAGTGGCATTGCCCTTCCGATCGGATAGATTCCGCCGAAGCTATTACCTCAAACTGTGCGCAATCGTGCACGGTGTGAATCTCTGTCAGGTCGTCTCCGGCTGTCCGGACTGGAGGTCCCCGGCGTCGAGAAGCTGTGAGTCGTCGCAGACGGAATCAAAATAGGACTCGGCCCACCTCCGGACCCTCGCATTCGTCGTCTCGACTGTGCCCGGCGGAGCATCATCGTCGTGCTGTCCACAGAGCAAGGCCACGTCCTCCCTCGGTTCTTTGGTTTCGTGGATGAGGAGCATCATGAGCGAGTCCGTACCTCGATATGCATACAGCTTTCCTCGGTCCACGTCCGCGAGGTCCCCCGCGACGCGACGGAGATCAGGTTCCGATTCGATAGCGTCGATGACCTCCGGTTCGTAGATCAATTCGAGCGAAAGATCCCCCCGGATTGTGGCATCACAAAGCGCTTCCAGGAACTCACGGTGGAGGCCAGTTCCGATGGCCCTGATGGCGGTACTCTCGTATACGAGATCGACGAGCGTGCGCGTATAGGCCGCGAAATCGTCCCAGGTTGGCGTAATGACATTTGCCTGTTCTAACTCACGCAGGTCAAAATCGAACTGCTCCAGCGCGATCCAGTTCACGTGCTCGCCGAGATGATCCAGTGTTTCAAGATTGTCCATCAATCGCGTGAATTCAGCAGCGACGAACGCACCCTTTGGAGTGGCTTCGCAACGCCCGTTTTCGCGGACGATCCAACCCCGGTCTTCGAGGTCATCCACGATGCGATTGACGGTCACTCGGGAAGCCCCCGTGAGTTCCCTGAGTTCGTGACGACTCCGCGGCGCGTCGGCGATCGCCTCAAGTACCTCCACGCGGCTTTCCGAACGGGCAAGGAACTCGACATCCTCGAGTGAGGAGTGCATGGGTATGGTATTGATTGGCAAGGAAATAAATCCTTCAGCGGTGCGCCATTATCCCGGCTTTCGAGCGGTCACTAACGACATGCCTGGAGATTGCCGGACGGCCTGGTACGAAACCTCGGTGAACCCCGCATCCCCAAGCCATTCGCTGACCTGTTCGTACTGGTACGTCCGGCCCCCGCTGAAAAGATAGAGGTTGAAGCCCACCAGCGCCGCGACCGCATTGGTGAACGATGTCTGCGTGGGATCGAGCCTGTCGAGCAGTGAGTTCGATTCCTCCACGATTTGATCGAGAATCGCAATCGTTCCCTGCTCGGTGGTTGCCCTCGCGATTTTTTCGAACAACTCCCGGTTTCCACCGGGTGTAAGTCCGTGGACAATGTTCCCGAGAAATGCGAAATCGTAGCCGTCGGGGAGCTCCTCTTTTTCGAAGTCACCTTCAATTAGGTCAATCCGATCTCGCATTCGAGGTCGGTCGGACAAAGTCCGTTTCGCCGCTTCAAGACCGATCTCCCAATCGAGGATTGTACCTTCGAGATCCGGGTGGGTTTCACAAAACCCGACCGTATACAGTCCGTGGCTGCCACCGAGGTCGAGCATCCGTTGGGCCTTGTCAGGTAGCGTCACGTTATCTACCACCGGATCCACAAGATCGGAGGCGAGCCAACGCATCGTTGCCTGATACCCTCGTCCGGCTTCACCGGACTGGATCGTCTCCCACCCGATCAGTCCATCCACCGGAGCGTTTCGGATCGCCTCGGCCGCGTCCGCACCTTGACGCATGTACTCGGCAAACCACGCACCCACCGCGTCCGCGTCTTCCGCTGGGAGCGACTGTCGGGCGGGTTCGGTTAACGTGTAAGTGCCATCACCTTCTTCGAGATAGCCGAGAGCGACCAACGCCCGTACCAGCACCGCCAAGGCGTCGGGATCAGTCTCAGTTCGATCTGCAAGCGTAGACAAACTGATCGGGCCGCGTTCGAATTGTTCGAAGACGCCGAGTTCCATCGCCGCAATCACCACCTGTGCCTGGATTGTCGATAGCAAGACGTCCGGCATCAACCACGGCAATCTCCCGGATCGGATCAAACGCCGCTCGAGCAGGTTTGGGTGGAGTGGCATACCGGTCACCCCGCGATATTCGAATCCGGCACGTCCCCTTCGCCGGCTCCGAATTCGACCACCCCGACCGGGCGGCGCCATAGATCCATCCCGAGCCAAAGAGCCCACAGCGGAGCGAGCAGCAGGAAGCCCATCGTCCCCAGTCCAACAAGCGGGTCGACCCCGGCCAGGTTGCCGACGGCCGTGACAAGCGGGAACACCCCCAGCAGGATCGTGAACGATCCCAGGTACCCTCGTTCGCTCCGGAGGAATGCACCGATCCCAATCCACCAGACGGCCGAGACGGTTCGGCTTAGAATTCCCCAGACGCCGACTGCAATAACCGTCGCATAGGTGCCGAAGACGGTTTCCAACACGGCCTGTTCCTCGGCCGAGGCGGCTGCATACTCGGTCATGAGATCGGGCCAGAGGACGGCATTGACCGCCGCCCCCAATGCGCCGAGGAGCACATACGTCAATCCGCCCAGCGTCAACAGCGTCACCATCGCCGGTTGCTTCGGGTGAATCCAGTACCAGAGAAACACGACCGCGGCGGCTATGAGGAGGTAGTACCCGAACATGTCGAGTCGCCAGCCCCACCAAAAGAGGGTCGCACCCTCCTCACCGAGGGCCACGAGGGCACCCGGATCCGAGAAGACCGTGGGATCGTAATCGATCGCGGTGAAACCGAAGTACTCCCCGGCGTAGGCGACCGGCGCGGATAGCATTGCCAAGGCCGCCGCCAGCTTGCGATACAAATCGTCATCGATCGTCATCAACTGGGTTCCCTCCCCGCTGGGTGATTGCCTCGCAGAGTGATGGACGCGAACATACGAACCGGGTGAGGATTCTATCCTTATGATGATACTTCCTGAAAACGTTTCAGGGTGTGAAAATTTCAACTCGTTCCGCTCCGAACGCCTCGACCAGAGAATCCACCAGCAATCACCTTGTCAACTTTCGCGCGATACTCGTTTGAGGGTTTCCTCGACCCACCCGCGGATCTCGCCCTAATCAGTGCGATAAATGCCTCCTATGGGATACCATGCTCGTCAAACGGAACGATTCCCGCCATAGCCGCACGGTTTCTCGTCAGGGCAAGAATGGGCTGTCGCCCCTTGGTTACCCGGTCTCGTTCATATTTGGTAAACCGATCAGCCCCAGTAAGTTGCCGGACAGCGCGGCCACCGTAAGCCTAGGCCGGGATTTGAACCCGGGCTCTCGTCCTTACCAAGGACGCGCTTTACCGCTAAGCTACCCAGGCGCAGTCGTGCGTTGCCCCGTCGTCGGATTAGGTGTTTCGAACCGTTTCAGTCGTTCAGGAGGACGGGGTCCTCGCCGGCGGGGGAAGACGTGACCCCCCGGCGGATCCGGTCGGAAGCGTCCGCCGCGCTCGGCAGCGGTTCGCGATCGAACTCGGCGGCCAGCCGCTCGGCCTCGGCGTCCAGCCAGGGTGGCGCCGACTCCCGGACGACGTTCGCCCCGGCCCCGACGGCCAGCCGGATCACGTCGTACTCGAGCGACCGGCCGGACGAGCCGCCATGATAGTCCATCGTCTGGTTGTGCGAGAAGCGCTGGACGATCTCGATCGCCTCGCCGGCCACCGCGGTGTCGGCGAGTTCGGAAAACCCCCGCGCGACCATGACTTCCGCGGCGACCAGCGCGAGGTAGCTCTCCGTCGGATCCTCGGCCCCGTACTGGTCGTCCTGGCGGATCAGCTCCCGGGTCAGCCGGAGCCCTTCGTAGCTTAATTGGACGCCCACGGCCCGTGGGCGTGCCCCTGCTGCCGCCTGCGGCCCCCCGAGCGCCTCCGCCGTCGTGACGGTAATGACACCCGGCAGCATCGACCCGTCGGCGACGATGTCCTGGAGCTCGCTGGCGAGCCGGACCGGCTCGATATCTGCCAGCAGCTCGCGGGCGTCCCGGCGCACGTCGCAGGCGGCGGCCATCGCTTGATCGTGGTCGAGTTGCGATAAAGGCCTTTGGAAAATTACTCCCGTCGCTGTGCGGCGAGCCGATCGCCGACGTGCTCGAGGAGGTTGTCGATCTCGTCGTCGATGTTCCGCTTGAAAAACGCCTCGACGCCCGGGAACCGGCCGTCGATGACGAAGCGGTTGTGGACCAGACACCCGTCCTCGGTCGCCTCGAGCTCGTGTTCGCCCTCGACGCGCATTATCGACGACTCGCCGACGAACCGGACGTATCGCGGGGGCTCGCGTTCGGCGTCCCGGGTTCGCACGGAGATGGTCCCCGGGATCCCGCGCACGGGCATCGCGAGTTCCCAGACCAGCTCGTCGCCCTCCCGATGGTACGCCTCGACGACGCTGATGGCTTCGGCCCGGAGCGCCGGGTCGGCGATCAGCGCCCAGACCGCCTCGCGGTCGGCGGGTACCTCGTAGGTCCGCTCGACGGTGGTGCTCATGGCGTGGGGGGCATGCGGCGCTTGTGGGCGCTCGTCTCGACCATGTGCGTTACGCGATCGACGGCCTCGACCGTACACTCGGCGACCTCCGCCGTCGCCTCCCGGGGGTACGGCCCGTCGACGTGGAGCGCGAGGATCGTATCCAGCGTATCGTACGCGAGGTCGAGTTCGCCTTCGTCGGTCTGGTCGGCCCAGAGCTCCGCCGTGGGCGTCTTCTCGACGATCGCCTCCCGGACGCCGACGTGGCGGGCGAGCTGGCGGACCTGGCACTTGTACAGATTGCCGATGGGATGGCAGTCGACGGCGCCGTCACCGAACTTGGTGAAGTAGCCGACAAGGGCCTCGGATCGGTTGCCGGTGCCGAGAACGAGCCGTTCCTCCTCGTTCGAGATCGCGTAGAGCAACGCCGCCCGGGCGCGGGCACTCGTGTTCCCGTGGGCGGAGGTCCCGAGTTCCCCCCGCGGGTACGCGTCCGCGACGGCCTCGACGATGGGTTCGATTTCGACGGTCTCGAAGGGGATGTCGAGGTCGTTCGCCAGCTCGGCGGCATCCGAGCGATGCCGTTCGGCGCTCACCGCGGCCGGCATCGCGATCCCGAGGACGGAATCCGGTCCGAGGGCCTCGACGGCGAGCGTGGCGGTGAGGGAACTGTCGATCCCGCCGGAGAGCCCGATGACCGCCTCGCCGTCGGCGGCGGCCGCCGCCTGCGCCTCGATGAACCCGGTGATCCGCTCCCGGACCCCCTCCAACTCCGCCGTCGAGAACCGCAGGGATGTCATGGCGGGAATTGGGGTCGCGTGTCCCAAATAGCCACGCATCGGAACGCCATGTTCAAGTGTCAGCGTCGGGAATTTCTTGGCGGGCGCCGGTGGTCTAGTGGTAGGACATGAGCTTCCCAAGCTCATAGCCCGGGTTCAATTCCCGGCCGGCGCATCTTGACGAAACGTTCGGGTTCTCCAACGATAGGAACGCAGGGCGAAAACCTGGTGAAGAGGCGACGGTTTCGATCCCTCTTTTCCTCCGGACGTGGGAGGTGGGTCGTTATGCGTCCCGTGGCCCGCCGGTCGGCACGGCGTGGCGTGCTGCGTCATACCCAGTGATTCTCAGTGGCGTTTCCTGACAGAAATGGCGTGCAGAATTAGAGGATACATCTATCGTCATTGTGAGCGAATCATCAGGGTCACGCCCATCTCTGCCCAGAACCACGATAATGCCCGCCATGAACATTTCCGGAATCCGTCCAGAATCATTTTACAGGTCTTCCCCGTATTCCTAATATGCCACAAGTTAGCACACCTCACTGGAAACGACTTGAAGCGCGGAGCGGGACGTTATTTCTGGTTGCCGGGGCGATAATTGTCCTCTACGCGGGGCTCCACGGGATAGAGGCAGCGACGGACATGGGACTTGGGCCGAACCCCTTCGAATTCGGCTACGTCGTCGGGTTCCTGGGTCTGCTCGGACTG
>CAZAYR010000007.1:0-40977 GCA_964489365.1 uncultured Salinarchaeum sp.
CAGCCGTGGGTTCAAGCGACACGCTCGCATACCTCTTTCAAGCTAGCTCGAATTTCCCCAACGAAGCTGATACGTTCCCTTTCACCACGTCGTTATGGCTCGAGGTTACCACATCTACCACCCGTCATCATATCGTCGTGCGGCGCTCGAACACGTTCGAGGTGCGCCCGCTCACCGACGCCGACGAAGAGCTGTTGCGGCGATTGCCATTTCTGGGAATTTCGTGCCTTCATCGATCGGTTGGCCTGTACAGGATACGGCCTCTCGGCAATTCCTCACGAACCATTGGATCGTGGTAGTTCGAGTGGCACCCGGGCGAGTCCGAGGTCATCGTACACCTGGTCCGAGGAGTGAATCTCCTCATTGTTCATCGCAGAGATCGCCCCATGAAACGCGTCGAACGGTGTGATCGGATGTTCATCGAGATATGTTGCAGCTGTCAACGCCACCGCTTCGTCGGCTTGTGGGTCGATGGGAACTTCCTCAAGAAGATTTGCGACCACGCTCGGGACATCGAATGGAACACCCGCCCCCGGATCGTACGCCTGAACAAGAAACTCGAGGTACGTAATCAGTGAGGTGTGAATATCCTCACGCGTTTCGAGCGTCTCGACCGCTTGATCGTGTAGCCAATCGTCCGGTGACGTCAGTGCGATCAAGAAATCGGTTTCGACGTACATTTTACGCTCCTTCGTATTCGCGGCGCATCCGCTCGCGTTCCTCGGCTTCTGCTTCGACCTCGGCTTTCGCCTTCATCAGCGCTTCATGTTTTACCTCCCTCGCGGACCGATCCTCGAAGACGTCGCCCACCGCATTCCTCGCGGCCTGTAACGGGTCCTCGTCAATCGGGATTAACACAACTCTGTTGCTGAGATCTAACACGCGGAACCGCTCGCCATGTTTCTCCCGGATGGATTTCGAGAGATACACCCGCCCCCGGTCATCAACTTCGACACTCATACCAGAACACCGAGACGTAGTCACAAGAATCTTTTCCCGTAATATCACCCGACATCACGTATTACTGCTTGTTTCTCACGTTGCGACTCACGGAGAGGGAGTGCTCACTCGAGTTGATCTCCTCCCACGAACGAAACACCGATTCCACAGGACCGCTTCTCACAATCGTTCGCTGATCTGCCCCGGGGAAAGCGCCTGGGGTCCGAGTGTTTATGAACGGAGGCGGCCAAGACAGCAATATGATCGACGCGGGGGGAGACCTAGAAACCATCGCCTCAATCGGGGGGTACGAGGACACGGACGCCGTCCTTGAGGATGCGCTTCGGGACTTCCTCCGGCACCGGCCCGAGCTCAGACTGGAGCTGGCCATCGAAAAATACCGGCACGGCTCAGTCAGTCTGAACCGGGCGGCCGAACTCGCCGGCGTTCCCGCCGAAGAGTTCAAGATCGAACTCGCCGAGCGCGGGATCCGTCGCCAGCCGGGCTTTCTCGATGCTGACGATCGCGAGGAGAAACTGCAGTCGCTCGAGTAGCGAGCGATGGTGATTGTCGACAACAATATTTTGAGCGGCCTCGCAAAGATCGATCGATTGGCATTGCTCCCGGCGGTATTTGAGGAGGTTTCGGCTCCTGCTTCAGTATTCGAAGAAATATCGAGAGCCGAGGTCGCTGAAACGTCGTTCGTAGATGAGATCGAGGCACTCAAATCGTACAACGACGGTTGGCTTGAGATCATTTCGCCTACCGAGCAAGAGCTTGAAGAGGCGGTGAACATCCGCGATCACGCGCTCTCGACGACCGACGCCCGATGTGTCGCTGTTGCGTTACATCGGGACCAGCGACTTCTGACCGACGATGGGCACGTGGGGACGGTTGCCCAGCAGCTATCCGTCGAGGTGTGGGACCTGGTACTCCTCCTGCAAGCCGCCATTCGTGTCGGTGCGATCGCCGATTCCCAGGAGCTTACAACCGTCCTCGACGCACTTGCACAAAAGGATAATTATCAATTTAGTGATGAAGATCGGCATGCATTGTTCGATCAGTGGGAACCCTAAGCTCCTTCTGTCACCTGATCGTCGACGGTACAATCGAGGAACGGTCAGCGGTGGCCCGAGCACCGCTGTCAACCGGACGATCGACGAGCCGGAAAACCGCGCGTTCCTCGAGGCGCTCACGAGCGACGCCGACACCGTCGCCGACGACCTCTCGCATGCCGCCCACGTCCCGCCGCTCCAGTTCCTGCTTATCTCCATCCGCGGCTCCATTCTCCTCCAGATATTGCTGGGCATCGCCGGCCTGCTGAGCGTCGTCCTCATGGGCATGGGCGGTCACCGACCAAGACTTCACCGCGACACTCCCGCCCTGACTTGCCACACGACGGGAACGCACCACTACAACCACACTCAGCGACGACGAACGCGCGGCCATCCTCCGGGAGCGCCACCCCGAATGGTCCAAGGAGCGGATCCAGCGGGTGGTGGGGTCGAGGCAGGGGGAGGCGGCGGGCGACGCCGAGTCGGGCGATCGATAACGGCGCATGCCCGTATGAAATAGCGTCGGATCGCGGGATCCGAGACGATGGAGGCCATCACCGGAAGGATCCGGGGATCCGCGGATCGAGGGGACGCGGATCGCCGTCCTCGACGTCAAACGTCGGATCATCGACGAGGGGGAAGACCACCACGTCGTTGCCGGGGAATACGAGATCTCGATGGCCGCCCTGTTCACGGCGTTGGCATACTATTACGAAAACCGGACGGACTTTGCGGAGCGCGAGCGCGCGTACGAGCGGGCGCGGACCACGGGCGAACGGGATACGCCGGACCGGATCGCCGAAGCTCTACACCCTGGCTGATCGAGCGGATTGATTCGGGCATGGAGCTTCTCACCGACGAGCACGTCCCGGATGAGGATGTCCCCGCGTTTCTGGGGTCACAACGGTACCCCATCGATGACACGGCCTGCTCACCGCGCCGCACGCCTCGGTGGGCGCCCACCCCGGTACCCGGTACTGGCGAATAGTGGAAACACCTATGCCTGTTGCAGTCCGACTACAACACTATGGCGATCGAACACCACGCCGACGCGGATGGGGCTGCCGAGCGACGGGCCCGCATGGCCCGCGCACTCGCGACCTCCGGGTTCGAGGACGTCCTCGTCACCGACCGTGCGACTGCGAAGAAGGTTCTCACGGAGAAGCGTCAGGAACTCATCGCCCGCATACGGAAGGGTGATATCGCATCCGTCCGCGGCCTCGCCGACGCCCTCGACCGCGACGTCTCCGGGGTCAGTCGCGACCTCGACCTCCTCTCCGAGGCCGACATCGTCGAGTTCGAGACCGATGGCCAACGCAAAATTCCCCACCTCAAACACGAGACGGTCGTCGCCGAACCCATCGCGTAGGGCGACATGGATCGATTCTATACGACGCTTCTCGGCACCTTCCAATCTCGCGAGTACTACCTCACGGTTTCAGGCGAACCATCTATCAATGAGATCCGAGCGTTCGCCGTCACCATCCACTACGACGATCCCGAAACCAGGGAAACGGTCGAGATCGCCCGCGTCGACTCGAGTCATGGCTACGTTCACTTCGATCGCCTCTACCGCACGAATCAACCGAAGGACCCTGTCGATATGGAGACGCCGTGGGAGGCCGAAGCACATCTCCGCGACCACTGGCGCCAGTACGCAGAAAGCTACGCCCGCAACCACGGCGAACCGAAACTCGACGCCACCAACCTCTCCATCCCCCGTCGTTTCGCCCGCAGACCGACGGACAGCCTCATGCGCTCGGTGCGACACCGTTCACGGAGCGTCCGACCGGTTTGTCGTCAAAACGAGAGTCCATCGCCAGGGCCACGCGTTCGTTCGTTCGTTGGCTCACGCGTGGTGGCTTCAGTTGTTTCGGAACTCGTCGATGTGCTCGTAGTGGTACGCCAGGGCCCGATGGACGTCCGCAAGGGACAGGTCCGGATACAGCTGGGTGATCTCATCCGGTTCGTCGCCGCTGTGCTCGTATGCACTGGCGACGTCCTCGACCCGGATTCCCGTCCCGTCGATGGTCGGGGCTCCATCGCTGTGATCCGGATCCTGCACGATGCGCATGTGCCTGGCAGACGTCCGCAGGAAGGAATGAGTATGTTTCCGCGGGAGCCCTGTGGATCGATCGGAGCGACCGTTCAGTACCGCGAGCGGCGGAAGAGCTAATACTCGATACATAGAACATGGATTGTGATGCTGCCGGAACCCCGGCCCGCGGACGCCACGGATCCCGAGGAGCCACTCGGTGACCTCCTTTCGTACGCGGCACTGCTGAATACGCCCAAGCTGGCACGACTTTACATCTATGTGCTTCGGCACGGCCCGGTCGCCATCGAGACGGTCAAGGACGATCTCGACCTTCCCCATTCGACGGCGTACAAGTACGTCGGCGAACTCGAGGAGATGGGGATCCTGTCCCGGCATTCGGCCGAGACGCCGACGCGGGTTACCGTCGAGCCGATTCACCTCACCCTCGGCACCGATCACGGGGAGGTGGTCGCGACGCCCGTCCTCGTCGACGCCATCGGACGACAGGTCGAGAACGAGGACATCCGCGTGTTCGTCGAGCGCCAGGGGATTCCGAAGCTTGCTGCGGCGATTCATTACACGCTGCGCGTCGTGGACGGCGAGATGACCCAGCGGACGGCTGCCAACAAGCTCGATGTCCACCCCGTCGAGGGCACGACCGTCATCACGGCGCTTCGGGATGTCATCGCGGACGCACGGACGTACGACCCTCACCTGGAGCGGTGAGACATGCCGCGGTTGGAACTTCCGCGCCGGAGCGTCGCGATCATCGACACGAGTGTCCTGTACGCTATGGGCGGGCCCTCGCACGACAAGTACCAGGCGTTCGAGGAGTACATCACCCGCAGGAACGTTGCCGTCCGGATCCCCAACCACGTTGCCGAGGAACTCGGCGAGAGTCCGGACGCCTATCGGTATCAGCGTGATCGCCTTCGGTCAGCTCAGGACGCAGGCTGGCTTGAGCGGGCCGAGGTGGATTTCACCGATCCCGGGGTCTCCGACGCGATCGACAGGACACGCGAACGGATCTACCACCTGTCCGCGGACGATGTCACGGAGGACGACGTGGAGACGACCGACGCGGTGCTCGCTGGCCTGGCGTATCAGTACGCAAGTGTCCAGTCACGACCAGTGGTGATCCTTGTCAGCGACACCCTCGCCGAGCAGGCAATCGGGGATGTACTCGCCGCGTTGGGCGTCGAGGAGGGTACAGACGTCGTTGCGGGGCGCGAACTATTGCGGGATCTTCTCGACGAATCTCAAGCTCTATGAAGTCAGGCGGTAGCGAGCGGGGCGACGACCTTCGAAGAAGCCTCGGCAGGCCCATCGAGTGGATGGATTCACGACAACGTCAGCGGCGGAGACCGAGTGCATCATACACCTTGACTGCGGAGTGAATCTCCTCGTCGTGCATCGCCGAGATCACCCCATGAAACGCGTCGAAACGGCCAGAGGTTTATGGATATGGAGCTCGTAACATAGGGTGGCGGATGGCGTCCTACACCACCATCGAAGCCTGGAAGGACGTTGCAGACGGCTACGTCCTCGATGTCACCATCCGGCAAACGGAGGCGGAGACGTACCCGAGCGGATGGCGCTACGGACTGCATCTCGGGGAAGTCGGTGGCGACACCATCCTCCGATACGACAACGCCCATGAGCGGACGAACGGTCACGAGCGACACACTCAGGACAGTGTCGAAATCATCGAGTTTCCTGGGATGCTCACGCTCTACGACCGTTTCAAACGTGAAGCTGAAGCGCTGTCGCCGGTCTCGTGGGAGTGGCCGGCGTAGGACGCCTCCAGGAGGTACACGATGGCAACGCTCAAAGTCACTGTCGGCGAACGCGACCGCCTCGATCAGCGCACGCGCAGCCGCATCAAGGCAGCCCAGGAGGGCGAGCATCTCGACGATGCCCAGCCGATCCTGAACTTCGGATCGTACGCTGAACTTAGCCGCCTCCTCAGCCCGAAGAACCTCGAGCTGTTGGAGACGATCGCCGAACACGCACCCCAGAGCATCCGCGAAGCCGCCGAACTGGTAGAGCGGGACTACAAACAGGTGCACCGAAACCTCTCTGAGCTCGAAGACATCGGTGTCATCGAGTTTGAAGGCGGCGGATCGGGGCAGGCCAAGCGGCCGAACCTGGCCTATGACGGGCTCGAAATCGACATTCCGTTCACTGGACCGAACGGGGGTGTGGGCAGAGCAGCGCCGTGACGTCTTCCCCGCCCTGAATGAAGGGCGCGGGTGCCTGGGCGATGGGGGATGCGGGTTTCCAATGCACCACCGCTGTCCGGGGTCCGAATCCTCGGAAGAGGTGATGAAGGTAGCCTCCGGGCTGCCAACGTGCCAGTACTCCTACCCTCGTCAAAACGGGCCGAAACCTCGGCGGTACAACGCGGCGCGAAACATCGCACTCGCGCTCCTTCGCAACTACAATGGCGGCGAGGGAGGCGCTCCCGTAGGTATGCGCGTGAACGGCGGGGCAATGACTGCGAGTGGCGACTACATCGCCCTCTCGATATCGAGATAGAGCAGGAGTCCATGCCGAACGCCCACGAGGTTACGCGTGGGTTAGCTTACGCGCTCTCGACGACCGACGCCCGATGTATCGCAACAGCGTCACATCGGGACCAGCGACTTCTCACCGACGATGGACACGTCGGCACGGTTGCCCAGCAGCTCTCCGTTGAGGTGTGGGACCTGGTCCTCCTCCTGCAAGCGGCCATTCGTGTCGGTGCGATCGCCGACTCCCAGGAGCTCACAACCGTCCTCGACGCACTTGCCCAAAAGGATAATTATCAATTTAGTGATAACGATCGAAATGCATTGTTCGATCAGTGGGAACCCTAAGCTCCTTCTGTCACCGGGATCGTCGACGGAACGCCATCTCGAGCGGATCCAGCGCGTCGTCGAGACCATGGATGCGGACGACCGGTAACGGACGCGATCCCGCCGACACCCGGCCAACCGGCACCGGCCACGCAAGACAACATCGCCAACCATCACAGAATAGGCAGACCGCGGATTGCGCCTCCCCGGCTCATTTGTCAAAAACCCATCTTAAACATCACAACACACCACGAGAATATTAATGCATGCTGATGGGTACCACCCCATATGGAATCGTACGCCTTCCACCTGATGCCCTACAAGGACTCGCATGACGCGGCGTGGCCGTTTCCGGACGATCCGTGGGATCCCGAACTGGGCCACCAATATTACAACGAATATCTCGACGAACTGGCGATGGCCGAAGACCTCGGCTTCGATGGGGTGGGCCTGAACGAACACCACTTCTCGACCCATAGCGCGCAGGTCGCCCCGAACCTGACCGCCGCCAATCTCGCGGCCCGCACCGACGAGATCACGATCGCGCTGTTGGGCAACATCATCGCGGTCCGGCGCAACCCGATCCGCGTCGCCGAGGAAGTGGCGTGGCTCGACAACGTCACCGGCGGCCGCATCCTCTCGGGGTTCCCGCGGGGCATCCCGCCGGAGTACCTCGCGTACAACGTCGATTACGAACAATCGCGGGCCCGCTTCCAGGAGGCGTGGGACCTCATCATCGAGGCCTGGACGGCCGAGGAACCCTTCGATTGGGACGGGGAGTACTACCAGTTCGACGATGTCTATGTCCGGCCGCGCCCGTACCAACAACCGCATCCACCGCTCTGGACGCCGGCCAGAAGCGAAGAAACGCTCCGCTTTGCCGCCGAGCGAGAACTGCCGATCGGGACGGCCTTCCACGGACCGGAGTTTATGGCCGAGGTGTTCGCAAACTACCGCGAGCTCACCGCATCGGAGTACGGGTGGACGCCGACGGACACGGACTTCACGATGCTTCGGCCGATCTATGTGGCCGACTCCATGGCGCAGGCCCGTGCGGAGGCCGCCGAGCACTTCCACGCCTTCTACAAACACTTCCTCCTCGGGGTGTTTCGCGGGGTCGTCCCCCGGATGATGGGCCAGGAGGGGTACGATCCCGACCAAGAGGAGCTCTATCTCGATAACCTTCCCCCGGACGGCGACCTGGCCAATGAGTACGCGTTCGAGGAGTACCTCGATGCCGGGATCATCATCGCCGGTGAGCCCGAAGATGTCGTCGCCGAAATCGAGGACCAATACGAGACCGTGGGTGGCTTCGGCCGGCTGGCCGGCCTCTTCCAGTTCGGGACACTGCCCCACGAGCTGACCACGAAAAACCTCGAATTATACGCCGACGAGGTCCTCCCCGAAGTGGCCAACTTGGGTGAGGCCTAAACGGCGGGTAATCCACCCCCTGGGAAGGCGGAAAAGCATCCCCGGGGCAAACCCCCCAATCAGCACACGCTTCCGCCAGCGTATCGCCTCAGCGCGGAACCCGGGGATGCATGCATGGGCGAAATCGGATCGACACTCCCGAACGTCCGGCCCCTTTTCCCACAACCGCCCGTGCCCGCATCCGGAGGCGGCTCCCGGCACATCCGGCGCGCCTCCGAGATGATCATGCCACACGATTTGGACGCGAACAAGGACCTCGTACAGCGCGCCTTCGACGCCTGGGATCGAGGCGATGCCGCGACCTTCGACGACGTGTATGCCGCCGACGTCGCCCATCCCGACGCCGAGATCGGCGGCCGGTACGACCTCAAAGCGCTGTTGGGGATGTGGTTCGAGGCCTTCCCGGATCTCGCCCACGACGTCGAGGCGATGGTGGCCGAAGACGACTGGGTCGTCACCCGGTTTACCATCAGCGGCACCCACGACGGCCCGTTTCAGGGGATCGAGCCCACCGGGGAAGCCTTCGAGATCCGGGGCGTGGCGATGGAGCGCATCGCGGACGGGCAGATCGTGGAACGATGGCTCGTCGAACCGGTGCTTGACATCTATCGCCAGCTCGGGGTCCTCGAGGATCCCACGGCCTGACGCACGTTCCCGACGGTCGACTGGCGCTCAGATGCATCGGACTGCACTCGCAACCCGATCACTTCGTCACGCTCGCCGGTCACTGGTCCTCTAGCATGTGGATGCCGCGCTCCACGACTGCCTCGGTCACGAAGAGACTGGCCTCACGCTGGAGTGCTCGCATCCGGGATACCGCTTCGGCTCTACCGAGCAAGCCTCGGCCGTAACCGAGGGCGATGATGCCGATCGAACCGCGTACGTCGACGCCCGCGTCGGATGCGACCTCCCTGGCGGCGAGGTCGTCCGTCAGGAGGACGACTCCGCGCTCCGCCGCGACCGCAATCGCGGCGCGCTCTCCTGCGTCTAGGGTCTCAGTTCCAACTCGGGTTGCATCAGCCTCGACGAGTTGATACGATAAGTGACCCAATCGGTCAGGAACACCACCGACCTCGACCTCCCCGTACACCGTCTCCGGGACGTAGAGCGTGTCAAACGTCGCGAGCAGTTCGAGCGAATCGATTTCCTCGAGGTGAATGAGCGGTCCAGCGTCCGAGACAGCCGCAAGGGTCACGCGTTCAGGCCCCAATCAACGTCGTCCACGACTGCCTCGCACTCCCGTTCCGCCCGCTCGACTTTCGTCCGACCCACGCGCTCGATGGCTTCCTCGCGGTCGAGTTCGCCGTCGAGGTACTGTGCGAGAACCAGATCCTCCCAGAGGTCTTCGAGACCCCGCTCGAGGGCCTGCTCGAATACCTCGGACTCGGAAAGGCCGCGTGCCTCGGCTATTTCTCGAACTAGCTCGGAGATTTGGGCGGCCATGGCTTACGAATGCTCGGCAACGTTCATAAATCCGAGTCTGCTCCCAACGGTGAGAACGCCCGAGGCCGTTGTCGAGTGGAACACGCCGTCGAAGCCGCCCCATCGGGACCGACCATTTTTACCCGATCGCATACACCCTGTATACATGAGCACGACCATCCGCGTCTCCGACGAGACCAAGCGCAAGTTGGAGGCGCTCAAACGCGAGGACGAGACCTTCGACGACCTCCTCGATCGGTTGACTGGCTACGATCGGCCCATGGAGGCCGGTGCGTGGGCTGGGACCGACAAAGCCGCCGAGGCCAGGCGGGCGATGGAACGCTCCCGGGCGAGCTTCGAGTAGATGGCCTTTCTCGACAGTTCGGTGATTATTGACTATCTCGAGGGCGTCGAGGGTATCGTCGATGCCGTCGAGGCGGAACCGCTCCCGCATCTCACGTCGTCGATCTGTGTATACGAGGTCCTCGCCGGTTCTGTCTTCGCCTCGGGACCGACAGATCTCGCAGGGGCACGGCAGACCTTCGGTCAGGTGGATGCGGTCGGGTTCGATGAATCGACCGCGATCGAGGCGGCGCGGATGCAAACCCGGTTGCTCGACCAGGGCGCCCCGCTCCGTCCACGGGACCTCTTCATTGCCGCGACGGCTCGATCGCTCGGTGAGCCGTTGTTGATCTCCGATCGCGAATTCGACGTGGCTGGATTACGTGCGCTCATGTCGGTCCGGTACGTCGACCGGTCCGATTGACACGACGTGAGCGGATGCCACCACTTCCGTGGTGGGTCCGCGTAACCTCGGGTCCGCTCCACGCGTGGGCAAGCCCCCTATAGGCCGGCGACGATCGTCGCGGGCACGACGCGACGGCACTGGCTCCGGGCGATGTACGCGGCGAATATCCGTGTCTCCGGGCCGATCGGGCTGGCCGCGCTCGCGGCGCCGGCCGTGTCGCGCCCGCTGCTCGGCATCCCGTCCGGCGATCCGCTCAGCTTCGGCATCGCGAACGGCGCCATCCCGCTTGCCTTCGGCCTGGCCGGGATCGCGGGCCTCCGTGCCCCGTTGCGGCTGTCCCCGATCCTCAGCCTCCAGGTCGTCTACAAAGGTCCTGTTCCTGGGCGGCGTCGTCGTGCCCTGGCTCGCGACCGACGGGGTTCCGAGCTACGCGTTCCCGGTGATCGTCATCTTCGGCTTCTTCATCATCGGCAACCTGATCGCGATCCCGTTCGAGTACGTGTTCGCGTCATCGAGGGGCTAACCGCCGACGTTCGCATTCGTTGGCGACCGGGAACCACGAATCCGATGGCCCCGCCACGGAACGCACGACCCGTGCGGGAACCGCCGAGAGGATGCGGTCGCTTCAGTCGATATTCGGATTCGTGTGATGGAACACCCCGGCCGGGTTCCCGCGATGGACCCACGCGTGCAACCCGGTGAAGCCTTCCGCTTGTTCGAAATGCCACCCCTCCGCTTCCGTGACGCGGAGGTGCCGTTCGGTTTCCTCGTCGTTGAAGATATTCGGCGGGTCGTCCTCCTGATCGTCGGGCACTAACCACTCGACGGCCCCGAGAATGAGGTCGTCATCGTGCGCGGGGTCGTGTGCGTCCCCAGGCGCCGGATTGTAGCTGCCGTTCGTAAAGTAGACCAGGACGCCCGGGTCCCCCAGGTCCGTCCCGAACGGCGGCCCGTCCGCGAAGTGAAAGCCCATCCCCGGGACGTAGGGAGAGACCGCCCCGTAGCCGTCGCCTCTTGCCGTCTCGATATCCCGGTACATCTCGGTGGCCGCCCGGACCGCGTTGAGCTGGTGGGTCAACGCGTCGGGCGCGGCGCTCGCGCCCGTGGCGCCCAGCGTCCCCACCAGGAGGCCGGCGCCGATCGTTTGCAAAACTGTGCGTCGATTTGTGATGGGTGGTCGGTCCATGGTTCGATCGTCTTGTTTGTTGTCCGTCTAGTCTGGGGCGCGGGTATCCCCGCCGCCCGCGTCCTATCGTTGTTCGTTCGCAGCCCGCTCCAGGCCGGGTCCAACCGGTTCGGCGGTGGGGAGGTCGAAGCCGAGCAGGCGGCCGATACTGGCCAGGCCTCGGAAGGCCCAATGCGGCGGCCGTACCGCGCGGATGTCCGCGTCGTGGTCCGTCGTCAGCATCGCCAGCCGGATCATGTCCCCGACGCCCGCCGGGGGCAACGAGACGCCCGCCTCGACGACGAGCCGATGGAACCCCCGGAAGAACGCCTCGTGGTTCCCGGCCGGCCGGTGGGTGTTGAGGAGCTCGACTGCCGTCGTGTTCCGGAAGGTGTGCGGCGTCCCCGGCGGGACGGTCAAGGACTCGCCGGCCGTGACCTCCCGCCACGTCCCGTTGACGTTGACCGCCAGCACGCCGGACTCGACCGCGTAGCGCTCGGCGGCCTCCGGATGGAGATGGACGAACGGCCCCTCCTCGGGCACGGTTTCGATCTCGAATCGCATCTCGAGGACGTCGCCGTCCGTCCGCGACGGCGACCGGATGATCTCCCAGCGACCCGGAAACCCGCCGAAGTCGAGGACGTCGGTCGTCACGTCGCCACCCCCCGTCGGCCGTGGATCCCGTTACGTGCGGTCATCGCGTGTTCCCCCGTCCGGGCGACCGGCCCCGGAACGGCGCATCGACACAGCACGGACGTCGCCTTATGTTTCAGGAGAAATAGATTTCTCTAGTCAACCCGAGGCGCCGGATGAGTTCGGCCGAACGTCGTCTCGTCCCGCCCGGTCGACCTCGCACACGTGCATCTCCTCGTCGACGGTCACCGTCACCGGTCCGCCGCCCGTCTCGATCGTGATCGCCACCGCGAGCGGGTCCCGCGAGACGGCCGTCTCGACACGGGATTGCAGGAACTCGAACGATCGCTCGAAGGACAGCCCGTCCAGGTCCGCCTGCTCGTCGTCGGCCACCCCGCTCGCCAGGACGAGGCCCGCGACGAACATCTCGATGGGCAAGCGTTTGGCGAAGCCACAGGTCTCACAGCGCATCTCCGCCCAGACCGGAAAGGGTGTGCCACACGATTCACAGGACCCGCCCGTGTGGTCCTCACAGACCGAGACCGCCGACCCGACGGGGCCGGCACACTCCCGACAGACCCCGTACATCAGATACATCACGTCGAGGGCACACCGGTAGAGGCCAGCATCGAGGGCGTTTGTCGGGGAGCGCGCCGCGAGCCCGCCGGCCGGAAAGCTCGCGAGAAAGAGTGTGCCTCGCGGCGTCTGGTCGCCGAACAGGCCCGGACAGCCGGTACACTTGATTCGGAACCACTGATCCTCGTAGGTGGCCGCCACGGGGGCCCCACAGAGGGGACAGGCCATGTCGAGTTCCTCGGAGAAGTCGACCCGGTCCGGGCCCGACACCGCGATCACCGTGCGCGCGATGCGTTGGCCCGCGCCACTGAGCCGGTAACCCTCCTCCGTCCGGCGGATGAAATGTGGCTCGAGCTGTGAAAGATGGTAGTTGAACTTCCCATTGTCCGCGACCTCGACGGCCTCCTGCAGCCGGGAATAGGCCATCGTCTCGACGGCATGCGAACCGTCGTCGAACGCATAGGCAGCGTTCGCCCGCCAGAGCACCCGGATGATCTCCACGCGAATGTCGTTCCCGAGCGCGGCGAACGCGTCCGCGGGGGCGAGCCCGTCGAGGTCGGAGGTGAACCGTGAGCGAGCCATGCTCACCCGGGACGTGGTGGAGTCCATTAAGCATACCTCCCATTTCGGGCTCGAATAATGCGAGAATGCGTGGGATATGAACGGTTCGACCGACCATCACATCCCCCAGCGAGGTCCCCGGCCGGGCGCCTGCATGCGGTCCGGCCGACAAACGCCGTCCCGTCCCGGACGGACGCCGTCGCGAGCGTGAGTGCATCCCCGAGGGGGACGCCGTAACGGCCCTGAAACGCTGACGCCTCCCGCCACACCGCGTCGGCCTCGATCACCTGGACCCAGTTCCGGATGCGCTCGAGGGAGGCGTTTGCCCGGTCCTCGTCGTCGCGAGCCACCATGGAGTGGATCTCGGTGCAGGTTACGGGGTTGACGAACCCTCGCCGCGTGCCCGACTCGACCATCTGGATGCGCGCCTGCACCCGGCCGCTTCCGGGTTCGTCTCCTTATCGTCGCGCGGTCGAGGCCGGCACGGATCGCGATGCCGCCGGGGAGTAGACGCGTTCAGCGATCTTTGGGCGGCGGATATCCGACCTCCGTGATGGACAGCCAAGCCGAAAGCCATTCGAGTGGGCCCGGGTTGTGGTCGCGCTCCCGACACGGCGGACAATGACGAGCTTGGCTCGACTGCCGTCGCCTAGTCCGACCCCAGCCCCGCCCGCCGGCCCCGCTGGACGTACGGGGCCTGCGCGACGGTCGCGGTCAGCTCGGTTTCACGATGCCGCTCGACGCTGGCCTTCGGGGAGTCCTCCTCGCCCCAGATCAGCGTCACCTCGGTGCCGGGCTCGCTGTACGCGGGGTCGATACACCCGATCGAGAGCATCTCGCGCTCGTTGTACGAGTAGCCGGGATACGCCGAAATCCCGACGTGGTCGCCGTCCTTCAGGACCTCGTCGTATCGGGTCACCCCCGAGGCCGAGATCGTATCGGGCAGGCGGATGTACTGGTTCGTCTCGCCGTCCTCGAACAGCGAGCCGTGGGCGTCAAGGACGTCCGCGCCCTCCCACACGAGCGTGACCTTCGTCCGGTCCGGATCGTCGGCCCGGCGCTGTAGGGCGTCCTTCCCGACGAAGTCGTGGTCGAAATCGATCAGCCGCTCGTAGTCGACGGCGTGGGGCGTGAGGTAGTAATCCGTGATGTCATCGGATTTGTAACTCCCCGCGATGGCGAAGTTGGCCTCGAGGCTTTGGACGGGCAGCCACTCCCGGTAGTCCTGGAGGTCCTCATGGTCGTAGATCGCCGGGACGGGCGTCGCGACCCAGGCACTCAGCGTCCCCGTGCTGATGTAGCTCTTCGAGCCGAGCTGCCGAATGTCGTACTCCTCGCCGGCCGCGAAGATGGCGTCCTTGATCGCGTCGTGGTGCTCGTAGCTCCCGAAGAGCTCGATCCCGCGCTCCCCGCTCATCTGGTGGCCGAGCGCGTAGACCTCGTGGCCGTCGATGGCGAGCGTCTCCATTCCGAAAAACGGGATGCCGTCGAAGGGTTCGTCCGTGACTTCGTCCACGATGTCGAACGAGCGCGGGCCCATCAGCTCGAACCGGAAGTCCGCCGGGGGGCCCTCCCCGAGGGGATTGTAGGCCACGTCGGTGGCGACGTCGTAGTCCCCGGTTTCGGCGTGATAGCGGATCCAGTTCGGCGCGACCGGCGTGCCGACGGCGAGAAACCGGTCCTCGCCGAGGTAAAACAGGATGCAGTCGCCGATCAGGTACCCGTCCGGGTTACAGGCGACGAACTGTTTGGCCTGCGGGGGATCGCCAGTGCGAAACGACGAGAAATCGTTGATCCCGAGGTGCTCGAAGAGGTCGATCGCCTCCTCGCCGGCGAGCCCGGTCCGCGTCTCACCGGCCTCGACATACTGGTTGAGCATGTGATAGGACTGGTCCATGAAGGCACAGCCCTCCCGCCAGGCGCGTTGTTCCTCGATCCAGTGCGTGTACTCGGCGGGCGTGTCCTCGAACTGCACGCCGGCGCTGATGTCGACGCTGCGGAGGTGCCCGACGGTCGAATCGGCCACGTCGAGCACGTCTTGGAGCGTTTCGGGTGGCATAGCGAACCCCTCAACGATCGCTGGCATGGTCCAAAAAGCTACCCCCGGCTGGGATGGACGGTGTGCTGTGAGGTGAGGGGGCTACACAGCGGTGCGCTTGTGTCGACCCCGGGCTCACGCCACACGTCGGTACGCCTGGGGTGTTGAGGGACAGCACGATCACGCGGTTTCGGCCACGTCGTTGTTCGGCCGCCCTGGGGGGTTGAGAGGTCAATCGTCGTGACTGTGGGACGGGAGCCATTGCTTGCTGGAGCGACGACGCCGGTCCCGCCGGGGAACGTGACGATGGGGGAGATGGACACGCCCGTCCCCGGGCCCATCAAGCTGGTCGATCACGCAGGTCGTCGATGGCCGCCTCGACGGCCGCGGCCTCGTCGGCGCGTAGGAGCGCCCGCGTCTCCGCAGGATGCGGGCGGTGGAGGTGGCGCGCGATGACCGCCGCCATCGTCTCGTCGGGCCGCTTGCGTGCTTTGAGTTCCTCGTGGAGGTCTTCGGGGAGGCGGACGGTCTTCGACATGTATACGGCGTCCACGGCGTGGTCTGTTGGTTCTTTCGCTGACGGATACGCCCCCCAGGGCCACCACCGACGACGGCCGCGTCGCGACGGTCGGATCGCCGGTCGCCATTCGGAACTGACCGGGGGCCCACCGCCGCTCGATATCAAACGACCGGCGACAGCCCTCATGCGGCCCATGCCGCCCGCGGACCGGCCTCAAACGCGGTCACGACCCCTCGTTCCAAACGAACGGGACGACGCGGTGCAAGGATCGGGAGCACAGGCCTCGTATATCCCCTACCCCCACGAACACGCCTGCCTCAGGACCGGCCGGACGACTGCCTGGAGTGCGGCGGCCATCTCGGTTCGGGTCACCGGCGTGGACGGACCCGCCTCCGAGGCGTCCGAATCGGTTCCGTCTCGCCTACTCCCACCCGGTGGGCGCGTCGTACGGGGCGCCGAACCCGACGGCCTCGATCGCCTGGATCTCCCCGTTTCGAATTTTAAACACGTGGAGCGCCGGGGTATCGAAGGGGTCGTACGCCCGCTCGACCGTGTCCACGCCCGGCACGCCCTCGATCTCGAGGGTCCTCTCCTCCATCGGGTGGCGAAACTGCGAGAGCCCACACGCGAGTCCGTACTCCACGTCGGCGATCTCGACGCGGACCGGTTCGATGTCGGTGATGTAGCTCATGGCGCCCGAGGTGAGCTGCTCGCCGGCATCGAGCGCCCGCAGGACTTCGCCGGGATCCGCATCCGGCGGCGCGTCGACACACGTCGTCTGGAAGCCGTTCTCCCGACGCACGCAGCCCTCGGCGAACGGCGCGACGCTGCCGTCGTCGTGGACGATGGCCTCGTAGTAGCTGACGCCGATCTCGAATAACTCCTCGCGTGACGCGCGTTCGGCCGGGGGGACGCGTTCGGTGAACTCCGGCCGTAGCTCCTGGAGGTGTTCGAAATTGGCGTGGTCCCCTTGCGCCGGGGTGATCTGCCGCGCGAGGACGTGCTCCATCTCGGTGATCCGACCGTCATCCACCGCCAGTCGAAGCCCCAGCAGGCTCGGTTCGTTCGCTTCCTCGATGACCCCCAGAAACGCGACTTGGTCGGCGACCGGGTCGGGGACGTAGATGGCGAAGTCCGTTGGCCCGCCCGTGGCGCGCTCCCAGAGGCCTTCACCGGGCGTTTTCGCCTCGATGTTTTCGACAAAGTCGGCGTCGGGATCGATCGGCACCGCATCCGGATCGTTCGCGACCAGCGCGTCGAGGTATTCGTCGACCAGGTCTGTGAGGGCTTGTCGGTCAGCCTCGTCGCCTTGTGATGCCATGACGGTCCATTCGGGGCTCGATACCATAGTGTTGTGATTCGGTGCGTGTTGCGACGATTCAGGCCGAGGTCGGCGGCTTCAGGCCTGCGTCCCATGAGGTAATGGGGGCGCGGTGGGACGAAAGAGTCGGGACGGAGACGGCGGCTGCCGGCTCTCAATCACAGCCTTATCCGACTACTACGGAGTTCCGGCCCATCGTTGCCATCCGCCGCGGATGTCCGCCCAAGGGTGGCGGTTGAAGCCGCACGACGTGCACCGCCGGGGGCACGCGTATCCGGTGCCTCGGTTCTACGAAACGCCGGACCGACTCCCCGATGCATCCGGACTCGCTCGCCTGGCGGAACCGACTCCCTTCACTCGTCGGCTTCGTCTGCCGGCACGGCCTCGCCGTCCTCCATCGGCCACTCGAGTTCGACCTCGAACTCGGCCTCGTCGTCGGTGACTTCGTATTCGACCTCCAGCTCGAAGCGTTCCGGCACCGCCACCGAGAAGCCGTCCGCACCCTCGATGTCGATCGTGCCGTCTTCGACGCCCGCCGCCACTTCGCGCAGGATCGCCGCGCCGTCCGTGCGGCTCATCACCCGCTCGCCTTCGCGTTCGGACGCTTCGTCCGGCGATTCGGATTCGGCCGCTGATTGATCTCCGTCGTCGTTCACACCGGGATCACGGCGGCCACCAATAAAGTCGCTCGGGGGAGGTGCGGCGGCAGAGAACGCCGTCGCATGCAGCCTCGCGGACGTTCCGACCTTCGGTATTCCGTGCCGTTCGGGTGCTATGTGGCCGAGGGGACCTCGCCCCGCATGATATAGTACTCGTGTTCCGGGGGGCCGCCCCGCAGGGTCGCATCCATGAGCGGTTCGTACCGCACCTCCTCGAGGCCTGCTTGCTGGAGCAGGTCCCGCAGTTCCTCCGGCGGACGACCATCGTAGAGCGGCAACTCCTCGTGAATCTCGACGTACTCGTCCCATGGGGCGTCGTGATCCCAATAGCCCTCCATCAGCACGACCGCCCCGCCGGGTTCGAGCACGCGCTGCCATTCGGCCAGCGCCGCGGTCGGCTGCGGGAGCGTCCAGACGAGATGCCGCGCCGTCACCAGCTCGACCGCGTCGGCGGGCAGCGGCAGGGCCTCCGCGTCCCCGCGCCCGAACACAACGTCGTCCTCCGTCCGTCGCGCCTTCGCCTGGGCCTCTGCCAGCATCCCCGGGGCAAAGTCGATCCCCACGACCGCGTGGCCCAGTTCGGCCAACAGCAACGAAATGACCCCCGTGCCACAGCCGACATCGAGCACCCGTAGCGGGTCCTCGCCCGTCCACTCGCGTAACACCTCGAGCCAGCGGTCGTGTTGGGCGTCGGAGTGGATGCCGTGTTCGGGTTCCTGGTCGAAAGTGTCCGCGCGGCGGTCCCAGTGGTCGTGCACGCGTTCCTTGACCGGCTCGTCGTCGCGCGTGGACTCGGGCACACCGGGAATCTGCCGATGGGCGCTGATCAGGGTTCTGCTTGCCCCCCGGCGTGCGAAACGACGCCCGCGAACGCGACACGGCCGGGGACCCCGCGCACGATCTCAGGGGTTCTCGGGTCTCGCCCGCTGGGCGGGGCCGCGAGCCTCGGTGTCGTACGTGGAGCGTACCTCCCGACGAACCTCAGGCCGTCGTCCCGGTACGGTCGAACCACCGCGTATCGAATCGTTCTCAGGGCCGTTCGATGCGCAGGACGGTTCTGTTCTCTCGACGTTCCGTAATCTCCCACCCGTGATCTTCGACGATCGATTCGACCTCGCTCCACGACTCGGGCGGCGCCTGCAGCCGAATGACCTCCTCGCCGGAGATCAGGGTCGGGATGCCGTACTCCCCCAATGCGTCAACGAGTTCTTCCTGCGTAGCTGACATGTCTGTGCCTGGAACGGATCGACCGCTCGGATCTCTCACGTGAACAGACGCTCAGTGAAGACATGTAATCGTTCTGATTAATTATAAAGGCCTTGTCCCTAATCATCAGTATCGACACCTGATTCAAGCGGGCAAATCCCCCTCGTTCGGATCGGACACGTTTAAGGCCGCGCCAGCCAGTATCTCACTGAGTATCCGCATGGCACGGCGAGACGGGCATCCACCCGACGCTGCCGCCCTCCGCGAAGACCTCCAGGACGCCGTCGGGGAGGTGCTGGTCGGCCATACGGACGTCGTCGATCATCTCCTCATTGCCTTGCTCACCCGGGGGCACGTCCTCCTCGAGGGGGTCCCGGGCGTGGCCAAGACGACACTCGCGAACCTCTTTGCGCGCGCGAGCGGCCTCGAGTACAGCCGGATCCAACTCACCCCGGATCTCATGCCCGCAGATATCACGGGCACCCAGGTCTACCGCCGCGAGCGAGACACCTTCGAGTTGCACAAGGGCCCCATCTTCGCGAACATCGTCGTCGCCGACGAGATCAATCGGACCACACCGAAGACCCAGTCTGCCCTCCTCGAGGCGATGCAGGAAGACCAGGTCACCATCGAGGGTGAAACCCTCATGCTCCCGGATCCATTCATGGTCATCGCCACCCAGAACCCACTCGAGTTCGAGGGCGTCTTCGAACTGCCCGAGGCCCAGACCGACCGCTTTACCCTCAAGTCCGTCATGGAAATCCCCGACCGAGACCTCGAGGGTGAACTGCTCGATCGCTTCCAACAGGACCCCCAGCTCGGCCCCGAGACCGTCGAGCAGGTCGTCGAGACCCGCGCCATCCTCGCCGCCCGCGAGGACGTCGCGGACGTCCACGTCGCCCCCCCAGTGCGCGACTACCTTCAGGACCTCGTCACCGCCACACGCGACCACCCCGACGTCGCCCACGGGGCCTCCCCGCGGGCGACCATCGCGCTCCAGAATGCCGCCAAAGCCAAGGCCGCCATCGACGGCCGGGCATACGTCGTCCCGAGCGACCTCAAGGACCTGGCGGGGCCTGTGCTGGAGCATCGCCTCGTGCTTACGACCGACTCCGATCTCAGCGGGGTCACGCCCGAGGAGGTCATCGAGGAGATCCTCAGTTCGGTCGAACCGCCGAGTGCCGAAGCGGATACGCTGGCGGAAGCCGAGGAGTAGCGGACAGATCGGTCCGTTCTACTCCTCCAATGTGGGCGATTTGGCTGGAGATCCCTTATACATCGGTCCGTCCGTATCTCCCACGACGGCACGCGATGTGGCGTTGAACGCCGGCACATCGACGTCCGCATCCGCGCCGGCGAAACGTTCTCCCTCGTAAGGCTGAGGACTTCGTCGGGGCGGCGGCATACGGCAGCGTCGCATCGCCACCAGTTGAACTTACGTTTTTGTATGATCCGATCATACGTTCCCGTATGAGTCTCGAAATCGAAGCGAAAATCGGGCAACGCGGGCAGTCGTTATCCCCAAGCCGATCCGCGAGGCCTACGATCTCCGGCCGGGCGAAACGGTCAGGTTTGCCATCGAGGACGGCCGGATCGTGATCCGTGGAAACGAGGACGCCCTCGAGGCGTTCCTCGAAGCGAGCGAGAAACGACCGGAGCCGACCCACATCGACTGGGACGAAACGTACGCCGGCCGATTCGCCGAACCGTGATTGGGGGCGTCTGGACAGCGACTGGCGAGGCTCAACACCCAGGTGTCGGGCGGACCGTGAAACGCTCCACGCTCCCGCCACCGATCAGTCGAGATACGGTCGTTCGATCGCCCGGTTGATCGCGATACCCGCACTCGCTGAGTTTCCGGCTGTCGAAACGACTGGTCCTTGCCCGGACGATCAACCCGGCGGTCCTCGATCGCGGGTTCGCGACCGACGCGGTCGTGTCACTTGCCTTCGAGTATGCCGGATACACGGTGCGCGTCGAGCAAGCCGATACGGAGGGACTACTCGTCGACGTTGAGCACTGATGCTTCTTGGAGGTAATCGAATTCGGCAATCGTGTCGAGCATGTGCTCCAGTTCGTTGTTCGCGTGCAGCCGGATGGCGCCGGAAGCGTTGCTCTCGATGAGGCCCTGTTCGCTGAGTCGGGGCAGGACGCGGTGATGTAATTCCAGGCGGGCGTCCTCAACGTGCTCACACTGTTCCAACCGGGCGATCAAATCCTCGTACTCCACCTGTCCCTCCTCCCGCAGACAGTCGATGGCCGCCCGGATCGACGGTTGCGCGAGCATCCACACCAACGAATCGACGTCCC
Source organism: uncultured Salinarchaeum sp. (assembly GCA_964489365.1). Taxonomy (GTDB): domain Archaea; phylum Halobacteriota; class Halobacteria; order Halobacteriales; family SKNY01; genus SKNY01. Next base: position 21,460 of record CAZAYR010000007.1, read on the forward strand.
TCGGGGTGTCCCGACCACCGGCCATGCAAGGCGATAGTATATATGCCCCATGAATATTTAGACTTCCCTTCACCCCGTTCGAACGGTCGGCTGGTCCCGGGGGTATGTCTCTTGGGCGTAGGTGCTCGGTCAGTTGATGAGGCCGTCTTCCGACGGCCGGCGACGATGAGGCGTGCCCGGTATTCCCCCGTATCGCATCCCCGCAGGCCTTTAGTTGGCGCTTGTAAGCGTTCCATAATGGCTGTCCAGGAGCACAATTCCCAGCACGACGAAATCGAGGAGCTCCCGCTGGTGACCGAATCCGCCACCGTCACGGAGGTCGAACGGCTCGACCGGACGCGCCTGGCGGAGGTCGATCGCGTGCTCTCCCGAATGCTCGAGGAGACGGACCTCCCCGACACCGACAACCTCCCCAGGACCCCGGCCGATTGGCACACACTCGTGGCGGATCTCTCGCACGCGGGGCACGAACCCGTCGCCCGGCGGGTGGCCACGCTTCGCGACCGGGTGCAACGGCCAAAACCCATGCTCGTGCGGGCACGCCTGGAAATGGAACGCGAGTTCGATTACGTGGCCGGCCAGTACATCGGGCTCAGGTACGGGAAACATGCCCGGGCGTACTCGCTCGCGAGTTCGCCGACTCGCGAGGGCCTGGAGGTCTGTGTTAGGCGCGTCCCGGACGGCCGGGTCTCGCCCCGGATCTGCGAGGACCTTACGCCGAACGAGACGGTGACCGTGCGCGGGCCCTACGGCGAGCTCGTCCTCCAGGATGCCTCACCCCGCGACATGGTGTTTCTGGCCACCGGGACCGGTGTCGCGCCGTTCAAGGGGATGATCGACTACGTCTTCGATACGGGATACGACACCGTCGACGGCCACCAACGGGACGTCTGGCTGTTCCTCGGGGCCGCCTGGGAGGACGACCTCCCGTATCGCGAGGCATTCCGCACCCTGGCCGAGGAACACGAGCACTTCCACTTCGTCCCCTGTTTGAGCCGCGAGGGATACCTGAGCGACTGGGACGGCGAACGGAGCTACGTCCAGCACACGCTCCTGAAATACGTCGAGGAGGAGGCCGTGACGGCCCCACTCGGCGCCCAGCTGGAGGCCCGGCTGGAACGAAGCCCCGAGACGTCGGTCGCGGCCCGGCTCGACCCGTCGCACATGGAGGTCTACGCCTGCGGAATCAACGCGATGGTCTTCAGTCTCGTCAAGGCGGTCCAGCGCCTCGGCGTGCCCGAGGGCGGGATCCTCAGCGAAGGGTTCGGGTGAGGTACCTGTATACGCGCGGTGGCTTCCGGCCGGGGTTCGACCAAACCGATTTGTGGCCCGGCGCGAAGATGGCGCGACCTCCGACCCTCTCCTCACCGGCCGACGAACGGTGGGATCACTGGGAGGGATGGGGCGATTGGCGACTGGCGAACGGACGATATCGACGTCTACTACGTCCAGGACCTGCCAGGACCCGGGGCGCTCGGGACCGGCGGTGAGGAGTGCTCCAACACGAACAACCACGACTCCTAGGACACCAACGGTCCCGTTGATGCCGGCTAGGCCTTCGTGAGCCGCAATGCCGCCGCTTGGGACGAGAAAACCCTCGTGCACGAGTTCGGCCCTGTCGTTGGCGAGTTGAAACATCCGGATCCGAAGGACGTCCCCGAGCGTAACATCATGCTTCAATCCGCACAGACAAAACCTCGGGCATCTTCACCCTCGCGCAGTGCGAATGGATTCGGAAGCTGCAATGACCGCGCCGGATCACATGCGCGTGGCTCCGTGAGGGGGCCAAGCGACAAAGTTCGACACACCTCTCCATCGGTCCGGGCGGACGCGCCATTCGGGTCGTGTAGTCTATACCTCCGATGATTCAGTACACGGCAGCTCGATCGTAACCACCGTGCCCTCGGGTTCGTTGTCCTCGAGCCGGAGATCGCCGTCGTACCGGCGGGCGATCGTCCGGGCGATCGGCAAGCCGAGGCCGGTGCCGGGGCTGTCGGTCCCGCGGACGTTCCATTCCAGCATCCGGTCCTTCTCGGCATCCGGGATCCCCGGGCCGTTGTCGGCCACTCGGATGAGCATGGACCCGTTCTGTCGCACCGCAGTGACCGTGACCTCCGGCCCTGGCTTGTCGTTGTGAATCACCGCGTTCGAGAGCACGTTCGAGAACAGCTCCGAGGCGAGATCGTCACCCTCGAAGGAGTCCTCCTCCTCGAGATCGAGATGGAACTCGGCTTCGGTGAAGCGGCGGCGACACTTGTCGATTTCCTGCTCGAGCAGCGTCCGCAGGTCGATGGATCGCGTCGGCGAGGTCGACTTACCGAGGAAGTTTTCGATCAAGGCGTTGGTGGCTTCGGTAAACCGGCGGAGTTCGTCGCCGCGATCCCGGATGATCTCGAGGTGGCCGCGGTGGCGTTGCTCGAGCTCGCCCCCGAGGAGGTCGACCCGTCCCAGAATCACGTTCACGCCGTTGAGCACGTTATGCCGGAGCGCACTGTGGATGAAATCCAGCCGCGCCCGTTCCGTTTCGGCCTGCTCGCGGTGGCGCGCACGGACCACGTCGTACCACCCGAACGCGAAGCCGATCAGGCCCCCGGCGCTCAGGTTGTTCACCGTGACGAAGGGCCCATGCATGAACGGCTCGCCGCGAATGTTCTGATGCGTGATCGTCCAGGTCGCCAGGAGCCCGATCGTCCCCATCCCGAGGAGCACCCAGCCGGCGATCCGGAACACTTCGTCCCCGTCGCATCGACTCCGGGCCAGCCACACGCCCGCAGCGACCAGTCCGATGTTGATGAGGAACGGGAGCACCGCGAAGACGGCGATCCCGACCGTCGAGGACATCTCCCGGATGTGCTGGACTTCGACGAGTCCCATGAGCACACCTGCACCGATGACGATCGCGAGCCCGATTGGCCGTTTGCGGCCATGCAGGCCATCTCCCAGGGGCGTGGCTGCCATACTCGTTCGCGGGAAACGGAAGGTGATCTCGACGGAAATTCATTTTCCAAAAACGGTCCAAATTTCCTACCGATTTCCCTGCCGGCCGGTGCCTGTGTGTCGAATGCAGTGTCGGCGTCTGACCGTATCCTCCGACCCTCGCCGAGTTCGTCCGGGGCCTACCGGGCCCCAACGGGCCCACGGCACTTTCGGTCCCCCGAACCGGGGACGCTTCACTCGACGCGAACCGTCCCCGCCATCCCCAGACTCGCATGGGGGATACAGACGTACTCGTACTGCCCGGGGACCTCGAAGGTGTGTGCGTAGGTCTCGCCCCGCGGCACGAGCGACTCCGCCGGTGACTCGTCCGGCCCGTAGCTCGCGAAGGGGTCGGCCTCGGCGGGCAGACTCGCGTCGTCGCTATCCGCGGGCCGACCGGAGACGTCGTGCCCGGCACTGGCAAACCCCCATGTGACGGACTCGCCGACCTCCACCGTCAGCTCCGTGGGCGCGAAGACGTTCTCGTTGTCCTCGCCGGCGATCACGTCGGCATCCGGAAACGAGGGCCCGGAGAGACACCCCGCGACCCCGCCGCCGAGGACCACCGGCACGGTCGCGAGCACCTGCCGCCGGTCCCAACCGCTCATGTCGCCGTGTCGGCCGGCGAAGTCACGCGCCGGGACGGCACGTCCGCCGTGTAGAGCACGACCCCGATGGCCGCGTACGCGAGGAGGTTGACCACGTTCGGGACGTACGTCGGGATGCCGGTCAGCACGAGCATCACGAGGGGCACGGAGACTCCCGGGATGACCAGCAGGACGCCGAGGAGCCGGGGATGGCGATCCGCGAGGAGCACGGTCGCACCGAACAGCAGATACCCCACGTACAGCGTCGCCATCCCCACAAAGGGCGTCAACGCGAGCGGCCCGGGCGGCTCCGTGAGGATGCCGGCCGGCTCGAGGATGCCGTCGCCGACGATGATGATCGACCAGCAGATGGCCGCGACCACCACGAGGCCGGCGGCAACCCGCGAGAGGTCCGGACGGTCGGCGACGAGCGAGCGATGCAGGCCGACCAGGCCGAGCGGGATCAGCACCGTCGCGGCGGAGGCAAAGAGGGTCGCCTTCGGGATCGCCGTCCCCTCGTAAATCACGAGGATCTCGCTGGCGACGAAGACCGCGTACAGCGCGGCCCCGGCGAAGAACAGGTGGGGCATGTACCGTTCGAGCGTGGTGTCGGAGGACATCGACCGTGTGATCGCGGGACGGCGAGTTATAGTTCAGCTATATGACATTATAATTGGCTCCTTGACATATTGGGGACCGGAATTTAACGCCATTGGGCGCCACGACGAGGGTATGTCCACCGATCCCACGGGACTCTCGCCGGACGCGGCCTTCGCCCTCGTCGCCGACGAGACCCGCCTCGAGATCCTGCGGACGCTCAGCGGGACCGAGGAACCCCTCGCCTTCTCGACGCTGTTCGAGCGCAGCGAGTACGAGACGCGCTCGAACTTCAGCTACCATCTCGACAAGCTCGAGGGCCACTTCATCGCGAAAACCGAGAGTGGCTACGCCCTCCGCCAGGCCGGCCGCCGGGTCGTCGAGGCTATCATCTCGGGAACGATGACCGAGGAGCCGCGGGTCGAGCGTGCCCCCGTCGATGAACCCTGCCCGTTCTGCGGGAGCTCCATCGAGATCAGCTACGAGCAGGAGCGGGTCAAGATGTTCTGTCCGGCCTGTCCCGGCGTGGGCGACCAGGACGAGCCCCGCGAGGAGCTGGCGACCGAGCCGGCCACCCTCGGCCACATCGCGCTGCCCCCGTCGGGCGTGCAGGGCCGGACCCCCGAGGAGCTGTTCCGGGCGGCCCAAGCCTGGGACAACCTCGACCTCCTGGGGGACAGCGCCGGCGTGTGTGCGCGCTGTGCCGGGACCGTCGAGCACTCGGTGACCGTCTGTGCGGACCACGACGTCTCGGGGGAGGTCTGCGAGCGCTGCGGGCGGCGCCACGCGGTCCTCTTCGAGGTCGACTGTGTGAGCTGTCCGAACAGCAAGAGCGGCATCGCGATCGTGTGCCTCCTGGCCTCGACGGAACTGTTGTCCTTCGTCACCGATCACGGCGCGAATCCCCTCATCCCGGAAACCTACGAGGTCGCGCCCGGGGCGCTCGCGGACTACGAGGAGGAGGTGCGTTCCGTCGACCCGTTCAGGGGGACGTTCACCTTCACCGTCGAGGACGAAAGGCTCACCCTCACCGTCGACGAGCACGTCTCGATCGTCGACGCCGAACGGAAGCGGGTCTCCGCACCCGCGCAATCGTCGTAGGGTTCGCCCCGACGGATCGGCCGCGATGTCGAGGCGTGGTCCGCGTTAGTCTTCCCACCGACAGGTCACCAGCCAGTCGGCGTACGCGTCGCCGGCCTGGACCTCCAGCTCGATCACGTCCTCGAGCCCGGCGGCCATTCCGACCGCGAAAAAGGCCGCGATCGGGTGATCGAGGCGATCGACGTCGCCGAACGCCGAGCCGTCGACCTCGAAGGTCACCCGGCCGGCCTCCGCATCCGTGTCGACCGACCGCGCGAGCTCGAACTGCTCGACGAGCCCGTCGGCCAGCTGGACGGCAAGCGGCCGCGGGCCGTCGGCCAGCGGCGCGGTCAGGGCCTCCTCGAAGGCTGCGAACAGCGTCGTGCCCGTCGAGACGACGAACAGCCCCCGGGCACCCTCGCGCGTGACGATCGGGCCCTCCTCGACGTCCGGGACGCCGGCGTCCGCCGCCTGGGGCACGAAGAGATAGGCGCCGTCCGCGGTCGGCACGTACCGCGATTCCTCGCGCAGGCCGAGCTCGTCGACGATGGCCGCCAGGTTCCGCGCCGTGGCCTCGTAGACCCGCTCGCCGACGTCCGCGGTGATGACGGCCTCGGGCGTGAGATAGTAGACGAGGAAGCCGCTGAACAGCCCGATCGCGGCCAAGGAAAACAGCACGTCGCGCACGTCCGGGAACAGCACGCCGCCGCCGGCCGCGACGACGCCCAGGGCACCCAGTGCCACCGCCGTCCGGCGATACCGGGCCTGGCGCGCCCGGGCGACCTCCTCGCGCAACCGGCGGTTTTCCTCCTGGAGGACGTCGACCTCGCCCCGGAGCCGCGACAGTTCCTCGTCGGCGTCACCCTCCGCCATCTCCCCGTCCGCACTCATGGGTCGACCCCCTCGATCTTGCCCAGGCGTAGCCAGGCGAGCCGGTGGAGGCCGTACGAGGCCAGGCCCACCGCGGCGAGGAGCACGAGCGGGACGACCCACAGCGGCACCACCGCCAGGCTGCCCCAGAGCAACCCGCCGAGCAACGACAAGGCGAGGACCACCCGGACGACCCCGCGCCCGAGCCGTCGCCCACTGATGACCGGCGCGAGCACGAGGACGACGAACCCGACTTCGACGACGAGGAGTGCCTCGAGCGTCTCCGGGAAAACGGGCGCCAGGAACACGTGTCCGACCGCGATCGCGACGGGCGTCCCGAGGGCCACCCACGCGACGAGCACGCCGAGCCCGAGGCCCACGCCGAGCGGCCCGACCGGCAACCAGAAGCCGACGAGGACGACCAGACAGCCGACGAACCCGAGCACCCGGACCCGATCGTCGTGACGCATCGCCGGTTCGAGGGCAACCCCCAACTCCTCCACCCGCTCGATCGCGCTCATGCGACTGCCTCCGTCCGACGCGGCGCCTGCTCGAGCACGATACTCAGCCGGTCGGCCGGGCCGACCTCGTAGGCTCGCACGCCACCCATCCGGGAGAGCACGCGCCGGAACTCCTCGAAGGCGACGTAGTCACGGTACGTCTCCTCGGCATCGGCCAGCGCCTGCGACCGGAACAGCACGTCCGGGGCCAGACACACCAGCACGTCGAGCCCGTTCCGCCGGGCCAGCCGGACCGTCTCCTGGACTTCCGCCCGCGCGGCGTCGTCGGTGAACAGACACACCTGGGCGTCCGCCCCGCTCTCGGCGACGATCCGGCGCATCCCGCCGAACAGCGGCCGGTCCTGGAAACGTTCGAGATAGGACTCGCGGTGGGCCAACAGCGGCCGCAGCGTCTCGGCGAACCGCGAGCTCTCACCCAGCTCCGCAAGCCGCCGCTGGGCGTCCACGCCGCCGATCGGTTCGCGATAGGCCGTCGGCGAGGCATGGCCCGCGTCCGGATCCGTGGCGTCCAGGGACAGCAGCGTCTCCCGCACCGCCAGATACGCGGCGGCCGTGTTGTTGGGCTGTCGCGCCGTGGTGATCCCGGCGTTGCCGACGCCGACCAGCCCGATCGGGTCGTCGAAGTCCCGCGCGGTGTTCACCGTCAACAGCGCCACCGCCCGCAACAGCGCCAGCTTCGACAGGCCGGCCGGGCCCTCGCCGAGGCGATGGCGGTGATCGAACAGCAGGTAGACCGCGCGGTCGGTTTCGGCCTCGGTCTCCCGGACGAACAGGTCATCGAAGCGGGCCGTCGCCTTCCAGTCGATGCGGCTGGTCTGATCGCCGGGCTGGTACTCACGGACTCCCGATGGCTCCATGCCCGCCCCGGTTTGCCCGGAGCGGTGCTCGCCGTAGGGCCCGGCGACTTGGTCGCCGCCCTCGCCGACGTGGATCCCGGACATCCCGTGGGGATCGACGGTTACCGAGGGGGTGTCCCCCGCCTCGATCGTTTCCGTAAACAGCCCGTCGTCCCAATCCAGGGCGGCGGGGTCGAAGGTATGCTCGCCGGCGACGGGCCACGTGACCGACGCGGTCGTCGCCGCGCGTTCCCTGGCGGGGGGCAGCTCTACGACGATGTCCTCGCCTCGCGTCGCGGGAGGAAGCCCGGCCGTCGCCGTGCCTTCGAGATGCTCGCTCGTCGAACGTTCGACATCGAGGGTCACGTCCGTCGACCCTTGGGGGCGCAGGTTCGGCTCCTCGACCGCCTGGGTCACCTCGATCTGATCGGCCAGCGCGGCGATATCGCCGACAAACCTGGCCTGGGCGTCCAGCCACCAAGCTCCCAGCAGCACGAGCCCGAGCAACGGCAGATACGAATCCACGACCACCGCGTACGCGCCGAGCACGCCCGCCGATCCGGCGACCGTCCACGCCCGACGCGTCAACTGCATGTCCGGTTGCAACCCCACAGCGCAGTTGAACGTACCGGTTCACCCCATTCGGGGGCGCCCTTCGGAGTGGTAGGCGGAACCGCATCGCGACCGCTCAGGGTGTCCCCGCCGGCAATGATCCTCGTAGATCTCCAGGAATACTACCCGTCGACCAGGCATCGCTGCCCGTTTGTTTTTAAGGAGTGCGATCACATGTTACGACGAGACGATGAGCGGGGTTACCGTGTGGTACGACGAAGAGGGCGATTATCTGGAACTCAGTCGCGGCGGGGAGGAGGGCCACTTCGTCGATATCGGCGATGGAATCTTCAAACGGGTCTCGCCGGACGGCGAAACGATCGGCTTTGCCGTGCTGAACGTGAGCTCGCGGAAACATCGCGATCTGCCGTTCGATGTGTATTTCGAGGCAGATCCCAACGAAGCGTGAGGAGATTCACCGATTACTCGGGGCGGTCGATCCGACTCACCGATGAACGGCTCGAGCACATCGAGCGGCGGCCTGAAATGGAGAACCAACGACGCCGGATCGGTGAGACGCTCGCCGAGCCGGATGAAGTCAGGCGTAGCGATCACGATAATGCGATCCACTTGTATTATCAACATTACGATACTACGCCAGTTACCGAGAAATTCCTCCTGGTCGTGACCAAGGTTGTGGTGGATGACCCTTTCGTCATCACGGCATTCTATACGGATCGACTCAAGAGCGGCGAGCGAATCTACCCCGAGAAGTGATCGATCGGACATTGAAGGCGGGATCCCCGGAGACAGGAACGGTTTTCTCCCGCTACGTGTTAGCGAGCGCCCGTGACCGGGCCGTCCCGCCGCGGGCTCGTGGCCGCCCTCGTCGTCGTGACGATGCTCGTGCTCCTTGCGGGAGCGGCGCTTGCGGCCCCCCAGTATCCCGGCGGGACGGCACTGCTCCAGCAGGACGCCAACAACACGACCCCGCCCTCCCACCTCCACCCCGACGAGGTCGAAGAACGCGAAGGCGACGTCGAATCGGTCGCGTGGTGGTACGGCTGGTACATGGCCGACCAGCTCGCCCAAAGCGTCGAACACACGAGCGACGGCGAATACGCGAACGCGAGCGACCGGCTCGGGCTGAACTACACCGTCGCCCACGGCCACTACGTGAACGTCAGCGAGGAGGTCGACCGCGAGGACGAGCGCGAAACCTTCGCCGAGACACGGACGGACCACCGGCAGTTCGTCAACGCCACCGACGAGTTCTGGCAGACCTACGAGGCATTCCAGGCCGCGGAGGACGACGGCAATCTCGACACCGTGCGCGAGCGGGCCCGCGAGCTCGATCGACTGCGGCACAGTGCCAGCGACGCCGCCGAGGACATGCTGGCGGCCTACGGCACCATCGAATCCGCGGGCTATCGGGACATGTCCGACGCCCGTGCCCGGGTCGAGGCGCTCGTCGCCGAACTCGATCGCATCGCCGACGAGGCCATCCAGGCCCATCTCGTCGAAACGCAGTTTGCCCTCTCGGTGAGCGATCGGAACGCCTCCTACCACGAGCCGATCCGGGCGATCGGTCAGCTCTCGACCGCCGACGGGGCGCCCATCGCGAACGAGCAGGTGACCATCGAAGTCCGGAACCGCTCCATCGCGGTCGCCACCGACGACACGGGGACGTTCACCTTCACCCACCGGCCCGTGCTGATGGCCGCCGGCCAGACCAACGTCACGGCGCGGTACGTGCCGGCCCCCGAGACCGACCACCTGGGCAGCGAGGGCACCGAATCCGTCGTCATCGAACAGGTCCAGCCGGCGATCCGCGACCTCGAGGTCACCTCGCCCGTGCGCTACGGCGACACCGTCGCGATTAACGGCACGATGTGGGTCGGCGACGAGCCCGCGCCGGATCTCGCCCTCGAGCTCTTCGCGTCGGGGCTGGCCACGGAGGACGTCCGCCTCGACGACGGCCGGTTCGCGACCAACGCCACCGTGCCGCGGGCCATCGAGGACGGCACCTACCAGGTGGGGGTCCGGTGGCCCTACGCGGACCGCGCCATCGGGCCCGCCCAGGCCACCGCGGAGCTGGTCATCGAGGAAACGCCGACGACGCTCACACTCGGGGCGGAGGCTGATGCGGACCGCCTCGCGGTCGCGGGCGAACTCCGGACCGGGGACGACGACCCCGTCGACGGCGTGCCCCTGACCGTCCAGCTCGACGGCGAGGACGTCGGGTCGCTCACCACGAATGCCGCCGGCGCCTACGAGGGCGAGTTCGACCTCCCCCAGGACGTCGAGACCAAGGAGGCGAACGTGACCGTCGCCTTCGCCGGCGAGGGCACGAGCCTCGCCCCGGCGACGGCCAGTCGCACCGTCCAGTTCCCGGGCTGGGGGCTCCTGCTGCAGGCCATCATCGCCGTCCTCGCGCTCCTGGCCGCCATCTTCGCCATCTTCGGCACCCACACCGTCTGGGGCCGGCGGATCCACCGCGCGCTGCCCAGGGCCGTCACCCGTTCCCGGCCCTATCTGGCCGGCTCCCGGCTCCTCAACGGCATCGAGGCGGCCATCCTCGGCCTGGTGATTCCCGAGGCGGACACGACGACCACGCCAGAGGACGCCGGCGTCCCCGCGGGCCTGACCGAGCAGCTCGACTTTGACCGCCGGACGGGCGAGTCCCTGCTCGAGGCCGCCGAACGTGCCCTCGGGGAGGAGCGGGCCGACGCCGCGATCGTCTACGGCTACGCCGCGGCCCGCGCTCACCTCGCGGCCGAGCCCGACGACCGCTATCTCACCCACTGGGAGTTCTACGAGAAACACCACGGCCACGACGGCGAGGTCGGCGACGCGCACCTCCGGGAACTGACGGCGGGGTTCGAGGCGGTGGCGTTCGCGGGCGAGACCCCCGACGTCGGCACCGCGGAGGGCTCCTACGAGGCCGCCGCCGCGCTCTGTGCGTCCTGATCGGACACCCGACCGGCGCCCCGCACCGTGCCGTACACGACCCCGAAGACCAACCCGTAGACCGCCAGCGCGAGGATCACGCGCTCGTCGGCCGGCGTGAGCGCCGCGGGCGCCAGATAGACCACGCCGACGAGCCCGCCGCTCAGACAGACCAGCACGCTCCCCACGGCCGCCCAGGCGGGCTCGCGAACGTACTCGCGTGGTACCAACACCTCGACCGCGAACCCACACCAACCCGCGGCCGCGCCCCCGGCGAGGAGGACGAGGGCGCCGCCGACAAGGACCCCGGACGCGCCGACGAGGCCCGCGATAGCGGGGAACGCCCCCTGGATCCCGACCAGGAGCACCAAGGCGAGCGTGGCGAGTCCACCGCCGAAGCCAGTCGCGGCGAGCATCGTCGTCGGCCCGCTCAGGCGATCCGTCCGTGCCGCCGTCCAGAAGGCCCCCACGGCCCCGACGAACAGCAGGATCGACCCGAACACCGCGGCGTGATAGCGCGCCCGGATCGCCGGCCGGTCGAGCTCGAAATGGAACGCGAAGAGGTCGACCCGCGGGGTCTCGTGGAGCACGAACAGCGGGCCCCGGAGGACCGGCAGGATATGGTAGACGTCCGGCAACAGGGCCCAAATGCCGCCGAGCGGGATCAGCCAGATCGCGTGGGCTGCGTCGACGTCATAGCGCATCACGAACGGGGCCGCCACGAACAACAGCAGCCCCGCGCCGACCAGGAAGTGCGCGATGGCGGGGGCCATTTAGCGCCTCGTGTCGTGACGCCGACGGTGGATTCGCTCGATCGCGATCGTGCGGGGTGCCATCGGCGTTTCGAGTCCCTGGGCGACCGTTAGTAGGGAGGCCGTAGGCGATCCGGGTGCTCGCAGGATCGACTCAAGGTGGGATGACTTCGGGGTCGCGATCATCCGTATAGCCGACACAGAGGTCGGGTGCTTGCGGTTCGGCGAGGTGCGCCGCCGCGTGCGCACCCGGACCGTGCGCGAGTCGCGGTTGCCGGCGGCCGGCCGGGAACCGCCCTCGGTATACCCGGCCAGCGCGCGATGTGCTCGGGTGGATCAACATTCGGCGCCCCGGACCAATGGACCCCGTCGCCCTCGCCGCGTTAGCCTGGTTATTACTTGAACGGACCACCGTCCTCCTCCGACCGAATGAGGGATCGAGTACCGGCCGAGCGGTCACGTCGGGGGTGAGCCGGTGGCGTTCATCGACGAGGACGGGTTCATCCTCGGACGGATCAACGTCATCGACCTCGCGGTGGTGCTCCTCGTGCTCGCCATCGGCATCGCCGGGGTCTCGCTCGTGACGGGGGGCGACGATCGGCCGACACGGACTGTCGTCCTCGAGGCCGGCGAACAACCCGATCACGTGATCGACGCGCTCGAGGAGGGCGAGGTGCCGACCCAGGACGTCGTGACCGTCGATGCGATCGAGACCGCGAACGGGGACAACCTCACGCTCACGGTCACGCTCGCCGTCGAGGAGAACGAGGAGGGACTGCCGGTGTTCGCCCGGGAGCGACTCTATGTGGATCGCCAGCTCCGGTTGGATCTCGGCGACGTGATCGTCGAGGGGGTCGTCATCGAGATCCGGGAGGAGTGATGGCCGACGCGTCTCTGACACGGATGCGCGAGGCGATCCTCACCTCGCGACTGGCCGGGCTCGTCACGTTCCTGCGCCGCGCGAGCCGGGCGTCCACGATCGCGCGTTGGTGGCGTACCCTCAGACACTGGTGTCGGTGCGCGTACCTCGTGCGATGGACGACCGCAACGCCCGAGCCGAACGGCATCGTCCTCGACCCACGTGCCTCCTACACGGTCGGCCTGATCGTCGCCGGGCTCGAACGAGCTTACCCGTGGATAGGGGAACGCCTGCCGGTGGCCGCCCTACGGCGAAGCGCCAGACACCTCGGCGGGGCATGGCAGGCAGCGCCGATCCGTCTGACCAGCGAGCTCGTCCTGCTTCTAGTCTCGGGGGCGGCGGGATACTCCCTGATGACTGCGCCGACCTCCCGCCGCCAGTGGGCGGTGATCCTCGTCATCGGTGGGCTGGCCGGAATCGGGCTCTTCGTCGACCATTCGGTCGCCGACCTCAAACGCACGCGGATCGGCCGGTGGGCCGGAACCATCATAGACAGCCCCGAATCGTTCGAGTCCGGAGAATGATGGATCGAAATGTCGACACGGCGCGGGAATCATTGGGCGTAACCCGCGAGGGGCCGATTAAGATTCGAATAATCGGTCATGGGGATCCGTGGCGGAATTAGGGCCGAGCCTTAGGCCATGGATGACGTGACTGTGTTGCTTATTTTAGATATTACGAATGGTGGGTCCTCCCAGTTACGGAACGTCATGAGTGAGCAAAACGCGGACGCATCGTCGGGCGGACCACGGCGGCGGACGCTGTTGCGAGGGGTGGCCGCGGCGGGGATCGGGGCGGCGATCGGGACCGGATCGGGGCTGGTCGGGGGGAGCGATCACAATCCCCAGGCCCGGTGCAACTGTCCTAGCGCGTGGGTGAAGTACGAGTTTGATGATGAGGACTGTGTTTTCGTTTACGAGGAGGACGAGGACAGCGACGATGTCGTGACGATCATGTACGATTCGGAAGACGAGGAACAAAACAAGGACGAAGGTTGCGAACCGATCGCGTTCGATTACGAAGTCGGCGAGGGTTGGCGGATTACCCATATCTGTGTCGAAGGTGGCGGTGATTCGGTCGGGCGGGGGAACGTGAATGTCGGACCGGAAGATACTGCGACCTTCAACACAGATGACGGCGAATCGGGCCCCGCGATCAGCAATGTCGTGTTCTGTCTGGAGGAAGACCGGGAGACCTTCACTGGATACCAGATCGACCTCATTGAAGGGCCGGTGATCGCAAACCTCGGTCCGGACAATAAGTACTGCGACCGCGAGGATCTCTTGCAGGCGAAGTGGCAGGACGGCAACTTCGATGTCCAATGTCCCGAGTGCTGGGACGGCTCTGATTGTGAAGCCACCATCGACCAGGATGTCACGATCGAAAATGGTACTGCAACGGCCTGCATCAATGAGTCTGAGGCCCAAAACTACGCCCTCGTAGTCTACGGCACCCCCGGGACGTCCTGGGACGAATCGACCGCCGGCCAGCAGGTGCTCGTGGATTCCGATACTGAGCCCGACGAGAATGGCTGCTTCCAGGTCACGCTGCCGCCGACCTCCTCCACCTGAATCGCTCCGCGGAGCGGATTCGTCGGCTATAACCACGATATCGCCGCATGCCCACCGTCTCAGTCATCACGCCAACACACGATCGCGCGGACGTCATCTCGGAGGCGATCGCGTCCGTCCAGCACCAGACCTTCGACGATTTCGAGCACGTCATCGTCGACGACGGATCGACCGATGCGACCCCCGAGATCGTGCAAGCGTGGATGGATCGTGACGACAGGATTCGTTATCGCCGCCTCGAGCAACAGCAGGGCCATGCGGCCGCCCAGAACCGTGGGCTCGAGGCTGCCGAGGGCGACTACATCGCGGTCCTCGATTCCGACGACCTGTACCGACCGGATCGGCTCGACGCGACGGTGTCGGCGATGCGCGATGCTGACGAGAACGTCGCTGGCGTCGTCCACCCGTATTTGGCCAAACACGCGACCCACCGGTACGTCCACGAGACCGCCACCGGGACGATCGATTTCGACGGACTCGCCGAGCGCAATGTCATCGCCGGGATGTCGAACACGCTGTTCCGGCGTTCGGTTGCCGAGGACATCGGCGGGTTCGACGAGCAGATGGCCTCGACGGTCGATTATGACTTCCAGTTACGAATTGCGCAGGATCACGACATCGTCGGTCTCGAGGAGGTGCTGACCGTCCACCGGTTCGACGTGTCGGGGGTCCAGGACGACGCGTGGCGGAAACGCCAGGGCCTGATCCGGCTGCTGGCGAAACACCACGAGGATCTCACCGCGCGGAACACCGCCGATCGGTTGATGCGCGTGGGGCGGGCGTGTCTCCGGCTCGAGCGAACCGAGGAGGCCCTGACGTGTTTCGAGCGCGCCGAACGCGTGTGTCCGGAGGACAAACGCGGCGAGCTCACGCGGGATATCGGCATCAGTTATCTCCTTGCCGGTCACTCCGCACAGGCCCGGTCAGCGCTCATGGATCGCTTGAAGACGGACCCCACCTCGGTACGTGCGATCGCCGGCTTCGTGGCCTCGTTCGCACGTGACGGTCGCGGGGCCTACGATCGATTCCGCCGCTGGTACCGGACGGGCCAGTCTGTATATCAGCGACTCCCGACCGAGCACGGCTACGGACGATCGAGATTGCGCATGCCGAACATTGCACTCGAGGAGTGAGGGGACGACCGATGACGTATCCCACGAAACTCCGCAAGGCGGTGACACACCGCGGCCCGTCACAGGCACTTCGCCATGGGATCAGGTATCTCCTCCAAGTACCGGCTCATCCGCTAATCTCCCAGGTTTTCTCCGCGCCGAGACACGAACAATTCCTCGCCGCACCGGTGCTGGGGTACTGGCCCCGGGTGTCAAACCCCAGATCGTTCAACGAAAAAATCATTGCGAGAAAACTGTCCAATGAGCGAACCGAATTGTACTCGCGGGTATCGGACAAGTATGCTGTTCGGGAGTTCGTCCGCGAGCGGGTAGGGGATGATGTCCTGGCTGATCTGTATCATGTCGGGAATGACCCGAACTCGATACCCTTCGAAGAATTCCCGGAGGGATTCGTCGTAAAAGCGACCCACGGGAGCGGCTGGACGCGAGTCGTCGAGGCGAAAGCCGAGTCGGACCTCAATGCGCTCAGGAAGGATTGTCAGGAATGGCTTCAAACGCGTTACGGAAGCCGTTCGCGCGAGTACTGGTATGAGGATATCGACCCACAAATCCTCGTCGAGGAACTCTTGTGGGATCCACAGTTCGGAATCCCTCGAGATTTTAAATGCTACGTCTTCCACGGCGAGGTGCAGTTCATTCACGTGGATTTCAACCGATTCTCACCGAATCGGTCGCGTCGATTTTTCGACCGCTCGTGGGATCCGTACGAATTTCGACTCGAATATCCACTGGGCCCAAAAATCGAGAAGCCCGACCGCCTGGAGGACATGATTTCGATCGCCGAGGAGTTGGGCGAGGGTTTCGATTTCGTTCGCGTTGATCTTTACCATACTACGGATAACGAGATCTATTTCGGGGAAATGACGATCGCTCCCGGAGCTGGAACCGAGACCTTCCATCCGACCGAGTGGGATTTCGAGCTCGGTTCACATTGGTGAATCCTGATTCGGAGCATGGAACCTCATTGGAGGTATCCGAGTTCCTTTAGTCTCGATTCCGTTGTGGCACTCATGGAGACATCGCCCCTTGCTTCCGCACATTCGAATGTCGACAGCCACTCGTCGAGGGCTGTGTCCATACGCTCGACGATTTGGGGAGAGGTCTTCGCGATATCGTCCGTTTCGAACGGATCTTCCTGGATCTCATAGAGTTCCTGGCTCCCGTCGGATCCGCGGATGTATTTGTATTCGTCAGACCGAACGGATCGAAGGGATCGGTCGAATCGCTCCACGCGTTTGGGTAATTCTCCCAGCTTCGAGGCGAGGTGCTCTAGCGTCGGAATCGGCGCAATATACTCACCGAACACAAACTCCCGGGAGTATTGCTGGGCTGGATGGAAAGATTTCCCCTGCAGATTTTTCGGGATGTTGACATCCAGGATGTCCAGAATCGTCGCCGAAATATCCTTCAAGTGTACGAGTTCGTCTTCAGCCTCCCGAGAAAAGGTGGAGCCCCGAACTAGCAGTGGGACCTGGAGAAGGGTATCGTAGAGTGCGTACTGGTGGTCCATCAGGCCATGCTCGCCGATATGTTCGCCATGGTCGCTCGTCAGTACGAACAACGTATTCTCCCACGCCCCGGCGGCTTGGAAGCTCGCGATGAGTTCTTCGATCTTATCGCAGAGGTACGCGATTTCTGCCTGATAGAGCCCTCGCAGTACCGAGAGCTCCTGTTCGGTAAGTTCGAGGTCGCCAGCGATGTATCTCCACGCGTCCTGGGGGACGTCCATCGCCTCCGCCAATGAAACATCATCCGGGAGATGCTCGACGGCGTACTCCTTCGGGGGCCGGTAGTCGAGATGCGGCTCGAGGTAGTTGACGAACAGGAAGAACGGTCGGTCATCGGATCGCCCGGAAAGCCAATGGTCAATCCATTTGTTCGTCCGGGCCGCCCCGTCATCATGCCGCCGCCGCAAGTACCGGCCATAAACGGCGTTCATCACGTTCGTCACGGGATTGCCATCAAACATCCGCCGGCCCGCTTTCCGGAACATCTCCGCGCCGTGGGTCAAGCGTGCGATCCCTCCGAGATCGGTGTCCGTTTGGACGAACTGCCATGTGCGATAGAATGACTCGAACCCCCGCTCGAACCCGAACTCCCCACTAATCCACGTATTGTTGGACACCCCTACGGTTTCGTAGCCGTTCTCCTCGAGAATCTCGGGGAGAATGGGCAGGGTATCGTCGAGATATCGATGGTCGGCATGGGCGCCGTGCTTCGAGGGCGTCGTCCCGGTGAACAGCGAGGCGTGGGACGGGAGCGTCCAAGGCGACGAGGAGAAGGCGTTGGTGAAACTCGTCGCGTCGGACAACGGGGGAATGTCCCGAAGGGCCTCGGTTACGTCGAACGAACCACGCCCGCGGGCCCTTGTCGTGTCCATGACGACGAGCACGATATTCGGATTCATGGCGAACGAAAGACCGTCCGAAGGCGGACGTGATGCGCGAAGCCCATGCCCCCGAATAAGAAGACGGCCCATAACAGCATCTGGCGGTGTCTGACCGCCGTCCCGACGTTGACCGTCCCGAGGCCATAGAGGAGGCCCCCGACGACGACGCCGACGGCGAGCGCCACCGCCCCGGCGGGCGTCTCCTCGTGAAGGACCCGGACCCCGAGAATCCCGCCGAGCAGATACAGGCCGTTGGCCATCCCTTCAAACATGATCACGAAATCCATCACGTGCGACACCATCCAGGGGAACGGCGCACACAAGAAATACAGCGCCCCGATCCAACTGAAGGCGATCGCCCGCGGAATCGTCGTGGGCATGACGGACTCGAAATATGCCGTCCGCCCCCTGCCCCGAGCTTCGCGGAGGACCAGGATGCGATCGAGGGCGGGTCGTCCAAATGCGATGACGAGCGACGGAATCACGACCAGTGTCCCCCCGACGGTCCGCGGGGTCAGGGTGGCCACGTCCTGGCCTGCCTTGCGCTTGACTACGAGTGCAATGACCACCACCAGCAGATAGACGGGAATGTTCTCCTCCCGCAATACGGATGCGACCGCAATGAAGGCTACCGCCAGGACGTACCGCTTTCTCGCGTCGAGTCGACGCGTCGGTACGAGGAGGAACCGGGCCGTCGTCGTCAGGGCGAAGAACACCATCGCCTCCCGGAGTACGGTTGCCTGGACGAACAGGAAACTGGGATAGAATAGGAGGGGCAGGACTGCGAGGATGCCCGCCGACTGCGAATGGTGATACCGGGCAATCACATACACGTGATGGACTGCCACGGCGCCGAGGATCGCGATCCCGATGCGGGCGTAGATCCGACTCGGTCCCGGCAGCAGCCAGAACGGCGCGAGCATGGCGCCCCAGAGGTGATAGATATCGCCAGTATCTATCGCCGGAATCGCTCCCTGAGGGATCGCCGTCGCGATCCGTTCTGCCTGCAGGGCGAAGCCGTTCGCATCGGCTTGGGCATAGGTATTCAACGACGTTGTTGTCGTGACGCCGACCGCCAACAGGCGGATCACGAGCGCGGTGACGAAAACGGCGATCCCGAGAGCGCGGAGATGCCCCCAGGAGCTCTCCGAGCTCATCCGCCCCCGCGGATTTGGTTCCCGACGAGACCATTATTCGACGCCCCGGACAGCCTCCGGCCGACCGTGATGGCGGGAGACGGCCGGGCGAGGAGCATGCGATCAGGGATACCTGGACGAAGACGTACAAAATTAGATGGCGCCGAACGTTGGTTATGGCCGCCGCTATCGACGGCTGATTCGTCGGCTCGATCAGAGATCCGGGGCGCTGGGGATGCCAATCGCGGGTTGTTGAGGGACTAACAAGTAGCGCGTGGCGTCGCCACTCGCATGGTTGATGTCGGAATCGACGTCGGAGAGGGGCGTCAACGAGTCCCTGTCATCGATCACCCAGGGAGCGACTGTCTACGTCTTCGGGGGTTTGCTGGGCCAGCCGCTGAAAGTCCTCCTGAATATCCTCCTTACCCGGGGGCTTGGCGCCTCGCTGTATGGCATTTATGCATTTGCTTGGACCCTGATTTCACTGGTCGTGATCGTCGCCCGACTCGGGACCGGCAAGTCGTTGCTCCGGTACGTCCCGGCCACGGAGGACGAGCCCGGGCGGCAGAACGGCGTGGTCGGGCTGGCCCTTCTGACGGCCACCGTCGGCAGCACCGCCACTGGCGCAGTTCTGTACGTGCTTGCACCCT
>CAZAYR010000008.1:0-35567 GCA_964489365.1 uncultured Salinarchaeum sp.
ATCTATTCGGACCCGATAACGAGTTTGCCCGACTAATGTGACCGATCACTTCAGCCGGTCGTGTCGCTGTCTTCCCCGTCGGTCGTCTCGTTTTCGTCATCCATCCCCCCATCTTCCTCGTTCATGCCGCCGTCGTCCTCATCACCCGTTCCGCCATCGGTCTCGTTGTCGGCACCGTCATCCATGCCTCCCTCGTCATCCGTCTCATTGCCCGCGTCGTCGGCGTCGGTCGCGTTAGTGTCCCCGGCGTCGGTGGTGTCCGTGTCGCCGGTATCGGTCGTATCCGTATCACCTGTATCTGTTGTGTCCGTGTCAGTCGTGTCATCCGTATCCTCATCGTCGCCGGGATCGAGGCACCCGGCGACGCCAACGATCATACCGGCGCCGAGGGCGCCGACGAATGCTCTCCGATCGAGTCGACTGTCCGACGGTGTATCTTGGCGTGAAGAAGTCATTGTTGGAGTCGTTCTCGTGGGTATCCCGGACGCCTCGCCCGGGAGCCACGACCCGACAGATACCACGGTAGCGAACGGAAAAGACGTTCTGACGAAACCGTCGAAAAGGTCCTGGACGGGCGGAAACGAGGCGATCAGACGGATCCGCGCTGGTGATGGGGCGCCAGTCTGACCCGGACCGTCTCGCCGTCCCGTCGCCGTTCGATCAGGTCCTCGTCCTCGAAGCGCGCGAGATGGTGGGAGATCGTGCTCGGCGCGCGTCCGAGGAGGTCAGCCAACCGGCCCGGCGTCACCGGGCCATGGGCCTCGATCGCGCGAAGGACCAGCGAGCTCGGGGGATCTCGGATTGCCGCATAGTAGGCAAAGTGACAGGGGTCGGTATCGATCGGAAAGAGGCGCTGATTGCCCCACACTGATGCCCGCTGGAGGCGGTCCTCGCGCTCGAGGACGCGGGTGTGATACCGGACCGTGGAAGCCGGTCGACCCGTGCGATCGATCAAACGGGCGAGGTAGATCCCCGGAAGCGCGTTGACAATCGCGAGCATATCCGCGCGCAGGTCATGCTCGAGTGGACTGGTCCCGTTGTGTCGCGTGTACGTCGTCAGCCAACCGGTCATGGCCAGGGCCAGCCAGATCCGCAGCCACATGGCTATCACCTCGTCCAGCCTCGACGCGAACCAACGGCGTCGTCCAGGTCGGCATGTGCTACACTCATGGGTTATTTCCGATGGTGCCCGAACGCATAAGCCCCCATTCTGGGGATCCTGACGGTCTCGAGTAGGTGATCTCTTATCTCAGGGTCCCATCGCTCAGTCATGGGGCAGTCGGCCAGTCCGGAATTTATGTAAGGGCTACTCAAGGCCGTGGAGACGCTCGGAATCCTATGGCACTCGCAAGCCCAACGGTCGCAGGCTGGGCAGTTGTCCCGTTCCTGCTAGGTGGGGGATTCATCGAACTCGCGCTACTGTTCTTCGTCCTCGCCATCATCGCCGCGGTCGTCGGTCTCGGTGGTGTCGCCGGGATTTCGATGCGAATCGCCAAGATCTTCGTCGTCGTGTTCCTGATCCTCGCGATCCTTTCGCTGGTCCTCTAGCCGGCCGGCGCGACAGGCTCTCCCGGCGCCGACGGACGAGACGGGTCGGTTGGGGGACCGCGGCCGATGGATGCTCACCCCGGTACGTGACCGGGCCAGAGGGATGCCCGCTCAAACGATCTGAATCATCCGCTCCTCGACCCGTCCGGTTCGCACGCGCGTCCATCCACGAAGGGCCTCGTCAAGATCGGCATCGCCGGTATCGACCCGGAGCGCCCCGAGCTCGGCGAGCTTCTCCCGGGATGCCACGATGAGGAGATCCGATTGCCGAATGACGTCCGGTGAAAACTGGTGGTTTCCGCGGCCGAAGACGAAGCCCTGACCGCCGATGGGAGAGACAACGATCGTCGAATCCCCATTGCAGACGTCCAAGAGATCGTCCTCGGCGGCGTCGGTGACCAGCACCTCCCCGTTTCGCCACACGTCCACGCCGAGGGGCGTCCCGTCGATGCCCAGTTCGTCCTTGACCGCCCCCACGGTACTCCCCGGTCCGAGGAAATACGCCCGTTCGGGCTCCATCCGGGCGACGACGCCCGCGGCGATACCCTCGACGGAGCCCCCGCCGAGCTGTTTTCCGGATTGCACATTCTCGGCGATCGGCACGGGGACCACCGCCCGAAGCTCGGCCTCGACCTCGCCCTCGCGGTACGCCTGCTCGTCGAGATCGAGGACTTCCCGATCCTCGGTCCGCGCGAAGGTCGCCAGGATCTCCCCGGCGGCCTCGGGCGTGACCGCGAATACGGACGAGAACACCTTCACGCCGGCCGGGATGCCGAGGATCGGCGTGGACGCCCTGGCGGTTTCGACGGTTTGCGCGATATCGACGGCGGTACCGTCCCCACCGGCAAAGGAGACGACGTCAACGCCCGCACCCAGGAACGCCCGGACGGCCTCACGCGTATCCTCGGCGGTGGTCTCGTCAGATTTCGGCTTGCCGAGGACCTCGCTCGCCAGACCGACCTCGGCTGCTACGCGTTCCCCCATCGGGCCTCCCCATGTGCAGACCAGCACGTCGGTTTCGGCCGCCGCGAGCGCCTCCAGGGCCCGCCGAGCCCGATCGGGGGCGCGCGGGTCCGCCCCGCGGGCGCGCGCCTCCTCGACCAACCCGTCGGTCCCTTTCAACCCCACCCGTCCGCCCATACCGGCGATGGGATTGATCAGGAAGCCGATGCGACGCATGGACGCGAACGGGGTCCCTGACGGGAAAACCACTCCGTCATGACGCTCGTTCAACCTCGGAAGCCGGGACCGTGTCCGCTCGCGAGGCCAACCACGAGGCGGCATCGGCGACCTCGCCCTCGTCGGTTCCCGAAACCACGACCTTCACGATCTCACCCGGATAGCTCCCCACGGATACGTCGAACAGGTCCAGAAGATCCCCGAAGCGTTCGACCAGATGGCTTTCGGGCTCGTCAACGTAGAGGGTTTCGCGAATGACCTGCTCGCCGACGAAGTCGTCGCTGACGGCGAAGAACATCTCCTGCATTTCCTGTGGCACCCCGGGGAAGACGTACACGTCCTCGACGATCGCACCGGGGGCGACGCCCACCTCGTTGTGAATCGGCGTGGCCCCGGCGGGGAGATCGATCGTGCCATCGAGGAGCCGGTCCGCGTCGTACCCCCCTTCCTCGACGAGCCATCGCTCCGCCTCCGCATTCGGTTCGAGCGGACGATCGAGCGCATGGGCGATCGCCTCCATCGTCACGTCGTCGTGTGTTGGCCCGAGCCCACCCGTGATGAGCACGGCATCGCAACGTGCGCGCTCACGGTTGACCGCGCCAGCGATGTCCTCGATGACGTCGGGTACCACGATGACGCGGCAAACGCTGACCCCTTGCTCGTGGAGCCGGGCACAGAGCCAGGTCGCGTTCGTGTTGACCGTATCCCCGGACAGGAGTTCGTCGCCGACCGTGACGATCGCGACGTCCATCGGTTTGTCCTCGCCGCCCGGCCGCTTAGGATCACCGCATTCCCGGTGGCGGCCCGTCGGAGGGATCCTCGGCGTCGATGTCGATCCCCATCTCCTCGCGCTCGCGCTGGAGCTCCTGGATCTGGCGATAGACGATCCCGAGGGCGATCAGGGCGGCGATCGACGCAGCCACCACGAGTCCCCCGAACAGGTACAGATCCCGAACGAGGTAGTAACTGACCTCGATGGTGCCGTCCTCGAGCTCATCCCAAGTGACGTGCACACGCCCGTCGACGGTCGACGTGTCGGCCCCGCGCGGACGGACCGTTCCCAGAATAAAGTTCTCGACGTCGTGGCCGGGCGGCACTTTGACGGTGTAGGAGCCCTCCGTGATCACCGGGGTCTGGAAGTCCTTGTCGCGTTTCGGCCCAATGTAGGCGAGTTGGCCTTCATCGGCAGGTAACTCGACGTTGACCGCCGATCGGCTCTCCGAGATATCCATCGCGGAGGCGTTGACCACCGTCCCGTTCGCGTGCCGAAACTGCACCGCTCGTATCGGGATCGGGTTCTCGATCCCGTACCGCGTGCTGTGATAGATGCGGACCGAGGATCGGTTCTCGATCCGATGGATCGCGGCGTATTCGTCCTCGCCGAGATCGATGACCACGTCGGTGTCGGTCTCCCACTCGTATTCGGCCGACTCGAAAAGCTCCGCGTTCGTCGTGGTCCCCCCGAGAAGGGTACACCCCGACAGCGAGACGAGTAGTGCCAAGCCTGCGATCGCGAGGGCGTGCCGCCGGGTCATGGCATGACGCAGCGCATCTCGCCTGGCAAGTGGGGACCCAGATCCGCGAGCAACCCCGGCGGATCGGTCCCCTCCCGGCACACGACGCTTTGTTCGAGGAGTCCAAGGCGCTCGACGGTGACGATATCCTCGGCGTGGCCCGCGCGGTTGACCGTCGCCCGAACCTCCCCGCGGGTGACACTATTCACGTTGACCCGTCCAGGGCCCCGCTGCCAGCCGAAGAGCCGATCCCGCGTGGCCTCGCCGAGCCGGGGCGCGGAGCCCGTGACGCACTCGAGGCGTTGGTGCTGGACGAGGCCGAACCGCTCGACGAGCCGGGCGGGTTCGCCGGTCCCTAGACCCAGGCCGCCCGTTGGCACGTGGATCGTTTCGCCGGCATCCAGCGTGAAGCCCTCAGCGTTCCATCGTTCGAGCGTGCCGACAACGAGCTCGTCCTCGTCCCGATTCGGGGCGATCGTCCCCCATTCTTCGGCAAGTGCCCGCCGTGCGACCGGGGCATCATCCCCATCGATCGTCACGCTCGGAAACCGATCGTGCCGGAGCCCGATCGTGTACTCGACCGCCAGCTCGCCGATGCGGTTCTCGACGAGGGACTCCAGCGATCTGAGCGCCCGGTCGCGGGCATCCCCTTCGACGTAGACTTTCGTCGCGAGAACGACCATTAGGGCTCGACGTTCAGTTCGTCCTCCAACTTCCCGATGCGTTCCCGCATCGCGCCCAGCAATCCCTCGTTATCCATGGCCTCGAGCGGGGAGCCACACTCCGGACACTCGAACCCGAAATCCATCGCCTCGCCGAACTCGAAGCGGATCGAACAGACCTCACACAGGTAGAACTCGTGAGTCCCCTCGTATTCCTCACGTTCGTGCAGCGCCTCGAGCAGGCGATGCATCTCCCCCTCGAGGTTCTCGGGGATCTTTTCGTACTCGAAGGTCCACAGATACGTCAACCAGCCCGAATCCTCGTCGCGGAGCCGTCGATAGCTGGCGAGGTCGTTCTCATAGAGGATAAAAAGCGCCCGACGCACGTCGTTGAGTTCGAGGTTCAGTTCCTGGGCCAGTTCCTCGTCGGTCACCTCACCCTCGGGTGGGGCGGCCGCCACCGGCATGCCGCTGGGACCCACCAGCTCGTGGAGGTACTTCTGGATGACCGGATCCTCCAGGAGGTCCTCGAAAGCCATTGTGCAAACGCCGGGGAGTTACGCGCATAAAGGCTCCGATCACTCGGCTTCTCGGCGCTCAATCACCCGTTTCCCACACTCCTGGGGGACGACCCGGTGGGTGCCCCCACGGAGTTCCGCCGTGAGTCCCTCGCCCTCCGTGAGCCGATCGAGGAAGACCGCCAGGCTCCCGACCTCAGAGTGGGGTTGGTTCGTGACCGCTACGTTCCAGTCCGCTAGCTCGTAGAGTTCGAAGGGGACCTTCTCGGCGCCGACCACGACCGCGAGGCCGGGGCGATCCGGTTCGATCGCCGGCCGAATCGCTTCGATCCGATCTTGGATCGGCATGCCGTACATCGTCAGGTGTGCGACGGCCCCGTCCCACGCCCGAAGGAATGCCTGCGCGGAGTCGATCCGATCGGTCTCGAACGGGCCGCCGAACCTGGCAGTGACGTCGTCGATCCGTTCGAGGGGGCCGACTTCCGGGGCCGCCAAGAGGAACCGCTCGGCCCCCAGGGCCCGGGCGGTGAGCCCCACATGCGTGGTCATCCGGTCGTCTCGGCCGGGTCGATGCCCGACCCGGAGGACAACGATGTCTGCGGCCCCGTCCATGGGCCGACGCAGAAAGCCACGGGCAAGACTGTATCGCTCCTGCGTGACCGGGGCACCTATAGGGGCGACCGAGGTATCATCCGACGTGCAAATCGTCGGGTACGACCGCACCCCGGATCCCGCGCTCGTGGTCGCCTCGAACGGCGTTACCGATCGCATCCCGCTGCGACCGGGGACCACGCTCGACCTCGGACTGGAGGAACGCCACTGTGCAGGGCACATCGCGCAGGGCCGCCATGTGCCGTGCGAGGCGCCCGAAACCCCATGGTGCCCGGCCCATACCGAGACGTGGGTGTGCGCGCGATGTCGCGGGACGTGTCTGAAGGACGAGATGGACTGTCACGTCCCCCATGTCGTCTACCTGGCGATCGTCGCCCCCGACGCGATCAAGGTCGGGGTGACGACCGCCGAACGGATCGAAACCCGACTTCACGAACAGGGGGCAGATCGAGGGGTCGTGATCCATCGGGCCGAAAACGGCCGGATCGCGCGCGAGATCGAGGCCGAGATCGGTCGCTCGCGCGCCGAACGCATCACGACCCGCCAGAAGATCCGTGGGCTGGGGCGGGCTGTCGACGAGGACGCCTGGGACGCTGCGCTCGCCGAACACGAACCCATGCAGGAGTACGTGCCCGAATACAGTATCGACGTGCAGGACCAGCCCATCCCGGAAACGCTGGCGACCGGCGACATTCTCGGCGTCAAGGGCCGACTGCTTCTGCTCACACAGGATGGCTCGACGTACGCCACGGATCTCCGGGATCTGGTCGGCCATATCGCCGTGGAGGGCCACGTCGACCAGCCCCGCCAGACCGGGCTGCAGGCGTTCGGGCAACCGTGACGGGCGGGACGATTCCCCGAACCCAACGCTTTTCGCTGCCCGTCCGGAAGCCCACCCCATGACGGACGACGAGCAGGAAGAGGAAAGCGAGTCATCGTTTCGTGAACGCGTCGAGGAGATCAGGCAGGAGCAGGCCGAGCGCGAGGAGGGCGAGGAGGGCCGTCCGGGGCTCGGCGAGATGATGGGCGGCGGCGGTGGCGGCGGGATGGGTGGCGGGAACCCGTTCGCCCAGATGATGGGTGGCATGATGGGCGGCGGACCGGGCGCCGGTCCCGGTGGCGGCGGTCCCGACGTCGATTCCGAGCGGATCGCGCGGGAACTCGGGCAGCTCCGTGAGGAAGTCACGAACGTCGGGACACAACTCGAACGGATCGCCGACGCCCTCGAAGACGACTGAATCCTCGCCCGGCATGGGCACGAAACGCGGCCTGGAACGGCGCCTGGCCGCGGCGGACGCGTTTTCCCATCCGCGTGTCGACCTCGAGCAGTATGCAACGCCCCCCGGCATTGCCGCCCATATCGTGCACCTCGCGGACCTTCGGGGTGACCTGGCGGGCCGGACCGTGGTCGATCTCGGTGCCGGGCCAGGAATCCTCGCGATCGGTGGCGCCTGCCGTGAACCCGACCGGGTGATCGGGGTCGAGATCGATCCTGCAGCGCTGGCGACCGCACGGGGCAACGACGCAACGATCGGTCCACCCGTCGCGATCGAATGGATCCTCGGTGACGCGACCCGGGCCCCACTGCGTCCCGGGGGGCCGACGACGGTCCTGATGAATCCGCCGTTCGGCGCCCAACGGGCGAACGTACACGCCGATCGGGCGTTCCTGCGGACCGCCGCCAGGATCGCGGAGGTGAGCTACTCCCTGCATAACGCGGGGAGCGAGCGATTCATCGAGGCCTTCGCCGCCGCGAACGGGGGCGAAGTGGTCGATGGGCTGGCGGTGGAATTCGATCTCGCCCGCCAGTTCGAGTTCCACGAGACCGAGCAGACGGTCGTCGAGGCCGAACTCTACCGGATCCGTTGGGCGACTGGCTAAGCCGATACGCGTCGGGCGATCGGGACCTGCGTCTCCTCGACGTGCGCGACGAGACGATCACCCTCACGGACGAATTCGAGCTCGCCGAGCTCCGTGGTGGTATTCCGGGCGGGGATCGGCGCCCGGGCGGCCTCGCCGTCGGGCGCCGTCACTACCAGCTGGAACCCCGTCTCGGGCTCGGCCTCGACGGCGATCTCGTGGCCGGCGAGGGTCGCGTTTGCCTGCTGTCGATCGGACGCGAACACCGGGCGACTCGCGTTCGCGTGCTCGAGTTCGACGACGTATACCGTCCCGTTGCCGAGCAGCGACCAGCCGCGCCGGGTTGCGGTGACCTCCTCCCGCGCGAACGCGTCCCCGATCGCGACCGTCGCGCGCCCGCCGAAGGACAGCGTATTCCGGCTGACGGCCTCCGTCCAGAGGTGGCGGTCCTCGTCGACGACGATGACCCCGCTCGCGTTCGACGGTTCCTCATTCAGCGCCAGCACCGGTCGCAACGCGTTCGGGGTCGACTCTGCGTAGAAGACGTCGTAGCCAGCGACGTCGAGGTGACTATCGGGCGGCGTATAATCGGATGACACCACGAGTAGGTTGAACGGGACGGCGATGCCCGCGATGAGCAGGATGACCAGCCCGAGCCCGACCAGGGCGGTCCGGCGCCGGGTGAGCCATCCGATGATCGGTCGGTCGGTCGCGGCGACGGCCACGGTCAGCAACAACGCCACAAGGAAGATCAGGGTGAACCCGAGGCCGCGGTAGAGGACGTACACATCACCCCCACGCGCGCCCCAGATCGCCCAGAGGCTCGTCACGATCATTACGAGGATTAGCCCGAGCCAGATCCTGACGGGCGCGACGTCGGCGCGCCGACGATGGAGGAGCATTATCCCCAGGAAGGCCCCGACGAGGAACCCGAACCCGTGACCCTGGAAGGCGACGCCGACCCAACCGGGTGTGGACATGGAAACGTTGGTCGTCGCCTCAACGACCGGCTCGAACAGCGTGGCGCCGAACTCGCGGATCCCCGTCCGGAACAGGAGCGCGACCAACGTGACGATGGGAAAGCGGACGACAGTAAACCCGGCGAGCGCGTAGACGACTCCGGAGAAACCGATCACTGGCCCCCAGCTGAACGCCGAGGTCAGGAGGGCCACGCCCACGAGCACGCCCGGCACGATGAGAAACGCCCGCACGGCCGGCCGATCGCGATATCGCCGGTCCGATCTCGCCGGGACGCGGCCCCATCGGCGTCGCGGGTAGTGCCCCCAGATGTATTCCGCCAGGGGGGCGAGCACCATCGCGGTCGTCAGGTTGCCGAGGAGATGCGTCGCACTCCCGTGGGCGAACGGCGCCGTCACGACGCCCAGCGGATAGAGGTACGACCAGTTCACGAATGGAACGTAGACCGGTCGGTGGAACGTCGAGATACCATCCTGGACGAACAGATAGACTCCGAGGACGAGCCCGAGGACGATGATCGATCCCCACGGCACGCCCAGCATAAACCGGTCAGTGAGTCGTCCCCTGGCCGCTGGCAACCGATCCCGGGCCAACCATCCGACCCCGACCGCCGACACGAGAAATGCGACGACGGCCGCCGTCGACCAGAACGGCAGCCCGGTCGGGTCCATGGCCGGGGCTGTGGGCCGAAGGTAGTTAGCTCATGCGAGCCAGCGTCGGTTATTCCGGCTCCTCGGCCGTCGTCGTGGCCTCCACGAACGCTCGGAGTCGATCGCGGGCCTGGACGCGCCCCGCCTGCGTGAGCGCCACCCGGGGTGGTTCGGCCTGTGCGAGTTCGATATATTCGTTCCCCTCGATCGGGTCCCCATGCGCCGTCAGCCCCTGGGCCTCGAGAGCTTCACGTAGTGCGGGGAGGGTCCGGACCTCCTCGGGATAGCACTCCTCCAACAGATACAGGACGATCAGGGAGGCCGTCCCCGGTCCGATTTCAGCGAGCAGCTCCGCGGCGTCATCAGGCCGTAGACGGGGTGGCGCGTGCGACTCGCCAGGTACGGCGAAAGCCTCCGCCAGCGTCCCGCGCGTCAGCCCCGTCTTCCGCGCGATCGGCCCGAGCGCCTCGGGATTGCCATCGGCCGACGCCTGCCCGCCCGCCCACGGACTCGTCGCTTCCGATGTCCCCGGTCCGGCGGAGCATGCCGTCCCCGCGACATCCGTTTCCTCGACGAATCGAATACACTCGAGGAGCTCGGATAGGACCTTCTCGCGGTCTTCACCGGTCACGGACACCGTGACCGCATCAAGGTCGACAGTCAGTTCGTATTCCATGGCGCCCTGTGTCCATCCCTCGTGGCCGCCCCGTAACAAGGACCTCGGTTTGCGATCACGCGGCCCCATCGCGGTCGTTGTGGCGTTGTTCCCAGTCGAGATACGTCCTCAACCGATCGGCGAGGGGC
The DNA here is from genome assembly GCA_964489365.1 of uncultured Salinarchaeum sp. GTDB lineage: Archaea > Halobacteriota > Halobacteria > Halobacteriales > SKNY01 > SKNY01. The sequence continues at coordinate 10,326 of CAZAYR010000008.1, forward strand.
GGGTACGACAGTCCCAACTCCTCCAATGCCGGGCTCCGCTCGACGGGGAAGCCGTCGCCTGCAAGGACCCGGAGGGCCGCCGGATCGACGTGACCATCAAGCCCGATCGCCCGATCGAGACGATCACTCACGGACAGAAACGGGCCGAAGAGCGCTGACGGAACGGCCCGAGGCATCGGTCGGCCGGTGATCGCGCTGACCTTCCGGAAGACGTCAACGGCTTGCCGCGGCGGGCCGGAGATAAGATAGGTGCCGCCAGCGGCGCCGCGATCCATCGCACGTCGATGCCCGGCCGCGATGTCCGCCGCGTGGTCCCACGGGGCGACGTGTCCACGCGGCACCACGGGCACTTCCCCCGACAGGTACGCCCGGAAGAGCCGACGGACCGTGCCGACCGGATCGGCCCGACGACCGAAGACGAACCCGGGCAGCACCGTCACGAGCGGGAGTCCCGAGGCCGCCATGGGTTCGGCGACCTGGTACAGCGCCTCCCACTTGGTCCGGAAGTAAAGCGGGACCTCCGGACGGGGCGGGCGCCGGTCCGCCCGAATGGGCCGCCGGGGATCGGCGGCAAAGACCCCCAGCGTACTGGTGAGCACCCCCTTGTCCACGTCGTGGGCATCCATGAGTTCGAGCACGTTCCGCGTGCCCTCGATGTTCACCGCTTCGGCGCGGTCGACGTCCGCCGCATTGGACGCTCGTGGGAACCATGCCGCCATGTGGTAGACCCGATCGGCTCGATCGATCGGTGGGCGAAGGGTCGCCCGATCCGCCACGTCCCCCTCGACGACCGTAACCGTCTCGGGGAGGTGCGTGGCGTGGGCCCGATCGCGCGTCAGCGCCAGTACCTCCTCGCCGGCCCCCACGAGCTGTTCGACCAGGTGGGTGCCGATCAGCCCGGTCGCGCCGGTGACGAACGACGTCATGACCCGATGGATCTCGCCGGGGCAGTTAGCCCTATCCCCGGGTCGGAACGCTTAACAGATCCTCAATAGGTATTTACGGTATGGATCTGCGCGTGGTCGATATGACCGACGAGGAGCTCGTCCTCGAGATCGGCGGGGAGGGCCATACCTTTCTGAACGTCCTCAAGCGGACCCTGCTCGATACGGAAGGGGTCGACGCCGCGACCTACGACATGAACCCCGAACAGTCCGGCGGCCAGACGGACCCCCTGCTCACGGTCAAAACGGACGGCGAGCACGATCCCATCGACGTGCTCGAGGACGCGACCCGATCGCTCCGCCAGACCGCCGAGTCCTTCCAGGACGCCTTCGCGGACGCCGCGGCCTGAGCAGTTTCACTTCCGACCTCCACCGGCGGCGGTTCCTTTTCCGGTTGTCACCCCTCGCCATCCGTATGCACGGAGGTGTCCCCTGATGGGCCGGACCAATCCGACGTACCGCCGGTGGCTCGAGCGCTTCGAGGACGACTGGCAGCCCTTCCGGCGGGCGCTCCGGGCTGAACACCGGGAGGACTTCGACCGGCTCTTCGAGCGCGCCGCGGAACACGCCTCGGCGGCCGGCTATCAGAACGCCACCGACCCGGGGCGAGCGTTGTTGCTGGCGATTCTCGTGTCCCAGGAGCGCGAACTTCGACAGCTGCGCGAACGGCTCGACGACTGATGGCCTTCAAGATCGATTTCGGCGAGGAGGCCGTCTCGGAATGGCGCCGGACCGCCGACGGCGTCGAGGAGCGCAAGGTTGCCGACTACACCCGACGGATCTATCTCGAGGGGAACCCGGAAGCCCGGGAGACGGTTGCGGCGTGGGCGCGGGGGCGCGACGGCGTCGAGCACACAGGGACGGCCGCGAAGTACGCCCGGCTGGACGCGGACGAACGGACGGAGCTGCTGGCGATCGATCTCGTCCACACCGTGGATCCCCGGGCATTCGCCGGGCGGACCCGCCGGGAAGTGGAACTGTCGCGGTGGGCGCCGGGGACGTTGCGCTTTTACAACGTCGATCTCGCCCCGCAGTTTCGCTACTGCCTCGAGACCGACACGAACCCCACGCCGGACCACGAGCTCCGGACGCTCGCGATCGGACTCGACGAGAAGGCCCTCGCCGACCGGGACGTGTCGACGGCGACCGTCGGCGGGGAAACGATCGACGGCGGCGAGGCCGCCGTCATTGAGCAACTCGTCGCGTCCCTCGCCGAGGAGGATCCGGACGTCCTCGTCGTCAGCGCGGGGGAGCTGATTCCCCTGCTCGCCGAGCGGGCCCTGACCCATGGGATCGACCTCCAGCTCGGCCGGCGGCCGGGCTGGACCCGCCTCGCGGGCACGAACACCTACGAGAGCTACGGCGTCGTCGGCCACTCGGCCGCGCGTTATGACGTCCCCGGGCGGGCGATCATCGACACCTCGAACAGTTTCCTCTGGGTGGAATCGAGCATCGCCGGACTGACGTACCTCGTCAAGCGCTCGCACAAGCCCCTCCAGGAGACCGCCTGGGGCAGTATCGGCAACATCCTCACCTCGATCCAGATCCGGGAGGCCCACGCCCGCGACGTCGTCGTCCCGTGGAACAAGTGGGACCCGGAGGCGTTCAAGGACGTGGACACGCTCCATGCCGCCGACCGGGGCGGGTTCATCATGGATCCCCACGTCGGCCTCCACGAGGACGTCCACGAGCTGGATTTCTCCTCGTTGTACCCCTACATCATGTGCGAGTACAACATCAGCCCGGACACGATCCTCTGTGACTGCCACGCCGACCGGGAGGACGTCCCGGGGATCGGCTACAACGTCTGTGACGAGCCCGGATTTATCGGCGACGTGCTTTCCCCGCTGCTCGACCGTCGCGAGGACGCCAAGGCAGTGATTCGGGAGGCCGCCGACGATGAGGACGTCCGCGACGAGAAGGCGATCTCGGGGGCGATCAAGTGGGTGCTGGTCTCGTGTTTCGGCTACCAGGGCTACCGCAACTCCAAGTTCGGGCGCATCGAGTGCCACGAGGCGATCAACGCGGTCGCTCGCGACATCTTCCTGCGCTCGAAGGAGATCCTCGAGGCCAACGGGTGGACGGTCGTCCACGGGATCATCGACAGCATCTGGATCACGCCGACGCCGGGGGAGGCCCAAACGGCGCTCGAGACGCTGATCGCGGAGATCACCGAGGAGGTCGACATCAGGCTGGACCACGAGGCCCGCTACGACTGGGTGACCTTCGTCCCCCGCCGGGGCAGCGAGCGGGGCACGCTCACGAAGTACGTCGCGAAAAAGCCCGACGGCGGGTTCAAGCTCCGGGGGATCGAGGCCCGCCAGCGGAGCACGCCCGCCTTCATCGCCGGCGCCCAGGAGGACCTGCTTGCCACGCTCGACACGACCCGGGACCCCGCGGCCGTCGTCGACCGAGCGGGCTACCACGTCCGGGCATTGCGGGTTGGCGCGGTCGACCCGGCCGACCTTGTGATCAAGAAGCGCGTCTCGAAGCCGCGATCGGAGTACCGGCATGCGACCCGGAACGTGGCCGCGTTGGCCCGGAGCGAGCGAACGGGTGTGACGAAACATCCCGGGGAATCAGTGCGGTACGTGGTCGTCGACGACGATGCGGAGGGCCCCGCACGGGTCCGACTGCCCTTCGAGGACATCGACACCTACGATGTCGACTTCTACATCGATCTCCTCCTCCGGGCGACCGAGAGCGTCGTGTCCCCCCTGGGATGGGATCGCGGGCGGATCGATCGGTACCGCCGGGAGACGGTCGACGCCAGTCTCGGGACGTTCGCGTAATGGCGACGGGCCAGGCGTCACGAACCACGATGCCGCCACCGCGGAAGCCATCCCGACGAGGGGCGCCAGTAGAGCAACCCCACGGCCAGCAGGAAGGCCAGCGTCGAGATGGGGTACGCATTGAGGTACAGGGCGGTCGCGAGTGCGCCGGCAGCACCGCCGCCCCCGCTTACCAACGTCGCGAAGATGGGCCAGCTGCAGCCGATACAGCCGAAGATGCCCAACAGTCCGGGGGCCGAGGCCGCCCATGCGTCGAGGATGGTGACGTACACGAGATAGGCAAGCGCCACGTAGCCGACGAGCCGATAAGGGATCACCGACACCGTTAGGCCGGAACCGACGTAATATACCGCAGGAGCGTAGCCCGGCGGGGCGGTGGCGGCGATCCGGAGCCCGGCGAACGCGTTCGACTCGGCCAATGCCGTCCCCGGGGACACCAGTCCGCCCAACCACGCCAACAACAGGAAGTACGCGCCGGCGATCGCCGCGGCCAGCAGTTCCCGTCGGCCCGACGTCCCCGACGCCCGGGCATGCCACACGATCCAGCAGCTTACAGTGATCCAAACGATCGGATAGAGGTGAAACGCCGCCAGTCCGACGCCAAAGGAGATGAGATAGATCCACAGCAGCAGAAGTTGGGCGCCCAAGATGAGCATGATCGCCGCGAGTGCCCCCCTGGAAGGCGAGCCGAGGACGCCACGAACGCGTTCGACGTACACGCCTACCGAACGGCCGAGGGGGATGACCAAAACCCCCTCGATCCTACCCAATGAACCCCTGGAGCAGCCAGCCGTTATCCCGCTGGCTGGGCTCGATCGCCGAGGGAGCACTGACGAGCACGAACGCGCTCTCCTCGTCCCCGTTGACGATCTGGCGCGTCGAGGCCGGCGGGATCCAGATCGCGTCGCCCGGTTCCATGGTGACGGTCTCGTCGTCAACTCGTACTTCCGCGCCTCCCTCGATCAGCACGTAGACCTCCTCGTGTTGGTTGTCGGTATGATCGTGCTCGAGGCCCCGCCATCCGGGTTTGCAACGAACGAGCGTCACGCCCAGCTGCTCGCTTTCGAGCGGCTCGCTGAGGAAGTGCATGGCGTCAGCGACCGGCTCGACCGACTCGTAGTTCACTTTCGTGTACGCCATGCGCGACGGATAGGACGACCCCCGACTAAACGTTTAGCTCCGCGAAGGGACACGCTGATGGGGGCCGCCCCGTTCGTGGGTGGCACGAACGAACATGGCGGAGGAGTGTACCCTGACGCGTCGCCGGCTCCTCGGGGGAGTCGCCGGGATCGGCGCGGCCGGGCTCGCGGGTTGTGCGGCCGTCGCGCCACCTGGCACCGACACCGGGACGTCCGCGGAACGGGAAGGGGGGTTCGTCGACCTCTACGAAGCGATGTCGCCGGCCGTCGTAGAGGTCCGCGTCGGCGGGACCCCGGCCGGCCCATCCGCCCGGGGTGGGTCCGGATTCCTGATGCGGGACGTGGGCATCGTGACGAACAGCCACGTGATCGTCGACGCGGAACAGGTCGAGATCCGCTTCCAAGACCGGACATGGACGGAGGCCTCAGTCGTGGGGCGGGACGTCCACAGCGACCTCGCCGTGATCGATGACGGGCCCGTGCCGGACGCGGTTCCGGCCCTCGCGTTCGAGGAGACCGTCCCGCCCATCGGGACGGAAGTCATGGCGATCGGTGCCCCATACGGCTTCGGCGGATCCGCCTCGACCGGGATCGTCAGCGGCACCAACCGGATCCTCCCGAGCCCGAGCGGGTTCGGGATCCCCGCGGCGATCCAGACGGATGCCGCGGTCAATCCCGGCAACAGCGGGGGGCCGCTCGTCGACCTCGCCGGGGACGTGATCGGTGTGGTCTTCGCCGGTGCGACCGAGAACATCGGCTTTGCGATCTCCGGCCCGCTCGCGAGCCGGGTCCTTCCCGTCCTGGCGGCCGGAGAGAGCTACGAGCACTCCTACGTCGGGATTCGGATGCTCGACGTCGGGCCCGGGATCGCCGAGGAAAACGACCTCCCCGACGCGTCCGGCGTATACATCAACGAAGTGGTCCCGGGCTCGCCGGCCGATGGCATCCTGCATGGGACCGACGAGTCGGTGCGTCGTGACGGACAACGGGTTCCCGTCGGTGGGGACGTCATCATGGCAGTCGACGGGACGGAGGTGGAGGACGTCGACGCGTTTCAAACCTACATGGCCCTGGAGACCGCGCCGGACGAGACGGTGACCTACCGGTTGCGACGCGACGGGGCCACCACGGACGTCTCGCTGACCCTTGGCACGCGTCCCGAACGTCCGACCAGCGGATAACATGGTGGCACCACCGGACGGAATCGAGATCGACAGACCGGAGCTGGGGGAACTCGACACCCTGGTGGGGCTCTGGAAGGCACTGGTGCGGGATCAACGTGGCTACGGGACCACGATCCGGGTAGAGACGAACGAGGCAGCCGCCCGCTCGTGGTTATCGGGCCGGATGACGCTGGATGGCGTCCGGGTGGCGCGGGACGACTCGGAGCTCGTTGGGTTCGTGACCTTCGGGATGATGGCGGATCGGTTCGACCGGGACGGCCAAGAGGGGATCGTGCACAACCTCTTCGTCCGGGCGAACTTCCGCGGGCAAGGGATCGGAAGCGCCCTGCTGGCTCGGGCAGAAGCGCTGTTGGCCGATCGTGGGGTCGCAGCCGTCCGCTTGGAAATCCTTGCGGCCAACGAGGCCGCGGGGAGCTTCTATCGGGCACGCGACTACGGGCCCCATCGGATCGCGTTCCGCAAACCCCTGCCCGATGACGGGTGATGGTCGGGCCAACAAGCGGTTAAAAGGTTAACTGCCACCGCGGGGGACCCCCAACGGATGGCGCGCTCGGTCCCGCCGGCCGGGATCCCCGACTGGCTCGTCCTGCTCGCGGCGATCGCGGTTGGGGGGACGATCGCCGCGATCGCCCCCCTGGAGCGATCCCAGGCGGTGTTGTTGGGCATCACCGCGTTCTGCATCGTCCTCTGGATCGCGACCCCGGTGCCCCCGTGGTTCACGGGATTGGCCGGCATCGGGCTCCTCGGGCTGGCCTTCTCGCCCGAGCTCGCCCTCGCTGGCTTCGCCGAACCGGTGCTCTGGCTGATCGTCTTCGGCCTCATCATGGGCGAGGCGATCCATCGGAGCGGGATCGGCCGCACGGTCGAGAGGCGATTGTTCGCATGGATGGCGCCCCGCCATCGCACCGAGCCGATCGATCCGGTCCGGCTGTTCCGCCGGCTATTGATCGTCCTCTGTGCGGGCGGGCTCGCCTTCGCCCTGGTCCTTCCCTCCTCGCTGGTGCGCGTCCTCATCATGGCGCCCATCCTCATCGAGGTCGGGCGGATCTTCGAGTCACGACGGGCGAGGTTGGGCCTCCTCTTCGGTCCGCTGTTTTCGACGTTCCTCGGTGCCGTAGGCGTGTTGACCGCGTTCCTGCCGAATATTGTCACGACTGGAATCCTGGCGTCAACCACCGGCGAGACCGTTTCGTGGACCAGCTGGTTCGTGGCCGTGTTCCCGGTCATGGGATTCGGCCGGGTCGTCCTGATCATCGCACTCGTGTACGTCCTCTATCGTCCCCCGCCGGAGTCGGACATCTCCCTTCCCACCCCCGCAGGCACGCCAGATCCGACCGTCCTGCGGCGAACTGTCGGGATCCTCGGCGTGGGCGCCCTGATTTGGATGACCGATGCGATCCACGGCCTACACCCCGTGTTCGGGGCGCTGGTGGTCGCGATGCTGTTGCTCACTCCCGGAATCGGGACCGTCGAATTCGACACCGTCGAGGCCGTCGACTTCTCGATCGTGTTCTTCGTGGGTGCGGTGTTTGCCATCGCCGCGGGCATGACCCAAACCGGCTTGACGGACGTGGCCGCGACCGCGTTACTCGATCTCGTTCCGTCCGGTACCGGACCGGGGGCCCTCCTCGTGGCCGTCTTCCTGGTCACCATGGCGCTCATGTTCGTCGTCGAGGGACTCGCGGCCGCGAGCGTCATGACGCCCGTGTTGATCCCCTTCGCGACGGACATGGGCATGCCGGTCGTGTCAGTGCTTCAGATCGAGGCGATCGCTCTCGGGCACTTCTTTTTCCCGTATCAGTCCATCGTACTCGTGGCGATGCTCGGGTTCGACCCGATCGAATCCCGCGACCTGATCCGTATCACATCGATCCTCTCGATCGCGACGATCGTACTCCTCCTGCCCATCCAGGTGGCCTATTTGATCTACCTCTGGTAGCTCAATACGAGCGATCATAGGCCGAAAAGTGCACGAGCCCCCGTTCCCCACGGGGCATCGCATCGCCGCAACGCCCGGTGATCTCCGTCGGCTCGAGCATATACCACCGCCGCTCGATTTCGGTTTCGTCGATCCACCGGAGGTCCTGGGCCACGTCGTCGGCCTGCGAGAAAAATTGCGCAGCCAATCGCCGCGAGACGGACTCGGGATCGACGGGCTCGAGGGCACCGGTGACGATCACGCTGGCCCAAGTCTCGGCGTCGCCAAAGGCGTGGACCGTGAGCGTGACCTCGCGGCTGGCCTCGAGGAAGCGCTGTTTCTTGCTGTCGCCGATATTCACGAATTCCATGACGAGCTGCGGGCCCACCGCGTCGAGCGCATAGGAAATCGGGACCCCATACGCCCGGCCGTCGTCGGCTAGGCTCAACACCCCATGACCGGTATCGGCGAGGACCGACAGTGACTCGGCCTCCGTCATCGTTTCGCCGATCTGGTCCTCCGCCATAGCTTGACCCTACAGATCCACCGTCTTAGCGTTTATCAGCCAGTGGCCCACCGCCCGCGTGTGAAACCGATACCCACAATGTCCCCGGGACGCAAACGCCGACCGTGCCAGGGGAGCTTGGGTGGTCCAAGCACCCGACTTGTAATCGGGAGTTCGTGGGTTCGAATCCCACCCCTGGCTCATCCTCCGCTGCGCGCCGATGCTCCCGGGGTATGAGGGCACGGGCTTCCTAGGGATCCTTGGCTCCCTCGCCACGAACGGCAAGCACCGCAGACGGGCGGGGCGTTGACGGAATTGCCTCGCATTCTAACGGAATGAACCGCGACAAATCGATGCGACCCATGTGTCCCGTATAGATGATCGCCGGTCGGAGGGATCCAAGTCGGCCCGCTCACGATGGGAACGTCTTCCCACTTCTCGACGAGGTGCTCATCGATCTAGCTCACTTTGCCTTTCACCAGCGGTACCCGCTCGACCCGATGTGAACCTGCTCGTGTCGGGACTCGACAGACGCTCATTCAAGCAAAGGATTCTCCTTTCGCGATCCTTCGACGATAGAGCGGACGGGATCAGCGCCATGGCTGATGATCTCGGACTGAAAGAAGGCATCTCGATGGCTCTCGGCGGGATGATCGGCGGGGGCATCTACGCCGTCCTCGGTGTGGTGGCACAGATGACGGGGTCCTCCATATGGTTCGCGTTTCTCGCCGGCGGGACAGTCGCCATGTGTGCGGGCTACTCGTACAATGCGCTAAATCGCCTCACTGAAAGCAAAGGCGGGTCCGTGACGTTCGTGCAGCGGTATCTGGGCAATTCCACGGCGGCGGGCATTGTCGGGTGGACGCTCCTGTTCGGGTATATCGGCTCGATGGCGATGTACGCCTTCGCCTTCGGGGAGTTTACTGTCGCCTTCGATGTCGTTCCGGAACAGATACTGGGCCTCTCGGCCCGGCCGCTTATCTCGGCGCTCCTCGTCGCCGGCTTCGTCGGCCTTAACTTGCTCGGATCGCGGGCGACGGGGGCCGCCGAAAACGTCCTGGTCGGGCTTAAGGTCGGTATTCTGGTCGTGTTCGGGATCCTCGGGCTGGTGTACGCGTTCGGGTTCGGTGGAACGGGGGTCGAGTACGGGGTTCGCCAGCTCGATGGCGCTGGACCCCTCATGGCGGCTGCCATCTCGTTCGTCGCGTTCCAGGGGTGGCAGCTCCTTTACTATGACCAGGAGAGCGTCGAGGATCCCGGCGAAACCATCCGGAAGGCGGTATATGTCTCGATTCCCATCGCCGTCGCAATCTACGTCCTCGTGGGGGTAGTGACCGTAAACCTGGTCCCCCAGGCGGTCACCTCCCATCCGCACGTCGCCCTGAAGGACGCTGCTTCATTGATGATGCAACCGTTCGGACTGGCGCGACTCGGGGCAGTCGTCCTCGCGTTGTCAGCGTTATTCTCGACGGCGAGTGCCATCAATGCCACGCTGTTTTCCTCGGCTCATTTTGCTAAAGGCATGATCAATGAAGACCTCCTCCCGGATCAGATCGGGAGCGCGGACGCTGACGGAATTCCGAAACGGACGGTCGTCGTGTTGGGCGCCATCACTGCGGCGTTCGCGTGGTTCGGCGGCCTCGGGGCCATCACCTCCTTCGCCTCACTCGCATTCATCGTTGTCTTCGGGATGATCAGTTACCTGGCGTACCGACAGCGTGACCACAAGGAGGTGAACGCGGGCATTCCTGCCATTGGCGCGGCGGGCGCGATCTGCTTCCTTCCACTGATGTTGTACCACCTCTATACCCGCGAGCCGAGCACGTTCTTCATGGTGGTCGGGCTCACCACCTTCGTACTCAGTGTGGAACTCCTCTACTTCGAGCGCGACATCATCGAAGAGGAGATCACGGAGGTCAAGTCCGAAGTAGGGGAGGTCGTCGACGGCAACTAACCCCGCTACCCGGGTTAGTCATCGAATCAAGAATACGAATGCGGGCGAAAGTTCTCGCGGGATGTTGCGTCAGTCCTGCGGCGACGTTGCAGCTTGATCGAGCGACGTGAGGCGTCGATTTGGCCCGTTACTCGACCTCTAGCCATTCTTCCTGCACGGCCTCCGCATCCTCGACCGCCCAGGAAAGCATGATATCGATCTGTTGATCGACGCCCGAACTGAGCATGCCCGACCGCGAACCGATCTCGATGTCGAATCGCACGGTTTCCGGAACCGTCACGGTCGCCGAATCGCCACCGACGATCACCGTGACTCGTCGACGGTCCCGCCGGCCTTCCGTGTCCCCGGGGCCACCGTCATCGTCCTGAGTTACGACCTCATCGGCCGTTTCCGTCGGGGGGATGTCCGCGTCCTCGACCGACCGCCCAACGGTCGCAGCTCTACCTTCGATTTCATCGGCGAATTCTCGGAGGAACCGGGCGACTTCGCTTCGGTGAAGCTCGCCTTCTGACTCGAGTTCAGCCATACGTGATGAGTGCGCCGTGCCGGGGTTAGGCTAGTGCTTGCAAATTCCTGTTCTGGTGGCCACCGCGTGTCAGTTCGACCGGGAAATCAACCGCAACTGGCGTCGCTCGAATGGGCTCCCGCACTTGTTAGGTCGTCATTCATCCGTCCCCGGTTCTCAGAAGCTATCGCGAGACGACCCGCTCGATCCGGCCGATGCATGATAACTAAATCCGATCATTGCGACGGTCACGCCATGCGGAACGAACGGATCTTGATTACCGGTGGGGCAGGGTTTATCGGGTCGAACCTGGCGAATCATCTCGCCTCGACGAACGACGTCGTCGCGCTCGACAACGAGTATCTGGGCACCAAGGGTCACCTGGACGCCGACGTCGAATTCGTTGAACGGTCCGTCCTCGAGGACGACCTTCCGACCGACGTCGATGTCGTCTTTCACCTCGCCGCGCTTTCCTCCTACGCGATGCACGAAGAGGATCCGTGCCAGGGCGCCGCGGTCAACATCGAGGGGTTCGTCAATACGATCGAACAGGCTCGACAGGACGGTTGCGAGACCGTCGTGTACGCATCCACGTCATCCATCTATGGCAGTCGAACCGAACCCTCGCCCGAAGGCATGCCGGTTCACGCGAATACGGGGTACGAGGCTTCGAAGCTGGCGCGCGAACGGTACGGGGAATATTTCGCGAACCACTACGATCTCGACGTGGCGGGAATGCGCTTTTTCTCGGTCTATCAGGGCTACGACGGCGCCGAGGCCCACAAGGGGGAGTACGCGAACGTGATCGCCCAGTTCGCCGACGACATCGCCAATGGGGAATCGCCGGTGCTGTACGGCGATGGGAACCAGACGCGCGATTTTACCCATGTCAACGATATCGTGCGCGGGCTCGAACTCGCCGCCGAACACGCGCTCACGGGGATCTACAACTTGGGGACGGGCGAGGCCTACGATTTCAACACCGTCGTGGATCTGATCAATGAGGAGCTCGACACGGACGTGGCGCCGGAGTACGTCGAGAATCCCATCCCCGAGGACGTGTACGTGCACGACACGTGCGCCGATATCGCCAAGATCCATACCGCAACCGGGTGGGCCCCCAGGATCGACTTCCGGGATGGCATCCGGCGGGTGTGTCAACCCTATCAATGATCGTTGGTGGCCGGAGATCAACCGAGGGGACTGTCGACCGAGTTGCCAGGCACTGATTTCGGTGTGACCCCAACAGTGTCCGCTGCATTGCGGACGTCCGACTATGGGCTGACTGAACTTTATGGCCCGCTCGTGCTTCCTTGCGCCACGATGAGTTCCAACACTCAGGAACCAACCCGCGTGGTCGCCTTCGACGAACCCGATGGCTCCCACGAGATGCCGGATGATTGGGCCATGCCCCGTGATCTCCGCGTCGCGTTGCTCGAAGACATCTTGTCCCTTCGCGAACACCGGATCGCGAACCTCCAGCGGCGCATCCAGTCGCTCGAAGACGAACTCGCGGCAAAGGACGAACGGCTGGAGGCTCACGAACAGGAGCGCCGCCAGATGATCGAGAACTACGAACGCATCCTCGCGGAACGGGACGGAGACGCATCGTCGACATCCGACGATGGACCGGTTGGCACGCTCCAGGACCTGCTCGATACCACGGTCGGTCATTGAGTCGTCCGTTCCCCTGGTGCGCTGTCGACCGATACCGTGATGGGCGGTCGGGGCTGTTCTCCGCGAAACCGGTTGATCGACAATGAATCGTCGCCGACTGGGTACGAGCCTCTATGCCGGGCTCTTGTTTACCGTTCTGGGCGCGATCGCCTGGGCGACCGGGCAGCCGTTTATCTTCCCGAGCCTGGGACCCTCGGCGTTCATCCTCGCCTTCGATCGAACCGGCGAGCGGACGCGGACGTACCGGGTCGTCGGGAGTCATTTGATCGGCATCGTGGCCGGGGGCATCGCGTACTGGTTGTTCGCGGGCGGGATGTCGATCACGGCCACACCACCGGGATTCTCCATGGCAGGGCTCCGGCTCGCCGCCAGCGCGACGCTGTCGATCATCGTCACCAGCTGGGGCATGATCGCCACCGACACCATCCACGCGCCGGCGTGTGCCACGACGCTGATCGTCTCGCTCGGACTCCTTTCGACGCCGATGCAAATGGCGATCATCGCCGTCAGCGTGGTGGTGCTGGTGGAATTCCATGCCCTCGTCATGTTGGGATACAAACGGTTCGCCAGGGATCCAGCCCGGCTGAGCCAGCCCCGGTCATAGTCCGGTCGGGAACCTTTTGAGGATCGCCCCGCATCGCTCGTCCAGATGCCGTCGCCGGAGGCGCCCGTCGTCGACGATGATGCCGAGGACCGGGAAAGTATCGCCCCCGCCGCGGGCGCCGTCATTCGAGATCGGTTCTCCTCCGACGAGGTCTTCCAGCGGATCATCGCCGCTGCCGACGAGGAGATCACCGCCGGCAAGCGGGAGCTGTTCTTCTCTGGCATGGCGGCGGGACTCGCGATCACGATCACCGTCCTCGCGTACGCGTCGATGACCGCCTCGACCGACGGCCATCCCGTGCTGAGCGCGCTCCTCTACCCGCTGGGATTCATTTACATCATCATCGGCGGATACCAGCTCTATACGGAGAACACGCTCCCTCCGGTGACGTTAACGCTCGAACGGCTCGCAAGCGTCACCGTCCTCCTGCGGCATTGGCTCGTCGTCGTCACGGGGAACTTCGCCGGAGGCGCCATCGGCGCGGCCGTCCTCGCTTGGACGGGGGTCTTCTCGCCCGACGCCGCGGCGGCTGCCCTCGACCTCTCGATGAAAGGCATCGAAGAAGCGCCCGTCGATCTCTTCTTCAAGGGGGCGATCGCCGGGCTCATCGTGGCGGGAGTCGTCTGGGTCGAGTACGCCGCCCGTGATACGATCTCCCGCGTCGTCGTGATTTATCTCGCCTTCCTGGCGATCCCCCTCGGCAACCTCTACCACGTCGTCGTGTCGTTTACGGAGGTGATGTATCTCGTCTTTCTCGGCGAAATCGGGATCGCCTTGGGGATGACTGGGTTCGTGATCCCGGTCTTGCTGGGGAATACCGTCGGGGGTGTCGTCCTCGTGACGATGGTCAATTATTATCAAACGAGCGAGCATCGGCTCGGGACGATGGCCGACGAGAACGTCGTGCACCGACTCACCCTCCGGGAATGGGTCTTCGGAGGGCTCGTCGGGCGGTGGTACGTCCCCCTGATCGAGCATCACGGCCGGACTGCGGGCATTGGCGCCGACCACCGATTCCTTGTGCCCATCTCGAACACACGCACCGACCGGGGGCTGCTGCGGCTGGCCGGCTCGATCGCGACACGCCACGACGCCCCCCATATCCACCTCGTCCACGTGGTCGGGATCCCCCAACAGCCGCCGATCGGGTGGAACAACACCCAACGCCGTCGGATCATGAACGAATCCGCCTCGCAACTGGAGGCCATGACGGCCGATCTCGAGGAGTACGACGGAACGCTCGAAACCTCGACGATCCTCGCGTACAATCCACTGGAGGATATTTTCAATCAGGCCCAGGAGGACGATGCGGACACCGTCCTGATGAAATGGGGCCCCAACGAAGTGTGGGACAGTGTTCAGACGGGTCGGCCCTTTGAGGAGTTAACCCACACGATCCCGTGTGATTTCCTCGTGCTCAAGGACCGGGGGTTCGACCCGTCGCGGATCCTGGTCCCGACGGCCGGCGGACCGGATTCGGATCTCAGCGCGGAAGTGGCTGCCGCCCTGCGCGATGTCCACGGCGCGTCGGTCGAACTCCTGTACGTTGTGACCGACGAAACCGACCCGGCGGCGGGAGAAGCGTTCCTCGACGACTGGGCCCGGACACACGATCTCGAGGGGGCAGACTTGCGGGTCGATGCCTCCGGGAACGTTGAGCGGGCGATCGCCGACGCCGCCGACGACTGTACGCTCCTGATCATCGGGGCGACGGAGCGGGGACTGCTTTCGCGGATCGCCAGGGATTCGCTTCATTATGGGGTGATCGACGACGTGGGCTGCTCCGTGGTGTTGGCCGAGCGACCCCAGCGCCGAGGGATTCGACGGCGGATCTTCGGCAGCGGAGCCCGTAGCCGGCAGCCCCACGCCGCCGAGGGCGGTCACTGACACGATAACAGGACCGCCCGGGGGTAAGCCCCCCTTTGCCCGGAAGGCTCTCCTGGGCCACCGGTGGCGGATTTCGGAACCGCGTCACCAACCGCCCGAGGATCGTGCCCTCGGCCCACGTTTCGTGGTACGCGCGTTCATCAACCCCAATATCAACACGCCCTCAATGATGCCGAGGATCGCTGGGATCCCTGTCCAGAAAAACCAGAGTTCTCGGATCCGTTTGGAATGATTCCCTGATAGGACTTGTGCGCGCCGATGCCGCCGCGTGGGAAGCCCAGGACGCCCGCCCCGACTCGGGAACGGTTCCGGTCGCCACGTGGTCGCGACTGCGGACGCCACACTCCGGACAGATCTCGGCCCGGTGGTTGATCAACGTCCCACAAGCCATTCAATAACGGTGGTAGGCCTCACGGTCGCTCTGTGCGCTCTCCAGTCGCGTTCCCTGATGAACGCCCCACTCGGGACAATCCTCCGGCTTCGCCGAATTTTCGCCCGAGCCGTCCCCGCCAACCCTGACAACACGGCCGTAGCACCAAGGTTCCCGCGCCGCGAGGAGCCAACCATACCGAGCCCGGACCCGTAGCCGAACTGAACCGATGTGCCCCTCCGCGGCCGTAACGTGGGAGCCAAATAGACCAAGACGAGGCCTCACAGGATCGTCGACCGCCGAGGGCAACCACTGCCGCGACGAGGATGTCAGGATAGTTCCCGACACCAGCGTACAAAAGCCGAGCGTCCGAGCCCGATCCACACTCGTGACACCGGTCGAACTGGCCCGGTGCGATCGGCCCGGCGCCGGCGTTCCCCCCGGAGATCCAACAGCGCTAGAGCATCTCAACGCCCGAGACCTCGAACCGGGCTCCACCCTCCTCGCTTTGGCATAGTTCGATACTCCATCCGTGCGCCTCCGCGATGCGTTCGACGATCGCGAGGCCGAGTCCGGTCCCCTTATCCGACGTGGTAAAATCCGGATCGAACACCCGCTCGGCGTCGGCCTCCTCGATCCCGGGGCCATCGTCTTCCAGATAGAATCCATCCCGGCCGTCCTGGAGTGGGGCCGCCCGCATCCGAACATCGGGACCAGCGTGGTCGATGGCGTTGACGAGCAGATTCTCCAGGAGCGTCTGCACACGCTCGCGGTCGCCCTCGAACGGGAAGTCGGCCGTCACCTCGACGGAGCTGTCGGCGTCGAGATCTTGTACGGTGTGCCAGCACTCCATGACGACAGGCTCGAAATCGAGGGGCTCGATCTCCGTGAGTTCCTGCCCGCTCTTGGCGAGGATACTCACCTTTTCGATCATTTCGCCGATGCGCTCGATCGTCCCCTCGATCCGCTCGAGCTCGTCGATTTCGTGGTCCCTTCGGACGAGCTCGAGGTAGCCGTCAACGACGCTCAGTTGTGTATTGATGTCGTGTGTCAGAAACCGGGTGAGTTCCTCGAGGTGGTCCCGTTGGCGCTCGATGGCCCGTTCGCGTTGTTTCCGCTCGGTGATATCACGCACGTTGACCATGACGCCACCGATCATATCGTCCTCGAGAAAATTGCTACCACGCGCTTCGAGCCACTTCACAGTCCCGTCGTTCGTGATTGCGCGAAACTCGACGGTGACCTCTTCGTCCGGATCGGTGATCGTCTTCGAGAGCGCGTTCGCCGCGAATTCCACGTCGTCGGGGTGGACCGTTTCGAACGCGTCGATCCCGATCAGCTCGTCCGGCGTGTACCCCATCATCCGCTCGACTGCCGGGGACACGTACTTGACCTTCCCCATGCCGTCCGTGATCAACACGTAATCGGAGGAATGCTTGAGGATCTGTTCGTACCACCGGGAGCGTCGCTCGACCTCCGCCTCCGCGCGACGTTTCGAGACGGCGTTCTCGACGCGGTTCGCGAGGACGGTATACTGGTCGGTCCCCCGTTCCTTCTGGAGATAATCGGTGACTCCACGCGAGATCGCTTCGCTGGCGATTTCCTCGCTACCACGTCCCGTAAAGAGGATGAAGGGAAGATCCAGGTGGGTCTCGCGCACCATCTCGAGGAATTCCAGGCCATCGATCCCCGGCATCTCGTAATCCGAGACCACACAGTCGATGTCATCCCGCTGAATTCTGTCGAGGGCGTCGTGTGGATCGGTTTCGCTGACCACTTCGAATCGATCCGACTCGCCCTCCAGGTGAATCCGGGTGACATCGGCCACCTCGCGATCGTCATCGAGGTGGAGAATCCGGATCGTTTCCTGGGAGGACGCCTGCCCGACCGCCATTGTCGCTTACCCCTCGTGATCAATGACATATATATTGATTGGCTACACCGATAGACCAACGTGGGTGCATCCTACCGTCTTCGGAGTGTCCTCGGTCGCGCGACATCGTTGCGGTTTTAGTGACCTGTCCGGGACACGAAGTATCTCGTGAGCATTCGTTCCGCCCCGGCGTATCGTCCCAACTCCGTTCGACACGTCGGCGAACGGGCCATCGTGATCGGCGGGAGTATCGCGGGTCTTCTCGCCGCTCGAGCTCTGTCGGATGCGTTTTCGGAAGTTATCGTCTTCGATCGGGATACGCTGCCGACGGAACCCAACCCCCGGCGAGGTGTGCCCCAGTCGACGCATGTCCATGTCCTCTTAGAAGCCGGACGCGTCGCGCTCGAGCGGCTCCTGCCGGGGTTCGAATCCGAGATCCGCGCCGCCGGCGGGCTTACGATCGACGCCGCGTCGGACCTCCGATACTTCCATCGGGGTGATTTCCTGGCGCCAGGGCCGGACCCGTTACCCATGGTGTGCGCGAGTCGGCCACTCTTCGAACATTCCGTCCGCGAGCGCGTGGAGGCGATTCCGAACGTCACGATCGAGAGTTCGTGTGGAGTCACCGACATGCCATGTGCGAGCGGTGCGGTCAGCGGGGTGCGTGTTGGGGACGCCGAAACGGTCGCTGGCGACGTGGTGGTCGACGCGACGGGCCGGTCCTCGCCCCTGCCCGGGTGGCTGGCCCGGCAGGGCTATGCCCGCCCCGCCACCGCGGAGGTGACTATCGACCTAACCTATGCGAGTCGTACGATCGCACGGCCACCGGACGACCGGACCGGCTATCTCATCGCACCGAGTCCCGCGAATCCAAGAGGCGGCACCGTGATCCCGATCGAAGGGGGCCGGTGGATGGTGACACTCTTCGGCGTGCACGGCCGGCATCCGCCGGGCGCCGCCGACGGGTTCCGGGCGTTCGCCGAGCGCCTGCCCACGCCGGAACCCTCGGAGGTCCTCGCGCAGACGACTCCGAACACCGAAGCGATCCACCGCTATCCCTTCCCCTCGAACCGGTGGTATCGATACGACACACTGCAGGATCTGCCCGCCGGATTCGTCGCGACCGGGGACGCGGTCGCCAGTTTCAATCCGATCTACGGGCAAGGGATGTCCGTGGCCGCCCTGGACGCGCTCTACCTCCATGAGACGCTCCGGAAGGAGGGGGGAGAGAGGATTACGGGACCGTACTTCCGTCGCATCGGCGGAACGATCCGCACCATCTGGCGGATGACTGTCGGTGCGGACTTCGAGTTTGGCGAGACCGAGGGGCCCCGACCGACCGGGACACGGGTGTTCAACTGGTATCTCTCCCGACTCGTGCGCGCCGCCCACGAGGACGGCATCCTCGCGGACGCGTTCGCACGAGTGCTCCGGCTGGAACGACCGCCGGCGACCTTGTTTCACCCACGCGTGCTTCGTCGGGTGTTCCTCCCCTGAAGATTCATTTGAGTCCGGTCGATGCCAGGTGATACCGGAGCACCTCCTCGACCCCCGCGATGAAGGGCTTGAGGTCCACAGTGCTGAGCCGGCGTTCGTGGGTATACAGGCGATAGTACCGGTCCTCCCAGCGTTTGAAGAACTCCTTTTCGACCCCACGCCGATGAATCCGCTCGATGAGGCGATCCTTGAGATGGCCGTCGCCATCGGCGGCCTGCCGGAGCTCCTCGTGGGAGACGATCCCCTCCTCCAACGCATACACGATCGGGCCCGCGCTGAAGTCCCCTTCCCTGAGTTCTCGTTCCCACGTACTGATCCAATTGCCGATGCGCGCCATGAGCTGGGCGTCCCAGATCGCATCCCGAAGGGGACCCAGCTCCCGGCGCACTGCGATCGGCGAGTGCATCAGATCGATGTCGGCGTAGGCGAACATCGCCATATTGTGGGTCTCGCAGCGCTCGAGATCCCCCAGGGTGGCAAGCTGTGGGGCGGATATCGGGATTTGGGTATAGCGGATGGCATCGATCGCTTGCTCGATATCAAACCGGAAGAGATCCACGTACTCCTCGAAGTGGGGCGCCTCCCGGAGCCGGTCGAGCAACGTCGTCCAGACCCGCCGGGCGAACCGGACGTACTGGCCGTCCACCCCGGATCGATCAGGCCGGGCCGTTTGCGCGGGCAGCGGGATGCGCGCGAGCTCGTTGAAGGTCTCCTCGTCACCCCGCTTCTCTAGGCAATCGTCGAGGAGCGTGATGAATAGGATCGTGATCGTCTTGTCGACGGGCACCCGCTCGCGGTGGGCCGGCTCCACACAGGGGAGCGTGTTCTGCGGGGCGAGACGGTGGACCCACTGCCACATGAACACGGGTCGGGCCTGTTCGAGGGCCTGGGAGTCCTCGACGAGCGCGTCGAGCTCGTCCGGGAGCGGGTGGGCAAGAATGTCCTCGAGCAGTTCGTTGATCTCGGGCTGATCGAGATCGTCGTGGGAGGTGATGGCCGGACCGTCCTCCACGACGCGGGCCATCGCCGCATCGAGATCGCGCTCTAACTCGCGCATGCGCGTCATCAGGTGGGCATAAGCGTCCTGATCTCGGTGGCTGGGGTCGGCGGCGTCCAGCGAGGCTTTCTTGGCGGTCAGTCGGAAGAGCTCGCGGCTCTTCCGTTCGAACAGCGCACGTTGGGTGAGGCGATCGACCGTTTCCTGGAGGGTCTCGCGATCGATCGGTTTTTCGACATACTCGTCGAACGGGAGATCCACGATGTCCACGTCCGGTTCGACCGCCGTGATCATCGCGACGGGGCCGGTAAAGTTCCGGCTCCTGAGCTCGGCGAGGAGTTCGTCTCCGCTCATCCCGGGAAGGCGACGATCGAGCAGGACGACATCAACCGCCTCATCGAAGCGCTCGAGGGCTTTTTCGGCGGTCTGGGCCACGCGAATCCGGTGGTCCTCCGCAAGATAGCGCTCGTATAAGTTCGCCACGTCTGGCTCGTCCTCGACGACTAACACCGTCGGGGTATCGCGGGACCGCACGTGCTTGCCTAATGACATCTCATATAAAATATTCCGGGATCCCGCACATACACGCGATCCGCATCATTCGAAGGAGACCCGATGTGCGATCTCCCCGCAGGTCTTACATCGAATGGACAGCCCGGTATCCTCGCGTTCGGCTTGCTGCTTCGTCCGCTCCCCACAGGTATCACAATCCAGCAGGTACTCCAACTCGCTCGAGTCCTTCGGCGCCCCGAGTGTAATGGCGGTGAGTCGCTCCTCGCCCTGGTTCCCGCCGATCTGAAAATCCCCCGGCGCGAACCGGACTATTTCCCCCGAGGCTACCTCGACCAGACCGTCCGCGGTTTCGAAGGTCGCCGTGCCCTGTTGGATGTAGAAGATTTCCTCCTGGTCGTGGTGGGTATGCATCGCGAAGCCGAACTGCTCGCCGGGGGCGAGTTCGTAGTAGTTCACTGAAACGTCCTCGGTTTCCAGAAACGGGGAGAGCGGTTTGTAAACCGACGCCTCGAGGGGCGAGTCCAGGGGATCGATGTCGGCGAGAGAAACCTTCTCCATAACTGCAGGATCGTTCCGGAGGATATCATAGTAACGGTGATGGCAACAATCCATTCTTGGCGTCCGCGAACGAATCGACGCGGTATGTCCCTCAACGCACGGATTCGGGATTATTATCACGCGCTTGAGACAGGGGCGCCGCTTGCTCCGTTTTTTGCCGAAACCGTCGAGCCGGTCAAATTCGGTATCACGGACCATTTGGTCGGCCTCGAGACGATCGCCGAGAGTCTCCGCTCCCAGACCGAAACCACCGCCGATTGGTCGGTGACAAGCTACGAGCTCCGGACCGGACATGCGAGGGAAGTTGGCTGGTTCAGCGACGAAGTCGCGATGGGCTGGCGGCGCCTGTCGGACGACGGCGAGATCGAGTGGGATACCCGGTGGAGTGGCACCCTCATTCGTGAAGACGGGGAATGGCGGTTCGTCCGAATGCATGTCAGCGCAGTGCCGCCGGGAGGACTCGACGGGGAGTGATCCGATCCACGACGACCGGCTGCAGTGCCCTCCTGGACCTCGTCGTAGTGGAGTATATACAGTTTTAACGCAAGCGAGCATCCGCCTGGCCTATGAGGGTCTATAGCTGGCATCTGTTTCCCTGGGCCGACATCGAGGACCGGGACAACGCCGAGTGGCCGTTTCAACGTGTCAACTACGATCGGGACCGGGCCAAGGAACTGTACGACCAGTACCTCGAGCAGGTCGAGTTTACCGATCGGGAGGGTTGGGACGGCGTCATCCTCAACGAACACCACTTTTCGGCGTACGCAATGGACCCCTCGCCCCCCGTTCTCGCGTCGCATATCGCCGCCAGGACCGAGCAACTCGATCTGAGCTTTTTGGGGAACGTCGTGCCGATCCGGGGCAATCCGATTCGCCTCGCCGAGGAGCTCGCCGTCCTCGACACGATCACGGGCGGCCGGGTCATCGCCGGCTTCGCCCGCGGGATCGGGATCGAATATCTCGCGTACAATGAGAATCGCGGACCCATGGGTCCGGGCGAGGACGTCTCCCGGGATATGTTCGACGAGGCCGTCTCGCTTATTCTCAAGGCCTGGACCGCCGAGGAACCGTTCGACTGGGACGGCGAGTACTGGCAATACGAGAACGTCTACATCTGGCCCAAGCCGTACCAGGAGCCCCGGCCGCGGGCTTGGATGCCCGCGACGAGCGACCCGTCGATACGTATTGCGGCGAAACACGGGCTCAATCTCGCCCGACAGGGCGAGGCGGAGATGGTTCGGGAGGGCTACGAAACCTACGAACGGTTCGCCGAGCAGGAGTTCGACTGGACACCCTCCGTCGACAATCGGATCTGGCTAAAGGGCATCTTCGTCGGCAAGGACATGGAAGAGGCAAAGGCATCAATCAAGGATCACGTCGAATATCACTGGGAATACCTCTTCGGCGGCGTCCACCGCGGCGCGGCAGCCCGGAACGCCGGTGATCGGCGGTACGACCCCGCCAAGCACCGAGAGAACATCGCCCCCCACGCGCTGGAGTTCATGGACTTCGACGCTGACGAGGCGGTCGAGGACATGCTGGTGGGCGAGCCGGAGGAGATCGTCGCCGAGCTCGAACGCGAGTACGAGAAGATCGGCGGGTTCGGCCACCTCGCCGGGACCTTCCAGCACGGGAACGCGCCGCACGAAAAGACCATGCGCAGCCTCGAGCTCTTCGCCGACGAAGTGCTGCCCGAGATCAAGAAACTGGGATAGCGGTCGACCGAAACCCACACAGCAAAGGCGGTTCCGGACAGCCATCCGGTCGATGGACCAGCATAACGACCACGTGGGCGCGTTCCTCGATCGTCTCGAGGGCGGCGAGATCGACGACGGATTACCGCTCGTCCGCCCGACGTCGGCAGCCGTCGACGAGATGCTTCGGGGGTCCCCCCGGCCGGCCGACGCCGCATTGTTTCACGCACGCGACGGCACCCCCATCACGGTCCGCGATATCGCGACATACGGCGTCATCGCAGGCTGTACACCGATCCACACGCCGATCCTTGTCGCCGGGGCGGAGGCGATCGCCGTGGAGGATCTCGACCCGTCCGATTTCCCGGATCCGGGTTCGTGGGCGTTCCAATGGATCGTGAATGGGCCGATCCGCGGCGATCTCGATATCCGCACCGATACCGGGGCGTTCGGGCCGGGATTCCAGGCAAACCGGACGATCGGGCGCGCACTCGGACTCGCAGTACGCGATCGACTGTTTGATCGAGAAGCCCGCGACGGAACCATCGGCAATCCCATGAAACTCGCGATGGTAGCCGGCGAAAACGAGGAGCGAAGCCCCTGGACCCCCTATCACGTCTCGCAAGGGTATCAAGCCGAGGACAGTACCGTGACCTTCGGGCTCCGCCGAACCTTCATCCAGTTTATCCCATACGAAATGAATCCGGAAGGCGTTCTGAGCGCGATGGTGTACAATACCATCCCGAGTATCTACGGTGGCGAGCAGGCCGGCCGCGTCGACCACGTGGTCCACACGGTCGCGCCCTACAATGCGGACGAGCTCGCCGAATCAGGCCTGGACAAAGCTGCAGTTAAGCGCTACCTGGCCCGGAATTCCATCCGATCACGCGAGGAACTCGAGCCAGTCGTCCCGGACGAACGCCTGGATCGATCACCGCCCGACTTGCAGTTCCCGCAGATCGACGACCCCGAGAACGTCCGGATCTTCGTCATCGGGGGGAGCGGCCGGTGGAATGCCGTCGGGCACACCGTCGCCGGGCCGGTGACCAACCGGGTCCGGCTGCCGTCCGATTGGGACGTCCTGCTTGAGGACTACCGGGTCGAACGGGACTGGGGTGGCATCACCGAACGGTACGACACGAGCGACGACCGGCTCGACGCCGAAGGGTGACCGACCGCGCGGCTTGCGAGGCTCCGTCCGACACACCGGCCATTACCCGAGAAGCCGGGGGGTGTCGAGCGAGTACTCCTCACGTAACGAGTCCCAACCGTCCGGCAGGCGGATCTCCTTGGTCACGAGTCCGGACAGGGCAGGGCCGAGCGCGACGTTTGCCTCACCCGTTTCGCCGAGCACGGGAACGGCGATCTGGTCGGGATCGGGGTGGTGGGCGGGCCGGAGCGGTTCCACCGCATCGTGCTCGTCCTGCCGGTTCACGCCGGTATGTTGTTTGGCTTTCGTCATCGAGGTGTTCTCGAGCAGGTACCGTTTGACCTCCGTTTTCGAGAACCCGGCCGCCGCGAGCGTTTCCGCATCATCCGGGGTCAATCCATGTGTCGCAAAGACCGAGCGCCCGGTCTCGGAGACGCGCTCGACGGAGGGGGGCAGGTTATAGATCATCTTGCTGAGCAGATCCTCCGGATCGTCGTCACCCCCGGTATACTGGATAAGCGAATGCGGGCCGCCGAACGTGAGGGCGTTCGCCGTTTCGGCGTAGCCCTGGGTGACGTGGTACGGCTCCCACGGGTTGGCTTCCTCGTGTTCGGCGGCAACTAGGTCGAATTTGAACGGGCTGCCTTGCACGCTCATCTCCTTTTCGCCCGGATGCACGACGGCCGTGTTTTTATAAATCAATCCGAGTGCACGACCGATCAGGCGGTTCGAGCCGGGGCCGGGTTCCAGGTCATGCCGGAGGGTCAACTTCCGCCGGATGGGCCCGTTAATCAGCCACATGTACGACCACGAACCCGTGCTCGTCGTGACTTGAATCGCGTTGGCCTGCGGGTCCGCGAGCATCCGTGCGCCGGCCATTAGCACCGGCATATGCGGGGGAAGACAGCCGGCCATCACCCCGTTGATCGCGACCTGTTCGACCGTTAGAAGGCCCTCACGGTTGCCGAGGCGAGCGATTTCCTCCTCGGGGTCGCGGTCGGTGCCGCGCAACATCGCGGCCACTCGCTCCTCGGTGGGAGGGACGACAGGCAACCCATCGGTCGATCCTTGCTGATAGAGCTGTTGGGTCACGTCGGCGAACTCCGGATTCCGGGCCATGCGCCAGGATCTTCCGCCCGGTATTTCAGTGCAATGGAGCCGCCGCCACGGGTCGAAGACGTCGGACTGCGTAACACTGAATAGCTGTGACGGGCGCGTACAGCTATGCCGGAACTTCACCCGGATGCGGAGGCGTTCCTGGAATCACGTAGCGATGCCCCGCCGATGAGCGAACTCCCGGTCGATCAACTCCGGCAGAGCCCGCCACCCGAGGGCGAGCCGGATCTCGTCCGAGAGACGGAGGACGTGATCGTGTCCGGCGATGGTGTGAGCATCCCGGTCCGGTTGTATACGCCGACGGCGGAAGGCCCGTACCCCCTCCTCCTGTGGGCCCACGGCGGGGGATCGATCCTCGGGTCGAT
>CAZAYR010000009.1:0-35464 GCA_964489365.1 uncultured Salinarchaeum sp.
ACGGAGGTTTTGGCTTCGCCGCTGAGCAAGACCTCGTCGACTTCCGTGCGGCCGCTGTTTTTCTGTTGGTCTGCGTCCAACTTTTTACGTAATCGTTCGACCTGTTTTTCGAGGGCTTCGACCTCTGCTTCTTTCCGGTGATGGCTGAGGAATCCTTCTTCACGGTATGCGCGAGCCTCCTGGATCAGGTCGTACAGGTACTGGCTTCGGCTACTGTAGCCTTGCTCTTCGACTTCTTCGTCCCATTCGTCCAGATCCGTCTCTTGACAGACGATTTGGGCGACTGTTTTCTCGGCTGAGAGACCGATGGTTTCCTTCCACGGCTTTTTGGATTCTGTCATTTCGTTGGTGTCACCTCTCTTGGTTCGGGCTTTCGATGCAGGAAAAGAGGTCTCGCACCCTCCGACGCCCTCACTCAGCTTCTACCTATCAATCCTTTTATACATTATGCTGATTATCTAATACTTGAGTACCGAGGCCTCTTTTGTGGCACCAAAGAACGCCATAGATTTCGGTATATTCTCCATCAGCTAGAAATCACCGGTTTTCAATAACAACCCCGCGTCTTGAGGACCGGGGGGGGGGAATTTATCCATCACATGGTAATAGTTTGATTAACATATGTTGAGGAGAATCGCAGACGTGAATTGGATTCCTGCGTGTCCTGGATATGTAGTGCATAGCAGCTAATGTGCCCGCGATCCTAGAATTTATTGTGGATTGATATTTTGTATGGTACAGAATTGCGTTGACCTCGCTCAACTCCGATCTCATCCACGTGTTGCTCGTGGACGACGAACCGGAATTTATCGAGCTGGTAGTCGATCTGCTTGAATCCGAAGGTGACAAATTGGTCACTTCGACCGCCGTGGCCCCAGAGGAAGGATTGGAACTTCTCAACGAGCAGGATATCGACTGCGTCGTCGCTGATTACATTTTGAACGGCACTGACGGCATCGAGTTTCTTGAGATGGTTCGTGCGGAATGCGGCGACATTCCGTTCGTCCTTCTCACTGGCAGGGGGTCCGGGGAAATCGCTGCGAGGGCGATGGCGAATGGGGTTACGGATTATGTCCCCAAGGCCACGGAACCAGACCAGATCCGGATACTCGCAAACCGGATTGAATCTACTGTGGAACGACATCGGTCCCAACGGGCCCTCGAAGCCTCACAACGGGAACTCGACCGGAGTTTTGAACGGATTACTGACGGGTTCTTTTCGGTTGATGATGAGTGGCGGTATACGTTCGTCAATCAACAAGGCGCGGAATTCGTGGGGCACTCACCGGAAGCCATGGTCGGTAACACCGTTTGGGAGATCTTTCCAGGCCTCAAAGATTCCCCATTTGAGGAGGCATTCCGAACGGCGACAGCAGAACAGGAATCGATCCATATCGAGGAATTCTATCCCCCGCATGACCGATGGTATTCAGTATCGGTGTATCCGGATGAAAACGGGCTCTCGATCTACTTCCGACCGATCGACGAGAGGAAGCAGTTCGAGGAAGCCATCGTGGCACTCCACGAGGTCGCAAATGATTTGTCGCAGTTAGATTCCGTGGAGGCCATCTGCGAGCGAAGTATTGGGGCAGCGGAGAACCTGCTCGATTTCGACCTTTCGTTGGTTGCTATCGAAGAGGCGGGAATGTTACAGCCGAAGGCGGTTTCCTCCGAGATGACCGCTGACGATTTCGAGGCAATATCGGTTGATGAAGGTATTGCTGGGAAGACGTTCCTGACGGGCGAATCTTATCTCATCGACGATATCGACGCACACCCGGAGACGGACCATGAGCGGTGGTCATCGCTACTCAGCATCCCGATAGGTGAGCACGGGAACTTCCAAGCCGGGGACGAGGAAACGCATGCCTTCGATGAACGTGATCTTCGACTGGCACAATTACTTATGTCTCATACGACGGACCATCTTGACCGCCTCGCCAACAAACGGAAGTTGAAACGTCAAATCGAACGACTCGATGAGTTTGCCGGCATCGTGTCCCACGACCTGCGCAACCCGTTGAACGTGGCGATGGGCCATTTGGAACTTGCGGCCAGTGAATGCGAAACGGGCCACCACGCGGATATCGAGCAAGCGCTCAACCGGATGGACGAGCTCATTGAGGATCTGTTGTCACTGGCTCGCTTGGGGACGTCGGTGACGGATATGGAAGCTGTCAGTCTCGAAGTATTGGCAGAGAACTGCCAGGACAACGTAGATACTGGTCACGTCACGTTCTCAGTTGAGACCACACAGACGATTCATGCGGATGAAAGCCGCCTGCAACAACTGCTGGAAAACTTATATCGCAACGCCGTCGAACATGCCGGGCCAGACTGCACATGCGAATGGGGAGCTTGATACCGGATTCTTCGTAGAGGATGATGGACCTGGCGTCGATCCCGAAGATAGAGATCAAATTTTCGATGCCGGGTATTCCACGAAGACGAAGGGAACAGGGTTCGGGTTAAGTATCGTCCGAGAGATCGTTAATGCCCATGACTGGACCATCAGGGTAACAGAAGGAGAGGACGGCGGCGCTCGGTTCGAGATTACGGGAGTAGAGTTTGCACAATGAATAGTCTGGTCATCCAAGTCCCCAACGGTGTGGAATTGCCCGAGTAACACGACCAGTCCTCTCTCCAGGTTAGGCTCGAAAGACAATCCCGGACACAGTCGTCTCGGCAGAGCCGCATGACTCATTCACTTTGGGTAGAGGCGGCAGTCGCGAGGGCGGAGGCCAGCATGCTGGTTGGCTCTCAGCCGATACGTCACTCATACTTTTCTATGAGCGGTTGTTCTACCATCTGTCCGGTGAGAGGCGATGCCGGTACTGCGCCGTTCGTCGACCCATGGGTGACAGTGCTGACGACCCGTCCGGTGCGTCGCTTTCCTACGGCAACATCCTTGAACGCGAAATGGAGAATGCGATCAAGGAACTCGGGCGCCCCAGCCGAGGGCTGTTTCTCTCCGGGCTCTCGGCGGGCCTGAATCTCAGCTTCGGGGCCCTCTTCATGGGGATGGTGCTGACGTTCTCGCCCACGTTCTCCTCGGAGTTACTCAAACAGTCGCTGCTCGCGGGCGTGTCGTCAATCGCGTTCCTGTTCGTCGTCCTCGGGCAAACAGAGCTGTTCACAGCCCATACGACACTCGCCGTGTTACCAGTCCTCGACGGTCGAACTGGTCTCCGTCAACTCGGTCGGCTTTGGGGGGTCGTGTACGTCGCCAATCTCGTCGGCTGTGCGCTGTTCGCGGCGCTCATCGCAGTCCTCGGGCCGGAACTCGGCATCGTTGCGCCGTCGGCGTTCGACAGTCTCGCCCAGTCGCTGCTCGCCCACTCGGTGTGGGCCATTGTCCTCTCGGGGGTCGTCGCCGGCTGGCTGATGGGGTTGACCATCTGGCTGGTCGGTGCCAGCCGAGATACCGCCGGCCGGATACTGATCATCCTCATCGTGACGGCGACCATCGGATTCGGGCCGTTTCACCACGCCATTCTCGGGACGACGGAGGTCCTTGGTGCCCTGTTCCTCGGCACCGGGGTCACGCTCCTGGAGTTCGGCCGCTTTCTCGCCATGACGACCATCGGAAACACGATCGGCGGCTCGGTGTTCGTCGCTGGGCTCAATTACGGGCACATCGCGCTCGCCGGGGAGGACATACGGGATGGGATTGACGATGCGGAGGCTGAAGACGACGGCTGACCCATCGGCATCCAGTCCTCGCGTCACTTCCTGCAGCCAGACCTAGTTCCGGCGCGACTCAAACTCGCGGTTGGATAGATTGTCAGTCGTTTGCCCTGGCCGGTTTCTTCGCGTACGTCCGCGAGCATATCGACCTGTGGAGTCACCGAAGCGAACGCAGATGAAGCCAGTGCCTCTCACGATCCCTGAGCCACCGCTCTGTGTCCGTAGTGGCGAGACCCCATCTCATCCATCGGGTGAGGTGAAAATATGTGCTCTCTGGGCCGGTATCACGATTAACCGCATGGTATTTTTATTGTTAAATGCATGATCCTTGCGCGTGTTGAGGATCAAGCCGGTGGGAACGCGTATTTATTCTGCCCTGCGGCAAGTGCAGTATCGGCTCTCGGGAACTACCTATCAAGTTGAGGTCGGGAATGCGAGAGCTGATTTTTTGATCCCGACTATGAACGAATGGACTGATTTCGTCGCCCTGGTCGAGCGACCGATTCTCAAACACCTTGTTTCGAATATCGAACAGGACGATGTGTTCTACGATGTGGGTGCGAACGTGGGACTGTATTCGTGCCTTGTAGCCAGCGTAGTGAATCATCCCGTCATCGCTTTCGAGCCCCACCCGGGGAACGCCAACCGGCTCCAAGAGAACGCGCGAGTCAATGATGCTCGCATTAAGGTATTCGAGTGTGCACTAAGCGATGCAACTGGCGAGGCGGAACTAACTGTCACACTCGAGAAAATCGGCTCCGCGGGCCACACGTTGTTGACGTGCGATGACGAGGCCGACGATACCGTTCCCGTGACCAGGGAGCGTGGTGACGACTTCATCGCTGCGGAGGACGTGCCGGCCCCTACAGTTCTGAAGATTGATGTTGAGGGAACGGAGTACGAAGTTCTAAAGGGGCTCGATTCATCACTCGCGAGATCGCAATGTCGGTTGGTGTACTGCGAGACGCACCCCGATCGTCTTTCATCTCGGGGACGGGGGGTGGTGGACGTCGCGGAAACGCTCGAAGGATACGGTTTCTCGATTACTGAGCGGTTCAGTGAACGTGCGGGAGGCGTCACAACACTCGTGGCGCAACGCGACTGAATCCCGGCCGGACGAGTGCTGGAAGTTTTTGATTGATATCTTCAGGGGCCGGTTTGTCTTACAACGCTCTCGTCGCTCGTGGTGAGAGGTTCCCCCCGTCGCCGCTGATCCCGCTCAGGTAGACCACCTGCCGACGACGTCGTGGCCGGCCGCCTGCAGCGACTCGATGAGCTGCCTGCCGACGAACCCGGTCGCGGCAAGCACGAGGACCCGCATGGACCGGCATCGAGGCTGGCCGAGGGAAGAATGTTCGGTTGCCCCACCGGACTTGCGACTCGTGTCCTCGGTGTTTGGAGACAGCCAAGTCCGTGGACGCTGAAGACTCGAGAGCTAGTTACGAGTCTTGCCGGATTTCCCGTTCAAGCGTCCGAAGATTCCACGTGTTCGCCTTCCAAACGGCGTCGAACGCTGGACCGATGAAGGGCACCGATCCGATGACCGCGTCGATGCCCACCAGCGTGAGCATTTTCGCCAGCGTGAGCTTCGAGGCGCCGAACCGGTACGCCTCGAGGATCGGGTAAAGCGAGACCAGGGCCGCCAATGCGTCGCCGGCGCCGGGAACGATCCCGAGGATGGGATCGAGGCCGATCCGGTAATTCGTCCCCGGGATCCGGAACGCTTCGTCGAGGAGTTGACTCAACCCCCTCACGCGTTTCACGGCCGACACCTCGCGGGGTGTCAAGCCAGCCAGGTCATCCGGCGATGAACGCTCGCTCGGCGCGTCCTCGCCATCCTTCGTCTCGATCGGGATCCCCACGTCATCGTCATGTTCTTCGGCCATACTCGTGGATCGGCCTCCAGGGGAAAAGCCGTGTCGTCCTCTCGGCATCCGGACATTGTCCGGTGCGAGGCCAACCGTGCCCGCTCGACCTCCGCCCGAATCAGGAGAAGAATTCCGTAGTCTCGTAGTAGCCCAGATCCCGCGCGATCGCCCCGATGACGCCGAGGTTGACGCCATCCTCACCGCCGCTGAAGCCGAATCCGGCCGCGCGCATGGTCTTGTCGTTTTCCACGATGCAGGTCTCGGCCCCGTTGCAGGCCTCCTCGACCACGTTCACGAGATAGACGCCATCACGCAATTTCACGTAGATCGCTGGCGCGGACCACTGGGTCCCCAGGCTCTGGTCGTCCGTGTAGATCGTCCAGGCCGTGGAATGCGGCGTCGTGTACAGGTGCATCGACGTCATGTCGTCGGAGTACGACCGCGTGAAGCTCCGTCCCACCAACTCGTCAGTGTGTTCGTGGCGGACGTATTGTGGGGCTTCGATCCCCTCCATCTCGACTACCCCGAAGTGGGCTTCATACGAGGCCTCGTTGCCGTAGTACTCCGTCCCCATCTCCGAGCAGATACACGTCGTGAGCCCGTCGTCCAGATCGAGGGCAATCTTCACACCGACCCGCGGTCGGCTGTCGCTGTGGAGATGGCCGAAGAACAGCAGGTTCTCGTCGACCTCGAAGGCGCGATAGGTTTCGGTTTGCCACGCGCCGTCCCCCTCGGCCCGCCACTGCAACTCGTACTTGCCGTCGATGTGATATTCCCAGGCGGGGCCGCCGTCGTACCGCAGAGTGACTGTCTTCCCGACGAGCCGTTCGCTATACGGTAGTGTATTGCCCGCCATCATCCCCGCCTCTTCCTGGGGGTTGTCGGGATCGTCCTCGAACGCCGTGGTACTCTCCTCGGCTGCCTCGTGGACCTCCTCCTCGGTCAGCCGTGGGAACGACTCTGCCGGCCGGTAGACCGTCCGCGGTCCCTTCGGGCCGTCCTCTCCCGGGCCGAACGCGCGCTCCTTGCCGTGTTCGTCGAAGGGGGCAAGCGAGGTGAGCTGGCCGACGACCTCGCCCTCCCCCCGGAACATGTAGTACTCGAGCGCGTCGGTCTCGTTGAACCCGAGGCGTACGCCGACCTGGGACTGGGTGTACAGGTCCATCGCGTACATCGTCGAGATCCCCGAGAACTCAGATTCAGTCCGGTGATAGATGAACGTCCGATCGTCGACCATGACGTAATCTGACGGACTACAGTAACTGAGATCGTCCGCGTGGCGGGTCAACTCCACGAAGTTCGAGGAGATGACGGAGGCGTAGAACTCCAGGGTCTCCACCCCGGTATCCTGCTCCCAGTACATCCCCTTGCCCTCCAGCCGGTTCGTGAAGTGATGGCGTTCGTCCGGCGCAGCATCACCCTGCGCCAGTTGCCCGAAGTAGATCTCGCGCTGGACTTCCCGATCGTCGACGACGACGTCCACTCCGGTGGCGGAAGTTTCCTCCCGACCGTCCGGGAACCAGACCTCGATCACGGTCACGAGATCGGTGCCCCGATCGAGGAAGACGTTGTACCCCCGCCTGGTCCCAGGAATCACGTGGGAAAGTAAGAGCAGGTCGCCGAGGGCGAGCGTGCCGTAGCCGGCCTCGATCGGTGCCGCGCCGTCCTCCGCGAGTGTCAGCCGGTCGCCGTCCGCGAAGGTATACGCCAGCTCGGGACCGGCATCCGTCACGATCGAGAACGACGTCCCGGCGAGGGCGTCGTCGAAGTCGGATGCGCTCGTCGGACCGGACTCCGCGGGTTCGAGCCGGCGGGCGATCTCGTCGGCCGAGAGATCGGTGTAACCGAACCGGTGCATCGGTGTGTTCATGGCGCGTGCTTCCCGAAGACAGCGAACGGACATTTAATGATTATTCATCGATGATCCATCGTCGAGGACACGCACCACGCTTCGGGCAGAGCGAGGTCCTCCAGTCGGCGTCGGTCCGGGGCGCAACCACGCCGGGAACGCCCCACGCGGTCTACCGGGCCGCCCATCGATCGGCGATCGCCGTCGAGAGGTCCGTCAGATACACGCCACCCCAGAGCGCGACGAGCACGCCGCCGATCGTATTGTAGATGAGATCCCAGAGCGTGTCGTCGGCGCCGTACTGGGTCAGCACCGACGGCATCCCGAACGCCGCGGCGACGAGGCCGATGGCGTACTCGAGCAGCTCCCAGAGGACGCCGAAGGCGAGCACGAACAGCAGGATGATGACCGCGATGAACTTCGGCGGGAGGTAGACCTCGTCCGAGTGGGTGTCGATCGCACGGACGGTGGCGTAGCCGGCGGCGGCGACGACCGAGGCCGAGAGCGCGTGGGTCAGGTGGTCCCACCACCCGAGCCCCGAGTAGAAGTTCCACCCGGCGCTGGGAATCCCGACCGTGCCGAGGGCATGCAGGAACGCGGCGCTCGTGATCCAGAGCGTGATCCGGGGATCCATCGGGAGCTCGTAGTCCCGTTCTAGGACCGCCGGGATCTGGGTGACCCCGAGCGCCACGCCCGTGTTCACGATGATGCCGACGCTGCCCCGTTCGAGACCGATGAACAGCAATCCGACCAGGCTCAATACCATCAAGCGGGAGAGCTGCCGTTGCCGGCGCGCCGGCAGCCAGGCGCCCAATCGGCTGTGGGTCCGAGCGGTCGGGGTGGACCCGCCCTTCGCGTCCGGCGTCCCGACGGGCGGAGCCGCCGGCCCGGTCCGGGGCTGGAGCCGATCGTGGCGTCGGAAGTACACCATGAACACCCCGCCCGCTGCTAATCCCGCCAGCGTCGAGTAGATCCACTCGTGCATCAGCTCCTCGTTGCCTTTGATGTAGTCCGTGCCGAGGTAGACGTCGAAACCCCACTGTGCGACCCCCCACATCGCGGCGGCCGACAGCGTCGCCACGACGACCAGGAGGACCGCGAAGCCGGGCGAGAGCCGAATCGACGTGAACATCTCCAACTCGACGGCGAGCACCAGCGCGATCGCCGCCACGGCGATGTAGGCGGCAAACTGACTCGAGAGCTGGTCGGTGCCGAGCGCGAGGCCGATGACCGGCAAGGCGGCCATCACCAGGACCTCCCACGGAAGCATGATGTACGGCGAGCGGTACGCGAGCGGGGGGATGACCGCGAGCACGAGCAAGACGAACGCAAACAACGACCAGAGGGCGCCGGCTACGACGACGACCCCGATGCTGGTGGCGGCGAGCAGCGCGACCAGGATCCAGGCGACGAGCGCGTTCCGCGGGCCGTGATCGAGCAACCCGTCGAGACCGGACAGCGCCATACCCCCGCTTTTCCCCGCGTGCTTAAATGAATCCGTGCTTGCGCCCCTTCATCCCCCGATAAGGAGATAGACCGTCGCGTAACTCAGAAGGGCGACCGTTATGCCCGTCAAACCGGTCAGGACCATGCCGAGCATGTCGTGAGCCGAGCGATCGGACACACTCCGTGGGATGCGTGGCCATCCCCGACGCAGTCCGAGGCCAGGGCCGACCATCCTGCCCGACATACCCCCGGAGAGGCCCCCGCAGACGATGCCGATCGGGATGATCGAGAAGACGAAGTGATAGGACACGGCCAGCGTCGGGGGCGCCAGCACGAGCGCGGCCGGCCCGTAGGCGACGCCGACCAACGACCGGCGATCGATTAGCCCGGACCACGTCAGGTCGGTCGCCCGAACGATCGCCCACGCCGCCAGCCAGATCGCGGCCAGCTCGATTGCGAACGCCCCCAGCAGATGCAGCGTGGGATCCGCATGCAATAGGACCCGTTCGCCGACGACGTCCGGGGTGAACGGATAGAACAGGGCCGGGGGACCGCCGGTCACGAGATCCCCCCACGGGTGTGAAAGCAGCCCGACGGCGGCCAGGGCGGCGACGGTCCGCGGCCGGATGCCCATGGTTGCGGCGACGGTGGCCACCGCGAGCCCCGCGAGGCCGAACAGCGCCATGACCAGCGTGCCAGACGCCCCGGTGACGGCATGCGCGACTCCGACCAGCCCGAGAACAACGGCTAGGGCCCCGATCCGCCCGGCCCGCGAGCCTTCCCCACGCCACGCCCACAGCCCGAAGGCCGGGGGAGCCACCACAGCAATCACCAGCGAATGCGTGATCGTCCGGTGGACTTCGTTCGTGGCCGCCCAGAACATCTCGGCGTCGGCCGCCGCAGCTACCTGCCCCACGTCGAGCGCGAAGGCGGCATAGGCGACGTCCACGTCGGGGATGGCCGCGAACGCGCCGGCCATGCACCCGAGCGCGACCGCCCGCCGGCCTCGATAGCCATACCAGTCCGCGACGAGGGCGACAGCGGCGAACGCGAGCAGCGCGTGTCCCACAAACACGTCGACATGCGTTCGGGCGTGACGGATATAACACTCCCGATGGCCCGTACGGGCGAGTACGGGGATAGCGGCCTCGAGACCGGCAGTGTGGAACGAAGGAGACGAATCGGTTCGTGCCAACCCTCCGAGCCGACCCCCCGGATCGGGCCCGGGCGTTCCGATGGATGCATGGAGTTCGACGGTGTGGTGGGGACGAGGCGTGAGCTCAACGGACGACGTGGTCGAGTGCCGGTTCTGTGGAACGGGCCTGCCGACGCCGAGGGACGGCGAGGCGGCGGAGCCGTTCTGTTCGGACGGCTGCCGGACCGTCCACGGGGCCCTTGACTGCCCGCCGTCAGGCCGCGAGCCGCCCGATGGTGATCGGCCGAACGATAATCGCGAGGACGGGCTTGAGGACGCGTTCTTCGAGGTCGACGGGATGTACTCCGCGACCTGCGAGGCCTTCCTCGAGGCGACGGCCCGGGGCCTCAAGGGCGTGCACGACGCCGACGCGAGTTACGTCACCGAAACGGTGCGGATCCGCCACGACGCGGAGATACTCGCCCCCGATCGAATACGCGAGGCGTTGAGCACCCTCGGGTATACTGCCTATCGTCGCGAGGATGCCGCCGCACATCGGCGGGATGGGACGACCCGTGGACGGACGGGGATCCGGAAGGAACGAGACGAGTTCGTCCTGGAGATGCGCTATATCGCGGGGATCGTGTTCGGTGCCTTCCTCCTGATCCCCTATATCGGCGTGCTGTATCCCGTGCACCTCGCCTCGTTTTTCGAGGGCGGTGTGTTCGATCTCTTGGCCGGCACGTTCGCACTCGACAGCGCTGGCGGGTTCCTCGTCCTGCGGCTGTACCTGGTGTTGACCGGCCTCGTCCTCGTGTTCACCGGCATGCCGGTCCTCCGGGGCGCATACCTCAGCATCCGTATGCGACGGCCGAACACCAACCTCCTGGTGGCGATGACCGCACTGGCCGCGTTCGCCTATAGCACGCTCGCGGTGGTCGTCGGCCGGATCGATATCTTCTTCGACCTGACCGTGGTGATCGCGGCGTCGGTCACGGCCTGCGTCTTCTTCGAGTCGTCCTTGAAACAGCGGGCGCTGGACCGGTTGACGGACCTGACGGTCTCGCAAGTCGACGCGGCGCGGAGATTCACGAACGGTGAGCCCGAGGAGGTGCCCCTCGCGGACGTCGAACCGGGTGACCGTCTGCTGGTTCGGCAGGGTGAACGCATTCCGGTCGACGGGATCCTCCTCGAGGATGGCTGTACGGTGGATGAGGCGGTGGTCACCGGCGAGTCGCTCCCGGTGGAGAAACGCCCCGGCGACGCGGTGGTCGGTGGATCGCTCGTCACGCGCGATGCGGCCGTGGTGCGGGCCGGCGACGACGCCACGAGCACGATCGATCGCCTCACGACGGCCGTGTGGGCACTCCAGAGCGGCGATCACGGCATCCAGCGGAGCGCCGATCGGCTCGCAACCCGCGCGGTCGTTGTGGTCGCAGGGCTTGCCGGACTGGCGGTCATCGGCTCGCTCGCGTTCGGCACGGGGGTGATCGTCGCGGTGATGCGGGGACTGTTGGTGCTAATGATCGCTTCCCCGTGGGCCCTGGGACTGGCCACGCCACTCTCGGTCGCCTCGAGCATTCGGGACGGGCTCCGACGGGGCGTGATCGTCTTCGACGAGAGCGTCTTCGAACGCCTCCGGGCGATCGACGTGGTCGTCTTCGACAAGACGGGAACGTTGACCACCGGCGAGATGGCGGTCCTCGAGGCCGACGCACCCAGCGATCTCTTGGCCGACGCCGCTGCCCTCGAGGCACGCGCGGCCCATCCAGCGGCCGAGGCGATCGCGGGGACGTTCGGCCGGTCCGACGACGAGCGTGTGGCTTCGTTCACGAGCTACCGGTCGGGGGTCGGCGGGGTCGTGGCGGACGCCGACATCCTCGTTGGGGACCTCGACTGCTTCGCGGAACAGGGTTGGTGCGTGCCGGACGCGCTCGCATCGCGACTCGAGAGTGCCCGGGAAGCGGGCCGGCTCCCCGTGCTCGTGGGCCGGGAGGGGCACGCGGCGGGAATCGTGATCGTCGGGGACGATCCGCGACCCGGGTGGGCGGCGACGATCCACGGCATCGCCGCGCAAGGCACCGAAGTGGTGGTGCTGACGGGCGACGACCCTGCGGCGGCGGGCCCGTTCGCGGACCATCCGGGGATCACCCACGTGTTCGCGGACGTGCCCCCGCGGGGCAAAACCGCAACCATCGCACGGCTGCGGGAATCCGGGACGGTCGCCATGGTGGGCGACGGGACCAACGATGCGCCGGCGCTGGCGGCCGCGGATCTCGGCATCGCGCTCGGCGGCGGCACGGCCCTCGCGGCCGACGCTGCCGACGTGGCGCTGACGGAGGACGACATCGGCGCGGTGGGGACGACGTTCGAGCTCGCCCGGTCCGCGCGGACGCGCGTCCGACGGAACAACGCTTTCGCGTTCGTCTATAACCTCCTCGCGATTCCCGTCGGCGTCGCCGGCCTGTTCAACCCGTTGACGGCTGCCGGGGCGCTCGTGGCCAGCGGGGGGCTGATCGCGATCAACAGTACGCGGGATCTCCTCGCAACCCGCCCATCGGACGAGGCCTCGTAACCACGGACGGATCCCTCGGCAGCCCGCCACGCGCGGGATTACGGCGCACCGGCGATCACGAACGTACTCGGCTCGTCGCCGTTTCGAATCTGTCGGATGGCCGCCGGCGGGACCCTGACGGCCTCACCGGGTTCCAGCTCGACCGTGTCGCCTTCGATGGCGAGGGATGCTTCGCCCTCGACGAGGAAGTAGACCTCCTCGTGGTCGTTCGCCATGATCGAGTCCTCGTCGTGGCCCACGTGATTGTGCTCGAGCCCTTCCCAGCCCGGCTCGCACTCGACGACCGAAAAGCCCAGTTGCTCGCAATCGAGCGCATCCCGCATGGCATACAGGCCACCGGCGTGGGGCTCGAGCTCGTCGTAGCGTTGGATCGTGTAGGACATCACCGGAAGAGGGCGCCTGTATGGGGAAATAGATTCCCCCGGACGCTGCTCAGACGCGTTGAACCGGGGCGCCGCAGTCGGGACAGCGGTCGGCGTCGGGGGACACCTGCCCGTCACACCGGGGACAGAGGTCCATGTCGCAGGGGGGATCGCCCATGGGAATCCCCATCCGGCGCGTTCCCTTGAACGTTGGGTGCTGGAGTATCAACGGTGATGTCGATGCGGCGCGTGCACTCGGTATGCGCGGGCGGACGATCCCCGTGGTCTGCGTACTCCTCGGTGTCGTCATCGCCGGGTGCGGGGGCCCGATGGGCACGGAGGCGGCGGGCCCGTTCGAGGACCCGGATCGCCGGGACCTCGTCGACCGGATCCGTGCCTCCCTGCCCGAGGACACGGGCGCGGCGTTCGAGCGAACGATGACCGAGGACGGCGGGGTCACGCCAACCGGCGAGGCGTTTCTCGAGCGTCTGGCACGGATCGAACGGCTCGGTCCGGGCCCACGCGACGCGGTCGCCGCCTCCGTGGCCGAACGCGGGTCGATCGACGGCGACGTCATCGCGCGACTCGACCGGTTGCTGGCCTCGCCCGTCCCCTTCCAGCAAACGGTGTTCGCGGCGGGCCTTGCGGATCGGAGCGGCGACGGGTTGCTCGACGGGGAAGCACTGGCGTTCGGGCTCGCGCCGTCCCAAGCCCGCCCGCGGATCGCCACCCTGGCGGACGCGCTCCGCACGGACGGGTACAATGCCACGGAGATCGCGTATCTCGCGCGCGTCGCCCAGCTGCGGGGGGACCGCTTCGCCTGGGCACAGACCGACGCCGTCGCCGGCTTCGCCTCCGTGGAGGCGAGCGGGACGGTCGGACCCGCCGACCTGGCGCGGCTCGCCGACACAAGCGGCGATGGCCTCCTGGACGGCATGGGCGAGCAGCTCGGGCTTCCGCCAGCGGATGCGCACGAGGCCGTCGTCGCCGTTGCTCGGCCGTTGGCGGCCCACGGGTACAGCACGGCCGATATCGGGTATCTCGACCGCGTCGCCACGCTCTCGACGTTTCAGGGCCACCCGTACGAGGGCTGGGCACAGGCGACGCATTTGGCGCTCTTCGAACGAGCGGTCGAGGATGGGCGCATCACCGAGGGGGAACGGTGGCGGATCGGCAACGATGACGGGGACCGGTTGCTCAACGGGATGGAGCGCGATTTCGGGACCGATCCCGCGCGGGCGGACACGAGCGGGGACGGGTATGCCGATCATCTGACCTGGGGACCGATGCGCGACCTCGGGTTGGATGTGCATCCGACCCACCCCGACGTATTCGTCGAGGTGGACACGACCGAAAACGTGTCATTCCCGACATCCGACCAGTATCACCGCATCCAGGAGACGCTGCGGACCGAGCCGCCCGAGGACGTGGGACCGATCCGCACGCACTTCCTCGAATGTTCCACGGGGGTCGAACCGGTCGAGACGATGGCGGAGGCTCGCAGCCGCGTCGAGGCCCACCGGGCGATCCGGGGGCTGGGGGTCCATTACCTCCTGCTCAACGACGGCGATTTCGCCTGGCTGGGCGATCGGTGGAGCGGCGTGGCCTGGCTCGGTCACTGGGGGGAGCCGTTCATGCTCGTCCGGGGAGATCGTCGGCCTGCTCGCGTCACGTCGCTGATCGCGCACGAGCTGGGTCACAAACTCGGGATCAGGACCACGGACTTTGCGGGCGTGAATTCGACCGAGTACGGCTTCCAGAAGTACCACAGCGTGATGAACTACAATCGGACCGACGAGATCACGTACTCGACGGGTCCGCCGTTCAACGATTACGAGCAGATGGCCCGGATGGCGTTCGGGAGCGGCTACGAGTCGACCGGCAGGCTTGAGGCCATGTGGGAAGCGGGGAACACGCCCGATGGACCGTTGTGCTGATGGGGCGTGCGTACGGCAAAATGCAAACGTTATATAGCTGGCATCGGGCGCCCAACATGTCGACCGGATGGTATGGTCATTCTCGGTCTTCACGCTGTTCGGTCTCATCGCCGCAGTACTGTGCGGGACGCTCGCGATCTACGCGTGGGAACACCGCGATGCGCCCCGAGCCCGGAGCTTCTTCGCCCTGCTCGTCGTGCTGGCGGTTTGGGCGCTGGTCTACGGGATGCAACTCGGCGTCGAACATCGCACCCTCCACCTCATTTTGCAAGGGTTGACGCTCGGGATTGCGGCATTTGTCCCGACAATTTGGGTCATGTTTGCGGTCGAGTATCTCTCGTTCGATGTTCGGCTCACCCGTAGGCGGAAGGCGGCGCTGCTGACCGAGCCAGTGGTGTTTGCCGCGCTCGCCCTCTCCAACGGCATCCACGGAACGGTCTGGCAGGAGGCGGGCTTCCAGTCGACCGGGCTAGGGGTGATCCCGGTTCTTTCCTTCGGGCCGCTCTATTACGTCCATATCGCCTATGCGTACGCCTTGGTGACGGTAGGCGTCGTCATTCTCGGATGGCGGATCGTCCGACCCACCGCCCATCGTCGCCCGGAGCACGCGCTGGTTATGCTGGCCGTCATCCCCCCGTTCGTCAGCCATATCTCCTTCACGATGGAGGTCAGCCCCATCACTGGGCTCGATTTCACCCCGTTCGTGTTTGCCGTGACGGCGCTGATCTTCGGTTTCGCGATCTTCCGGTTCGCCCTGCTCGATCGGTCGACGCTCGCGCGGGAACGCGCCCTCGCGGAGATGGGCGACGGTGTCGTGGTGCTTGACGAACACGGGGAGGTGGTTGACCTCAACGGCATCGCCAAACGAGTGCTCGGGCCCACGATCGCCGCCGGGGAAGATATCGCGAGCGCCTTCGACGTCTCCGAGCCCACCGAGTTGGATGGACGATTGATCGAGGACGGGTCCCGGGAGTTCGACCTCCGAGTCTGGCCGCTCTTCGACGATCGCGACCAGACGGTGGGATACACGCTCGTGTTCCGCGACGTCACGGATCTGCGCACGTACCAGCAACAGCTCGAGGTCAGCAGCCGGGTTCTCCGGCACAACCTCCGGAACGGGATGACGGTCATCGCCGGCCACGCCAGGACGCTCGAGCAGGCGGCGGGCGACGGCCAGGCCGATCGCGCCCGCACGATCAGGGACCGGGCGGAGGAACTGATGGAGACAGCGGAAAAGGCCCGGCGGATGACCTCGTCCGTGACACCCACCCGTCGGGAGGAAACCAGCGTCGACGTGGTCGGCCTCATCGCGGAATGTCGGGAGCGGATCGCGGCGTCCTATCCCGACGTCGAGTTCTCGCTGTCCGGCCCCGAGGCCATGTTCGTCCGGACGGAGAACCGGGAAGCCCTCGCCATTGCGGTCGAGAACGTCCTGGAGAACGCGGCCGAACATAACGGTGCGGCGGATCCACAGGTCACGATCGGCGTCGAGGAGAGACAGGGGGAGGTGATCGTCGAGTT
The DNA here is from genome assembly GCA_964489365.1 of uncultured Salinarchaeum sp. Taxonomy (GTDB): domain Archaea; phylum Halobacteriota; class Halobacteria; order Halobacteriales; family SKNY01; genus SKNY01. The sequence goes on from CAZAYR010000009.1 coordinate 16,381, forward strand.
CGTGGACAACGGTTCCGGCATTCCGGATATCGAGCTGGATGCGCTCGACCGGGGCCGGGAGACCCCGGTCAGGCACGGGGAAGGCCTCGGCCTCTGGCTAGCATACTGGGGGGCACGCGCCAGCGGCGGGCGTATCTCGTTCGCAAGCGAGCCATCGGGCACCGAGGTGACGTTCGTGTATCCAACTTCGTCCGACGGCGCGGAGCGGCCGGCGCCGGCCGGGTGATTCCCACGATTGTCGGACGGGTGCGGCGATCCCTCGGCGGTGAGTCACTCGGGTGGCCAGGTCCCGTCAATATCGGCGTGCCGGAACGGGATGGCCCCGTCCCCGACGTAGTCGGCCACGAGGTGTCCGTCACCTTCCAGATAGTATTTGTACGTGGTCAGCCCCTCGAGGCCGACCGGCCCCCGGGCATGGGTCTTGCCGGTGCTGATCCCGACCTCGGCCCCGAGGCCGTAGCGGTAGCCGTCCGCGAACCTGGTCGAGGCATTGTGGAAGACGCTGGCCGAATCCACGCTGCGCATGAATCGCTGGGCTCGCGCGGGGTCGTCGGTGACGATCGCATCCGTGTGTTTCGAGCCGTACTCGATGACGTGATCGACGGCGGACGCGAGCGAATCGACAGTCCGAATCGCGATTTCGAGATCGCCGTACTCCGCATGCCAGTCATCCTCGTCCGCTCGGGGAATGTTCAGAAGATCTGCGGCCCGTTCGTCGCCCCGCATCGTGACATCGGCCGTTTGGTAACGTTCGGCGATCCCCGGCAGGAACGATTCGACGACGTCTTCGTGGACGAGAAGCGTCTCGACGGCATTGCAGACTGCCGGGTACTGCACCTTGGCGTCGTACGCGATGTCCGTCGCCATCTCGAGGTCCGCTTCGGTGTCGACGAAGACGTGACAGATGCCCTCGGCGTGGCCGAGCACGGGGATGTGGGTATTGTTCTGGATGTACCGCACGAACTCCGAGCTCCCGCGGGGCATGATGAGGTCGACGGATTCGTCGAGGGCGAGCAGCGCGTCGACGTCCTCCCGGGCTTCGATCAGCTGGGCCCAGCCGTCGGGCATGGCGGCGGTGGCCTCGACGATCAGGTCGTAGAGGACACGGTTGGTATGCAGCGCTTCACTCCCGCCCTTGAGGATGACCCCGTTGCCCGATTTCAAACAGAGCGCCGCGATCTGGACGAGCGCGTCCGGGCGTGATTCGAAGATCGTCCCCACGACACCCAGCGGGACGCTCTGGCGGTACAACCGGAGCCCATCGTCCAGTTCCCGGGCCGAGAGGGTCCGACCGAGCGGATCGTCCTGCGCGGCGACGCTCCGGACCATCTCCGCGATGCCGTCGAGTTTCGTGGCCGAGAGCTCCAGTCGGTCGACGAACGCCTTCGAGTACTCCCCCGCGGCGCGTTGCTCCTCGGCCGCGGCGACATCCGTCTCGTTAGCCTCCAGGATGGCGCCGTGGGCGTTCTCGATGGCGGCGGCGATCGATTCCAGTGCGGCGGACCGTTCCGCGTCGGATCGGCCGGCCAGTTTCAGTGCGGCCGTCGCCGCGGTCGCCGCCTTGTCCTCGGTCGATTGCTCGCGAAGCCCTTCACTCATCTCGCTCACGGTTTACGGGCAGGAACAACGTCCCGACGGGCTTTTCCTTAACGATTCGCTGCAGCACGTCCCCGTCGGCCGAGTTCGCGATGATCGCCGGAATGCCGTGTTCGCTGACGTCGCGGGCCCCCTCGACCTTCGTCCGGATCCCGCCGAACTCCGCGGAGGCGCTGCCCTCCACGATCCGGTCGATCCGCTCGTAGTTGGTCCCGACGACCTCGATGAGCTCCGCGTTCTCGTCCTCCTTCGGGTTACCCGTATACACGCCCCCGACGTCGGTCAGCGTCACCAGGAGCTCCGCGTCGAGCCCGATCGCGACCGAGGACGAGAGCATATCGTTGTCCCCGATCCGGATCTCGTCGGTCGCCACCGCGTCGTTCTCGTTGATGATGGGCACGATATCCCACTCGAGCAGGGTTTCGACCGTGTTCCGCAGGTTCTGGAAGCGTGTCGGGTGGGCCAGGTCCTGCTCGGTCAGGAGTAACTGGGCGGTCATGCGGTCATGTCGTTCGAAGCTCTCCTCGTACCGCCGCATGAGATGGGGCTGGCCCACCGTCGAGAGAGCCTGTGATTCCTCGATCGAGTGGTCGTCGTAGCCGACCCGTCCCATCCCCGCGCCGATCGCCCCCGATGAGATCAGCAAGACGTCCGTCCCATGTTCGACGAGGTGCATCACGTCGTCGACGAGGGTGTCGATCTTGTCCACGTCCAGGCGGGAATTCGCGTCGGTCACGGAGTTCGTCCCGGCCTTCACGACGGTCCGGTCGGCCGCCGCCGCCTTTGCCCGCGCCGTCTCGACTGTGTCGGGCTCGAGCCCGTCACTCATGGCGTACTTCCTCCGAGAGTTCGACCGCCCGCGCCTGGGCGGCGTCCAATGCCGCGGCCACGAGCTCGTCGACGTCACTTCCCCGAAGCACCCGCATCCCCTCGATCGTTGTCCCCTGGGGGGAACAGACGGCGTCGATCAGGTCCGCGATGGGTTCGTCGCTCCTGAGGACGGTCTCCGCCCCTCCTTTGAAGGTCTGGGCAGCCAGGGTCCGGGCATCCGCCCGATCGAGGCCCCGCGCGACGCCGGCGTCGGCCATGGCATCGATCAGATAGAACACGAACGCCGGGCCGCTGCCGTTGAGGGCCGTCGCGGTGTCCATGCGCCCCTCGTCGAGCTCTGCGACGGCACCCAGGTCCGCGAGCACCTCGCGGACCTCATCCGTTACCGGGCCGGCGACGGCGCCCGCCATCGAGCCCCATTCGGCGGCGAGGTTCGGCATCAGGCGGATGACGCGGGCCTCGGTGCGGGCCGCCACGTAATCCGTCGGCACGCCGGCGGCGATCGTCACGAGCGTTTGGCCGTCCGTCAGCTCGAGGTCCGCCAGTACCTCGCCCACGAGATGGGGTTTCACCGCCAGGAACACGAGATCGGCGACCAACGTGTCCTCGATATCGGTCGTGGTCACGACGTCGAGGCCCGCGACCGCCTCGAAGGCGTCAGGGTCGATATCGTATACGATCAGCCCGTCGTGGCCGGCTCGGGCGAGGCCCCTGACGAGTGCGCTCCCCATGTTCCCACAACCGATCACGCTCACGCGGTCCATCAGTAGTCCTACTTCCGCGACAGGGGGTCAAAGCGACTTTGCTTTCGGCCCGGTCGCTCCCGTACTCAGACGCGCCGGCTCCGGGCCGCCCGAACGTCGACACCCGGGCTGAAGTACAGGACCGGCTCCCCCTCCCCCCGCGGGATCCCGGCAGCGGCCCGGACGGATTCGGCGGTGACGGTCGCCTCGGCGGGTGCGACGGGCCAGGTCGGATGGCTGACCTCGGTGTAGCGCAACCGGCCCCGGGTGTCGTCAGTGTACAACCGATACCGTTCGAGCAGGAACTCCGCGAGCGGCCGTTCGGTGGCGAGGAACCGGGGACCATCGGGGCGGTAGCGGCCGCGAAAGACGGCGTGACGGGCCCCGGGATGCCGCCGCCGGCTCACGAACGTCCGGTCCTCGCCGTCGCGCCCGACCGAGATGTCCGCGTAGAAGTAAGGGAGGTGGTGGGTGAGCCGTGCCCCGATGACGCTGGCGAGCCCATCGGCGTCCAGGCTGAAGAAGTACACCCCCGGGGTGCCGTCGTGACTGACGTAGGTGCGGACGTTTAGTTCCGGGAGGCGGATGCCGAACCGCGCCGGCATGCCTTGGGGTCTGAGGGCCCGGTTGACGAAGGGTATGACCGACACCCACGCCGTCCCTCGGGCGGTGTCGATCGTGAGTTCCTCCGGGACGAGCGGGTCCAGTCGCTCCGGAGCCACCGGGTGGTTGACAAAGAGGAGGTCCTGCCACCGGAACCGGAGTGGAACGACCATACCGGCGAACCGGCGGCAGTGGGCAAAAGACTACGGTCGGGAACGGATTACCACCAATCTTATTATCGGCGATTGTCAGCTTCGCACATGCGTCCCCGAAGGCGGATCCTCCCCATCTTCCTTCTCGCGGCAGTCCTCGTGATCGTGGTCGGCGCCTCCGGCACGGCCGCAGCGATCGACGACGACTCGCTCGTCGCCGAGTGCGCGATCGAACCGGGGGACGATTTCGCGCCGCCGCCGGAGGGCAACGCCACGATCGGATGGTTCGACGGATACTGGTACAACGAATCCCTCGATGTCGAGCTCGACGGGAACCTGAGCCCGGCTGAACTGGATCATTTGAGCGCGCGGACCGCGGCGCGGGTCGAAGCGCTTCGGTGTCTGTCGTTCGAGGAAATGCCGCCGATCGAAATCGTCGATCGGGACGAATTCGCGGAAGACCAGGGCGCCTTCTTCGAGGCAGTGGCCGAGCCCACACGACAGTTCGACAACCAGCAATTCGAGACGCTCCTCACGATCGGCAGCGACGTCGATTCGATCGAGGTCCGTCGCGAGGCCCGGGAGGTCACGGCCGGCGGCTACTACGATTTCGAGCAGGACCGGATCGTGGTGATCACGGACGATCCGGACGCGGTCACGATCGACGAGGCCATCCTCGCCCACGAGCTCGGGCACGCCCTGCAGGACCAACATTTCAACCTCTCGCGATACCAGCGGGACACGACGGATATGGACAAGGCGGTGCTCGGCGTGATCGAGGGAGGCGCCAGACGACTCGAGCTCGCCTATCAGGACCGCTGTGAGGCCGGCGACTGGGCGCAACCATGTCTGACGACCTCGCAGGGTGGCAGCGGGAGTCCGCCGCCGAACTGGGCCCAGTACTTCATGAGTTTCCAGCCCTATAGCGACGGCCCGAACTTCGTCGACCAAGCTTACGAACGGGGCGGATGGGCGGCGGTCAACGGACTCTTCGAGGACGTCCCCCGCGCCACCATCCACACCATCGATCCCTCGACGTACGGCGAGATCGAACCCGAAACGGTCAGCGTGCCGGACATGAGCGACGAAGCGTGGGAGCGCCTGGAGGTCCCCGACGGGCCGAACTACGACGTCGTCGGCCGTGCCGGGATGTCGGCGATCCTCATGGGGCAGTCCGCCGAAGCGTCGGGTGGCGAACGGATTCTCGCCCCGACCGAGTTCCAGAATCTCGACGAGAGCGGACTCGCCGTCGATCCGTTCAACCCCTTCAACTACGACCTCGACGAGACCGAGGGATGGCGGGGCGATCGCCTCTACGTCTACACGAACGGCGAGGACGAAACCGGAAGCGTCTGGTGGAGCACCTGGGCGAGCCAGGAGGATGCCGCCGAGTTCCTGGAGGCGTACGAAGCCCTGGCGCGCTACCGTGGCGGCGAGCCAGTCGAGGCAGCAGAGCACACCTGGCGATTCGACGCATCGAGCGATTTCGACATGGTCGTCACGCTCGAGCTCCAGGGTGCCTCCCTCCGGATCGTCACCGCGCCCACGGTTGAGGATCTCTCGAACGTCCATCGGACGGTGGATCTCGACACCGACGAGGATCCCCCGGAACCGCCGACGACACCCGCCGACGACGACAGCGAAGATGACGTCACCCCGCCGAACGACTCCGAACCGACCCCCGATGACGATGATGAGCTTCCGGCGGACGACTCGGACGACGTGATCCCCGGATTCGGCGTCCTTGCGGCGCTGCTGGCGCTGTGGTGCCTCGCCATCCGCGCTCGGTGAAGGGTCTCAGATACTACGTTCGGCGAGGCCTAACTGTCCGAGGCGACCGTACGTCCCCGCCCCATTGGACCCGAACGCACGGACCCACTGGGCCCGCCGGGGAGCGATCAGCGACACGGGCCATTGTCTCGTCCTCCGGACCCCCAACCGTTCCAAGCGTCCGTCCGGGAGGGAACTCTCGGGGACGTATACGAGATCCGCGAACTCGCAGTGCCGGAACACAGCAGCCAGAAGTCGCGCAACCCCCGGAGCGTCGGCTCCGGCCCGTCCGATTCCGTGGATGATTGCCACGTGGGCGCGAGGACCCCTCCGTGCGCCGACGACCGTCCCGGCAATGGGGGCACCGTGCCGGAATAACAGGAAGGTCCGGAACGTCGTCCGTGGATCGGCGAGGCGCCACCGCCAGAACGGCCGGCCCCGCACGGCACCCAACCCGGGTGCCGGAGCCCCTTCGAGGATCCGGAACGCGACCGGTGGCACCCCATCGCGGCGTTCGACGTCGATGGGCCCGTCGGCCAGCGCACGGGTCCACGGTTCGAGGTATTGTCGGACCCGCAATAGGCCATCGACCGCCCGCCGCACGATCGGATCGATCGGTGACAGTCCGTCGGCGATGGTGGATGGCCGCCTCACTTGCAGATACGTCGTCAGGGGACTCGTCCGTTCGCCGTCGGCGACGACTCGCTGGGCCGGAACTTCGTGAGGGAGGGGCGCCGAGAGGGCGAGATCGACGTCCGGCTCGGACAACACCTCGAAACTTCTGTTGATGGATCGTCCCACTTGGGCGGCATCGGCCTGGGGGAGGGCAACGTCACCCGGGAGCACAGCTTCGCTGGTCCCGCGTAGCCGGTCGAGCCGGAGCCGGACCCAGCCGATCGCGCCCCGCAATCCGTCGGTCCCCTCGAGGACGTGAACGGCTGGCGACGCGCACCAGGGATTCTCGAGGTATTTCCACCGGAACGTCTCCCACCGTTGATCGAACAGCCCCGCGACCGACCGATACTCGTCCTCTCGAACCGGGCGAAGCGTGCCACCGGTAACGACGGGGTTCGCGTGGGTCGCCACGGTGAAGGAGCCGGGGGCTCGGGAATTGTAATCGAGTGCATACCGGCTGTCGGGAAGCGAGATTCGCTAGCTCGAGGGCGCTACTGGATGTGGCCTTCGCGGCGGAGTTGCTCGGCGTCCTGGCTCTCGTATCGCCATTCGATGGTCGCCTTCTCGTCCTGCCAATCCCACGGCTCGGCCAGGACCACGTCGTCCTCCTCGATCCACGTTCGGAACCGCATGCGGCCGGGGATCCGGCCCAGGCGTTCGACCCCGTCCGCACACTGCAACTGTACGTGATTGCCGCCCAGATGATCCGTCACGACGGCAAACAGCTCGTCGTCGCTCGGCATCCGGAGGGGCTTTCGCGTTTCCTCACTCATTCCCGGATATTATCCGCCGCCCCGGATAAAGGATCCGAGACCCGTGGTACCGCGTGGCGCGATGTTCATCCCCGCCGATAACTCGGGTCCGACTCACGGCACGCTGAAGGCGCAGACCGCCTCAATGACAATCATGCCAGAGATCGACGTCTCCGAACCCCTCCGGGACAAACTCGAGGACGCGGCCGGCGGCGAGGACCTCGAACCGGCGCTGTGGGAGATGGTGTATCGCTTCGAGCGCGGCAACGGTTCCTTCGAGTGAGCCCGGGTCCGAACAGGTTTTTCTCGGCAGCCCCCGAGTGCGGGCATGCTCGGCAAACTCCCCCCGGCGGCCCTCTCGTAGCACGTTTACGGGAACACGGGGGCAGGCGACCCGGATGTGCGCCAGGGCCCGGCCTACGGCGAGGATACCGCGGCGATCGACGTCGGCGGCGAAACGCTCGTCGTGAACAGCGATCCGCTTTCCCTGGCCACGGATCGTGTGGGCACCCTCGCGGTCCACGTGGCCTGTAACGACGTCGCGGCCTCGGGGGCCGCTCCCCGCTGGCTCACGAACGCAATGTTTTTGCCGAACGACGATCCGTCCACGCTGGCGACGATCACGAATCAGCTCGACGGGGCGGCCCGGAAGCTCGATGCGGCGATCGTGGGCGGACACGCGGAGTATCTCCCGGCGCTTGACCGTCCGTTGCTCTCGCTGACGGCATTCGGATTGACCGAGCGATACGTGCCGACGGGCGGGGCGCGATCAGGCGATCGCGTCCTCCTGTACGGTACGGCAGGGATCGAGGGGACGGCGATCCTGGCGACCGACTTCCGGGAGGAACTCCGCGAACGGGGGCTCGACGCGGCCACGATCGACCGTGCGGAGACGGTCCTCGAGGACCTCAGCGTCGTCCCCGAAGCCCTCGCCGCGCGAGAGTACGCGACCGCGATGCACGATCCGACCGAGGTGGGGTGTTGGCCGGGCTCGTCGAACTTGCGGAGGCGAGCGACGTCCGGATCGAGACCTCCCGGGAAGCGATCCCGGTCCGCGCTGAGACACGCGAGCTGGCTGACGTCATGGACCTCGATCAGCTGTGCATGTTCGGCTCGGGCGCGCTGCTCGTGACGGTCCCGCCGGAGGCCGTCCGCTCGGCTCGGACGACGACCGAAGCCGACACCGTCGCCGACATCGGGACCGTCACTGACGGGAGACCCGGGGTGGATCTCGACGACGAACTGATCGTGGATGCGCCGCCGGAAGCCCTCTACGAGTTGTGGACCTGAGTGACGGGTTCCACGCCAACCACGATGAATGTCGGTCCGTGATCCGCTGGGGCGGCCTGGCGAGAAGTCGTCGTCCCTGCTCGGGCTGGGACCGGTTGGGTGGCCCGCGAAATGGCCCGAGCGGGCGACTGGACGCAATCGGTTCCCTACAGTTCGATCGCGGTCGCCGGATCGTCGAGCGTCCAGAGCACCGGCGGGAGAAATGCATCCAGATGGTCGATCAGTCGTCGGTCGCCGACATCCAGGCCCTCACAGTGGGTCCGGGCGTCCTGTCGGATGTCCACGACGAGCTCGCCTGCCTCGAGCTCGATCTCGAGCGGAAACACCGAGCACCGCGTCGGCTTCCAGTCGTGCTCGGCCTGCAACCGACACTTGCCGGCTGCGTCCAGAAAGCTGCATGCCTGGCCGTCGGCACCCGCCGGATCATCCGTTCGCTTCTCCTCCTTTTTCACGAATCGCCGCCCGCGCATCTCGACCGTGTTGTCGGCGAGGGAGGCATGATCGGCCAGCGTGAACACGTCCGGCTCGTAGAGCAACACGCCGTGGTGACAGCACCACGTGCATGCGTCGACGCAGTGGAAGGTGCGCTCGGGATCGAAACGCACCAGCGCCTCCTTGCCGGGATGGACCTCGACCCACCGGCCATGCTCACGTTGGTCGGATGCGGAGCCAGCCATCAGTTATAATCCCGCCACCGGGCGCCACACTCGGTGCACTTGTAAAACCGCGTGGGGGGCTCGTCAGCCGATGCCGTTTGCTTGATCGTATACCAGGCGCGCTCGTTACCACAGGATTCACAGTAGACCTCGGCGGTGGGCTTGCCCTCGAAGGAGGCTCCCTCCTCGGTCTCGATCACGTCCGCGTCGCTCTGGGTTTCCGTCGACACAAAGGCCGCCGCGCGTTCCTCGTCGGGGACCGTCCGGAAGTCACAGTCCTGATCGGTGCAGACCATCGCGTCCCCGGAGGCGATGAGCATGGAACCGCACTTGTCACAGAACTGCATTACCCGACCTCTGGTCCGCAGCGGCTAAAAACGCCATGATCACGGGGAGACGAGGATCTTGACCTCCTCGCCGTCCTCGGCGAGCAGCCGTTCGAAGCCACGCGGGACGATCTGCCCGAGATCGATTCGGGAGGTGATCAGGGGTTCCGGATCGAAGGTCCCGTCGGCGAAATACTCGATCGTCGTCGAGAACTCCCGGTCCGACAGGGGTCCGCCCTTGAAGGCGGCGGTCCCCACGAGATCCTGCTCGGCGGTGACGATCCCGACGAGTTCGACCGGAACCTCACCTTGAAAGAGGCTGACCACGGTGACGGTGCCGCCGCCTTTGGTCACGGCCATCGCCTGATTGACGGTTTCGGCCACGCCGGCGACCTCGTAGGCGACGTCGACCGGGCCATCGCAGATCTCGGGGATCGCCTCGGCGGGCGCCCGGTCGGTCGGATCGATCACCGCATCGGCCCCAGAGTCGGCGGCGAGCTGACGGCGGATGTCACGCGGCTCGGAGACGACGATCGGCTCCGCCCCGGAGGCCCGGGCCGCCTGGAGGACCGTCCAGCCGATCGGTCCCGCCCCGAAGATCGCGACGGTAACGCCCTCGCCCACCGCCGAGCGTCGCACGGCGTGCACGCCGACGGTGAACGGCTCGACCAGCGCGGCGTACTCGCGGGGGACGTCCTCGGGGAGCGGCACGACCGTTTCTCCCGGCACGACGACGCTCTCTGCAAATCCACCCCCACCACCGGATAACCCGACGAAGCCCCCGTGCTCGCACAGGCGGTACAGCCCCTCGTCGCAGTACCGACAGTCGTCACACCAGATAATCGGGTTGACCGCGACCGTCGTCCCGACCGGTACCTCCACCCCCTGGCCGACCTCGGTGACGGTCCCTCCGATCTCGTGACCGATCGTGATCGGGAGCTGCTCGCCGGTCACTGGATGGGCTTCGTCCGGAATGGTAAGCGGTCCGGCATGATATTCGTGCAGGTCCGAGCCACAGATCCCACACGCCCCGACCTCGACCCGGACCTCGCCAGGCCCGACCGCGCCCGGCTCGACCGTCTCGATACGCACGTCGTGGGCCCCGTAATACCGTGCTGCGCGCATATGGGCCATCGTCCGGTTCCGCACATAAGGGTAGGTGCCGCGAGCTAGCCCTCCGAGGGGCCGTCCGATAGGTCGCCGAGCAAGAATGTTACCATAACAACTAAAGCCGGGCTCATGGAGTCCGTTGATAGGTAGCATGGCTGCGGACTCCATCATCCAGATCGGGACTATGATCGTGGACGGGTTGAGTCGCGGTTTTCTCTACGCCATGCTCGGCCTCGGGATCACGCTCGTGTTCGGGCTGGGGGGGATTCTGAACCTCGCGATCGGCGTGTTCATGGTGATTGCCATCCTCGTGACGGTTGAGCTGGCCGGCAGCGTCCCACTCGTGGTCGCGATGGTCATCGCCCTCGCCGTGACCGTCGCCGTCGGCGTCGTGATCGAGCGCTCCGTGTTCCAACTGGTCTACCGTTCGGAAGGCGAGGAACGGCTCCTGCTGGGGATCTTTGTCACGCTGGGGCTCGCGATCGCGATCGAAGGGGCGATCGCGCTCCGATACTCGGGTGATTACACCGTTCCCTTGGAGATACCATCCTGGGATCTTCTCGGGACCACCATACGGGGCAGTTCCCTCGTGATCATCGCGGCTGGAGTGGTCACTTTCGCCGGGATGTATCTGTTCTTCAGCCGGTCGGATGTCGGGATCGCCACGCGAACGATCATGCAGGATGAAACCGGAGCCGCGCTGTGCGGCATCGATATCGACCGGATGCGGATGTTCATCTGGGCGTTCAGCATCGCGATCGCGGCGGGGGCCGGGCTGCTCTGGGGCCTCGCGTTCAGTCAAAACGTCGGGTTCACCTTCGAACTCACGACGATCGCGATCGTCGTGTCGATCGTGGGCGGGATGACGAGTATCGTCGGCGTCGTCGTGGCCGGGCTCGCGCTGGGCGTGCTTTCGACGTTTATCACGGCGTATATGAGCACGTACGTCGCGTCGATCTCCCTGTTCGCGATCGCGATTATCGTCCTACTGGTCAAACCGGAGGGACTCCAATGAACCGGGGACTTCAGAAGATCGCGTTCGTCGCGATCGTGTTACTTCTCATTCCGCCTGTGTTCTTCCCGGGGTCGCGCGTCATGCCCCGCATGTTCCAACTGATCGGACTGTTGGCGATCCTAGCCCTCGCCCTGAATATCGTCTTTGGGCATACCGATCAGCTGCTTCTCTTCTCGGGGGCGATGGCCGCCATCGGCGGGTACGTTTCCATCTTACTTGCCAACCACCTCGGGGTCACTCCATGGGCAACGATCCTCGTCGGCGCACTGCTGGCCGGCACGGTCGGCGTCTTGGTCACGTACGTCGCCGCTCGGCGGGGCCTGGGGATCATCGTCATCGCGATCATCACCCTCGCACTCCAGTTTTCGTTCATCGAGCTGATCAACAATTTCCGGGATATCACCGGCGGAGCAACCGGGCTTCGGGTGACCGAGCTCACGATCCCGCCATTGACCGTATTGCCGATGGTCGACGAGGATTTCGTCCTCTTTTACATCATCGGACTCCTTCTCGTGGCATTGATGCTGGTATATTACTACCTCATGCATTCGAAATACGGCCTCGCCTTCGAGATGATCCGGCAGGACCAGGGAGCGGCCGAATCGATCGGCGTGAACGTCGTACGGTACAAGGTATTCGCGGGATTCATCGCGACGTTCGTGATCGGCCTAACGGGACCGTTGTTCGGGCAGCGAAGTGGCTTCCTGTCGCCTGGGGCGTTCGCGTTCGTTGAGGTGGACGTGATGGTGCTGATCATGCTCATCATCGGCGGGTTGCGAACGATGTACGGACCGCTGGTGGGGGCGGCGTTGATCGTCATCCTGAACCGCCAGCTGCGGGACTACGCGGAATATCGGTCGGTGATGTTCGGGATCCTCCTCGTCGTCCTGTTCCTGTACTTCCGGGAGGGCATCGTCCCGAAGGTCAACGAGTGGGCCGAAGAATACGGGCTGGTCGAACGTTCCCGCGCTCTGTTGGCGAACTGAAGCCGTGCCCGGGCGGCACGGATACAATGTCCCTCGTTCCGGGGAGAGAAACAGCGAGCGGATCCCCTTGACCCTTCTGACCTAGATGTCCAGCGAGTGATCGTAGGCCGGCATGGCCTCCGACCGGAAGACCTCTCGCGGCGAGAACCCGACATCGTCGGGCCAGTGCTCGGGGGGATCCCCGACTTCGAACCCGTTGTAGATCTGGACGACGTTGTCGATCTCGCCGTACTCGGTGTATTCGATCGGGTTCGCGTAGATCCCGAGGTCGAACGAGCCGTTCCGCAGTGCCTCGCCGATATCCGCTGGATCCGTGGAGTCCGCCTCTTCGATCGCGTCGGCTACGAGCATGACGGCGAGATAGCCCCCCGCTTGCGCGTGATCGAAGATGTCGTCGGTCTCATCGTAGTACTCCTGGGCGATCTCGGCGTAACTGTCCGAGTACAAGTCGACGTGATTGAACGAGCAGTACTCACGTTCCGCCGCGAGCTCCCCGAGTTCCTGCCAGTCCGCTTCCATCGGCGTGATCGCCGCGGTCCATAGCTCGAATTCGAGCCCGAGATCGAGCGCCTGGGGATACATCTGCGCGTTCCCCGCCGGATGGGCCGTGCCCAGGAAGAACTCGATATCCTCGGGAAATTCGCGGAGGATGGGGGTGAAGTCGGATTCCGGGATGGGGGCCGAATCGGAGTGGATGGTTACATCATCCGGGAAGTACTCCTCGACGCCAGCTCGGAATTCGTCGCCCCATAGCCCATCCTCGTAAATGGTTGCCCCTTCCGAGTAACCCCGTTCCTCGATCAGTTGCCCGATGGCCCGCGCGGATTGCGGGGTGGCCGCCAGATTGGTCCGGAAGATGTACTCGTTTTCCAGGTCCGTGATCGAGGACCCGCCGGCGGCGTGGAGGAGCAGCGGGACCTCCTCGTCGTTGGCCACCTGGCCGCCCTGGACGGCGGCTTCCGACGAACCCGGACCGATCGCCGCCACGGCGCCTTCCTCGATGTGGTCGAGGAACGAACTCGCCGCCTCGTCCCCGCTGCTGCCGGTGTCGACGTGGTTCAATTCGACGTCCTGATCGAGCACGCCGCCGTCGTCGTTCAGGACGGATGCGGCGTAATCGGCGCCCCGCTGGTGTCGCGGGCCATACTGGGCAAACACCCCGGACAGGGGCTGGAGGCTGCTGATGAGGACCGTATCATCGCTGTCGCCGAGGCAGCCGGCGAGTGTCCCGAGTGCCACGCCGGCGCCGGTTGCCTTGATGTAACTTCGTCTGTCTAATGCGGATAAGTCGCTCCCTGGCATTGCTACGAAGCGGAAACAATTGTCGGCGGTATTAAACCTAGGGGCGTTCAGGCGCTTAAATAGCTCTCACGGACATGGTCGCTCTCCAGTAACTCTGCGCCCGGGCCTTCCGTGACCACATGTCCGTTTTCCAGCAGGTACGCGCGATCGGCCATGTCGAGCGCGTGGTCGACGTGTTGCTCGACCAACAACACCGTGATATCGTCGCTGATCTCCTCGATCTTGTCGAAGACTCGATCGGCGAGTTGCGGGGCGAGGGCGCCGGACGGTTCGTCCAAGGCGAGGATGGCAGGATCGGCCATCAGGCCACGCCCGATGGCGAGCATTTGCTGCTCCCCCCCGCTCAACGTTCCGGCATGCTGCTCACGCCGCTCTTCTAACACGGGGAACATCTCGAAGACTTCATCGAGGGATTCCTGGAATCCATCCGATCGAGTGTACGCGCCCATCCGCAAGTTATCGTAGACGCTCAGATCCCCGAACAGGTTGCGTTCCTCGGAGATCTGGACGAACCCGCGTTTCACGATGTCCGCCGAGGACATCCCGGAGATATCCTCCCCGAGGATTTGAATCGACCCGCTCGAGGGCGCGACGAGACCGGAGAGCGTCTTGAGGAGGGTGGTCTTGCCGGCGCCGTTCGGCCCCACGATGGCGACGACCGCATCCTCGTCCCGCACTTCCAGGGAGACATCCCAGAGCACCTGGAGATCGCCATAATGCACGTCGAGGTTGCTGACGGTGATCACGCTTCGGCGCCTCCGAGGTAGGCCTGTTCGACCTGCGGATTCTGCTGGATCTCACCCGGCGTCCCGCGGGCGATGATTTCGCCCTGATTGAGGACGATGATGCGATCCGTACTCCGCATGATTGCCTCCATGACGTGTTCGATCCAAAAGACCGAGACCCCATACCGGGCTCGGACCTCCTCGAGATCCCGGGACAGAGCTTCGATTTCAGCGGGGGTCAGGCCGCTGGCGATCTCGTCGACGAGGATGAGCTCGGGTTCCGCGGCGAGCGCCCTCGCCAACTCCAACTGTTTCCGGTGGGCGATCGTCAGGCTGCTCGCTTTGTCCTCGGCTTTGTCCCCGAGGCCGAGAAACTCCAGGTACTCCATACAGTGCTCGCGCTCCTCGCCGAGGGATCCGGCGTCCTCCTTGGCGAAGATCGCACCGCCCAAAACGTTTTCCAGCACGGTGAGTTCGTTGAACGTTCGTGCGGTCTGGAAGGTTCGTGTAATCCCCAGGTTGGCGACGGTATGGGGGGACTTCCCGACCAACTCCGTACCGTTGAACCGAATGCTGCCGTCGTCAGGGGCATAGACGCCGGCGATGAGGTTGAATAACGTGGTTTTTCCGGCGCCGTTCGGCCCGATCAGGCCGACGATTTCATCCGCACCGACCTCGAAGCTCACCTCATCGACCGCCACAAGTCCCCCGAACGTTTTGGTCACGTGGTCGGCTGTCAGCATCTGTCAGGTCATCTCGAGGTCGGTATAAAAAGTATCAGGTCTAACTGATCCCGGTGTACTACTGCCCCGCTCGGCGGGTTCCTCCCCGCCGGCCGGGCGTTTTGAGGCCTTGGCGGGATCCGTTCCCGGAACACGCTCGCCGGCCTGCCCCACGGTCACGGCCCCCCGATGTTGACCCACCCGCCATCGACGTAGATCCCCTGTGCGGTGATGTACGAGGAGAGCTCGCTCGCCAAAAACACGGCCGTGTGCCCGATGTCGGCCGGCAATCCGAGCCGGTTCAGACTGGTTTCCTTGGCACGGGCCCGCGCCAGTTCCTCCGTTTGATTGGCCGCCAGGCCGGTCTCGTCGATGAAGCCGGGTTGGATGGCGTTCACGCGCACCTCCGGGCCGAGCAGTTCGGCGAGGCCGAAGGTCATCGATTTCACGCCGCCCTTCGCCGCGCTATAGAGAATCGATCCGGGTTCGACGAACCCCTGCTCGGCGGCGGTGCTTGCGATGTTGATGATCGAGCCTTCGCCCCGTTCGAGCATGCGTTCGCCGGCGACTTGACACCCGAAGTACACGCCTTTCAAATTGATGTCGATCAGCTCGTAGAAGTCTTCATCGCGTGCCTCGAAGAACTCGACCGGGTGGACGATCCCGGCGTTGTTGACCATCACGTCGAGGCCACCGAACTCGTCGGCGGCGTCCACCGCGGCCACGAGATCGTCCCGGTCGCGAACGTCACACCGGACGTAAGCCCCCGACGCGTCGGTTTCCTCGTCGATCGCGGTCAGGGTCGGGGTCGTGTCCGCCGTCTGCGGTGCTTCCTCGATGTCGGCCACGACGATGTCGGCGCCGTGGGACGCAAGGGCGAGGGCGATGCCTCGACCGATGCCGCTG
The DNA here is from genome assembly GCA_964489365.1 of uncultured Salinarchaeum sp. GTDB lineage: Archaea > Halobacteriota > Halobacteria > Halobacteriales > SKNY01 > SKNY01. Next base: position 32,541 of record CAZAYR010000009.1, read on the forward strand.
GCCCCGCCGGTCACGACTGCCGTCTTTCCCTCGAGGAGGTCTGACATGTACCGAGGTTCAGATCAAGTACTCATCAAACCTCCGCTCGTCCGCCAATCACAGCCATGGGTAACGATCCGTATCCGCGCCCGCGTAGTCCGGATCGAGATAGATGAATAGCCGCTGGATCTCGCCATCGCGAATTTCGAAGACGTCACACCAGCGGCCGCCGCCGGGGGACCCGTCGGGCCGCCACTCGACGCCGTCGGCGGTCTCGCCGGTGCTCGTCCCTTCGACGACGACCATGTCACCGTTGATGACGTAGTTGAATGTCTCGTAGTTGTGCGAGAGCGCGTTCACGACCGACCCGAGATCGCCGAACATCTCGCCGATGGCCTCCCGGCCGGTGGCAATGCCGTATTTCGGGAAATACACCCGGGCGTCCTCGGCAAATAGCTCGAGGAGGTCGCCCCCACGATCGAGTCGACGGAAGTACTCGAGCGCAATCGCCTTTCGTTCGATCGCCGCTTCGCCGGTATGATGGCTCATGCCGGAGAGGCGACGGACTCGCTGTTAAAAGTTCGTGTCGCGAGACATACACGAGGCTGTCGAGCGACGACGGTCTACGGGTCTCAGGCTTCCGGCCTCCAGCATCGAGGACGTAACGAAGGATGATCAGGGAGGTCGCCCTGCGGCGACAGGTACCCCATCGACCGGAGCGTTTATGGAAAACAATGCGGACAGTTTCGCCGTATGACGTTGCTCATGGGGACGGACGACGGCCTCTGGCGAGCGGAGGGGTACCCGTTCGACAAAGCCAACGCCGAACAAGTCCTCGACTGCGGCCGGACGACGCAAGTCAAGGACCTCGAGCACGCCGCGGGGGTCGTCATCTGTTCGACGGAGGGGGCCTATCGCTCGTACGACGATGGCGAGACGTGGGAGGAGATGGATATCCCGAAAGGTGATCGGTACTGGGTCGAGGGGGATGACATCGTCTTCTCGGTGCATGCCTCGCCGGACGGCACACTCTACGCCGGCACGAACCAGCCGGTCATCCTGCGCTCGTACGATGATGGTGAGACATGGCACGAGCTGAGCGGCTTCAAGGATCTCCCATCGTACGCCCATTGGGAGTCGCCCGAGGACCCGAAGCGGGCCCGGATCCGCAACATCGCCACGACGCCGAACAAGCCGGATCGGCTCGTCGTGGCCGTCGAGGTCGGTGGGATCCACTACAGCGACGACGGCGGAGATACGTGGGTCGATTGCAGCGAGAATCTCATCGAGGACGACATCCACCAGATCCTCCCGCTAACCGAGGACTGCTGGCTGATCTCGACGGGCTATTTCGATCTCGATTTGGAACACGTCGGCTTGCAGACCGGCCTGGGACACGCAAACGGATGGGGTGGCCTCTACCGGACAGTCGATGCCGGCGAGACGTGGCGACGCCTCGACCCGGGGAACGAGTACTCCTACATCAGGAAGGTGTTCACCCACGACGGAACCGTGTTCTTCAGCGGCGCGATCGGCGCGCCGCCGGCATGGGCCAAAGGGCAGCACGAGGCGGCCCTGTTCGAATCGACGGACTTCGGGCGTTCGTGGGAGGAGGTCGAGTTCCCCGGGGCGCCCGACCAAGTGGTCGAGGATTGGATCGTCACGGACGATGACGAACTGCTCTGTGGGTCGGGGCTATTCGATATTCCCGACCCAGCCGATCTCGACGGCCTGATCATGCGTCGGTCCGACGAGGGCGCGTACGAGACCGTCGGAAGGCTCCCGTCGAGCGTCGGGCGAATCGAGCAAGTGTAGGCTTGGCGCGGATCGGACCGAAAGCCTCACCGCTGTTCACACGGTTGGCGTCGAGACGGGCAGGCTGAAAAAGGGACGGAGACTCGGAAGCAGGTGGCCGCTACAGATCGCGGCGGCCGACGTCGGCGTAGGGGGCGGGTGCAACCGTCACTTCGACTTCTTTCTCGACGTGCCGCTCGACTTTCTTCTTCTTGGAGCCTTCCTCACCCCAGATCATCGTGGCTTTCGTCCCGGGCTCGGCGTACTCCTTGTCGATGAGGCCGACCGCCAGCATCTCGCGATTGGGGTAGAGATAGCCCGGCCAGTTCGACAAGCCGACGATTTCGCCGTCCTTCTCGATCCGGTCGTAGTGAGCCTTCGACCACCGGCGCATCGGGTCCGGTAGCGTGGGGAACTTGTACGTCTCCCCCTCGCGGACCAGCGACGCGAAGATGTCGATGAAGTCCTCGTCGTCCCAGACGAGCGTGACGCGTTCGCGCGTCTGGTTGTCCTGCTTTTCCTTGAGCCCCTCCTTCCCGATGAAGTCGCCGTCGAAGTCGATGACCCGCCCGTGGCCGCGCTCGAACGGGTCGAGGTAGTAGTCCTCGATATCGTCGGGCTGGTAGCTGCCTCCGATCGACATCCGCCCCTCGACCATATCCGCGTCGAGCCACTCGCGGTACTCCCGCATCTCCTCGCTGTCGTACACCGCGGGGACGGGGAACGGGAGCCAGCCCGACTCGATGGCCCCCGTCTTGTACACGCTCGAGCCGAGTTCGAGGAGTCCGTGCTCCTGCCCGGCTTCGATGATGGTCTTTTTGATCTCGTCGTGGTGCTCGAACGGGCCGAAGACCTCCAACCCCGGCGTGCCGGCCATGCCGTGCCCGAGCAGGTACAGCTCGTGTCCGTTGATGGTGATCGTGTCCATCTCGAAGAAAGAGACCCGGGGTAGCTCGCCGTCGGTGGCCGCGTCCATGATCTCCAGCGCGTTGGGGCCCTGGACCTCGAACCGGAACTCCGGCGGGTCCCGTGGTTTCGTGATGGGCGTGTACGGCTTGCGGGCCGAAATATCGTAATCTAGCGTCTCCGCGTTGAAGTGCAGCCAGTTGTTCGCCGTCGGCGTGCCCAGCGTGCGGAACTCCCCGCCCGGG
>CAZAYR010000010.1:0-34052 GCA_964489365.1 uncultured Salinarchaeum sp.
TACGGCCACGAGAACGCGAAGCTCGCGATGGTGCTCCAATTGTTCTCTGGTGTCACGAAAAATTTGCCCGATGGTTCCCGGACTCGGGGAGATACTCACATGTTGTTGATAGGTGATCCGGGTACGGGGAAGTGCGTCGCTGGCGATACGTTGATTTACGTATCCGACGGTACCGCTCGCCCCATCCGAGACATCGTAGAAGAAGAACTCAAGGACCCCTCACCCGTCGACGACGGTGTCTTCGACGAGGCCTCCTTCTCGGTGCCCTCCGTAACCGAGGAAGGCACGATCCAACCACGGACAGTCAATCGTGTTTGGAAACGCGAGAGCCCGAGCACACTCTATCGTATTACCACAGAAAGTGGACGGGCCATCACGACGACGCCCACGCATCCACTTTTTGTCCAGGATGACGGGGGGCTTGTGGCTCGAACGGCGGAAGATTTGGAAGAAGGAGACTTCCTCGCGGAACCGGGCGAGGTCGTGCCGCAGACGTGCGACCAACTCAAGATTCCTCACCGCCGGTCGAAGTCGCCGAACGCGGTGCGATTCGATCCCCCGGAGGCATGGAATGCGTCGTTGGCCAGGATGGTCGGATACATCGTCGCGGAAGGGTACGCCAGATTGAATGAGGACAACTCCGGCGATCTCCGGATCACCAACAACGACCGCCAGGTATTGGATGACATCGAACGCTGTCTCGATCGTCTGGGTTTACCGTGGGCAGAGAACGATTCCCGCCCCCGTAAAGACGCGAAGGAGGTCAGGTGTTCGAGCAGCGAATTCGTAAGCTTCCTGCAGAACCTCGAACCCGCCATCCTCGAACGTTCGGATAAGCAACGAGTACCAAAACCGATCTTCGGGACGAGCCGATCGATTCGAGCGGGCTTTCTCCGAGGATATATCGAGGGAGAGGGCACGGTCTCGACCAAGGAGCGTGAGATCGTGGTCGGTTCGATGAGTCAAAAATTACTGAAGGACGTACGCCGACTTTTGCTCTCCCTGGGGATCGAATCGCAACTCCACGATCGGGCAGGCGGGAGCTGGCGATTGCGGATCAGCGGGCCGAACGTCGATCGATATCTTCGCTCGGTGGGTTTTACTACCGATCGGAAGACGGAGCGGGCCATCGCGCACGAGGGCACCCCCGAAAACCCAAATCGGGACGTGATCCCTAACGTATCGGAGCAGTTGAAGGAGATTCGAACCGCCCTCCGTCTGAGCCAATTCGAATGTGGCGTCCCCCGGACGACCTACCAACATTATGAACGGGGCGATCGGAATCCGAGCCGCGACTCGTTACGGGAAGTGCTCACGGCCTTCGAGGACCGCGTCGCTGAGCTCAAGACATGGGCCGACAAAGGTGAACCGTGGCGTTGGGACGATGTCGAGTCCCTTCGAGAAAAACTGAGCATATCCCAACAGGCCATCTCGGAACGGGTCGACGTCACGCAACCGGCCATCAGTTATTACGAAAGAAACGCGGAAGCGATTCCCGATGGTGGCGTCGTGTTCGAATCGAGGGGGCTGCTTGCGGAGGAACTGCATCGGGCGTTAGCCCTGGAGCCAAAGATCGAAGGCCTGCGACAGCTGGTCGAGTCCGATATCAGCTGGGACCGAATCGAATCGATCGAACAAATCGAACCCGAGGACGAGTGGGTCTACGATCTCGAGGTCGAGGGGACGCACAATTACATCGCCGAAGGCCTCGTCAGTCACAATTCGGCACTCCTCCAGTACGTCCGGAATATTGCGCCGAGATCCGTGTATACGTCAGGGAAAGGGAGCAGTGCTGCCGGCCTTACCGCGGCTGCTGTTAGAGATGACTTCGGGGACGGTCAACAGTGGTCCCTCGAAGCCGGTGCACTGGTTCTCGCGGATCAAGGGGTCGCAGCCATCGACGAGTTGGACAAGATGCGATGTGTAACTGGGGACACTCGTGTCCAACTATCGGGTGGAGGGTATCGGAGAATCGACGAACTGGCTCAAGAAGCGAGCCAATCCGGATCGGTTGAAACGCTCGAGAATGGACGGACGATACGAGACATATCCCTCGAGGTCCTGTCCATGGATGAGGAGGGGGACATCATCCCCAAACAGGCAACCGCGATACACGAATATGAGGCCCCGACGAAACTGACAACCGTTACGCTCGGAAATGGGAGTCGACTCCGGACAACGGCCGACCATCCTTTCATCACCCGAGAGGGGAAGAAAAGAGTAGATCGTCCCGCGAGCGAAATCGAACCAGGGGACGAAGTGTACACTCCAGCCAGCAACGCGACGATTCGTTCCCAAGGCGGTAGTCAGCTCGTTAGACAAGTGCACTGGAGCCCGGTTCTATCGGTCAAGACCGAACGGGTGGCTGATCTCCAAGGGAAGGGCTCCGAACACGTCTACGACCTCACTGTCGAGGGCACCCACAACTACGTCGCCAACGGGATGATCGTCCACAATTCCGAGGACCGCTCGGCCATGCACGAGGGCCTCGAGGCCCAGGAGATCAGCATCTCGAAGGCCGGGATCAACGCGACCTTGAAAGCCCGGTGTTCGCTCCTCGGCGCCGCCAACCCCCAGTACGGCCGCTTCGATCCCTACGAGCCGATGGGCGAGCAGATCGACCTCGAACCGGCCCTGATCTCCCGGTTCGATCTCATCTTCACGATGACCGACCAGCCCGACGAGGAACAGGACCGCAACCTCGCCGAGCACATCCTCGAGACCAATTACGCCGGCGAACTCAGCACGCAGCTGGAGAAACTCAACGCGCCGGACGTGGACCAGGCGGAACTCGATGCGGCCTCGGGCACGGTCACCCCCGCCATCGAGCCGGATCTGTTCCGCAAGTACGTCGCCTTCGCCCAGCAGTCCTGCTATCCCCGGATGACCGACGAGGCCCGCTCGGCCATCCAGGAGTTCTACGTCGACCTCCGCTCCCGGGGAACCGACGAGGACGCGCCCGTCCCCGTCACGGCGCGGAAGCTCGAGGCGCTGGTCCGGCTCTCGGAGGCCAGCGCCCGCATCCGGCTGTCCGATACCGTCGATCTCGGGGACGCAGAACGCGTCATCGAGCTCGTCCGCTCCTGCCTGCAGGACATCGGGGTCGATCCAGAGACCGGCCAGTACGACGCGGACGTGATCGAGACCGGCCGTTCGAAGACCCAGCGCGATCGGGTGCGGAACATCAAGGAGATCATCCGCGAGCTCCAGGGCGAACACGAGGACGGCGCCCCCGTCGAGGAGGTGCTGGCCCGCGCGAGCGACGTCGGCATCGAGCGGAGCAAGGCCGAACACCAGATCCAGAAACTCAAGGATTCCGGGGAAGTGTTCACCCCGAAAAGCGACGTGTTGCGGCTCGTGTAGTTACCGTAACTCGTGGTAGGTCCCGCGGATAGTCACCGGGGCGACGTCGGCCACCTCGGCGACATCTGATTGGGTAAGCTCGTGCTCCTGGCGTTGGGCGGCCAGATACAGACATCCCCCGGCCACGCCACAGGGGTTCCGGCCGTTGACCAGCCCCACCTCGTGGGCACGAGCACAGAGATCGAGCGCGTCGCGGGTGATCGTCTCCGGGACGTCGAGTTCGCTCGCGAACCGGGGGACGTACTCCTCGGGATCGATCGGTCCCACGGGGAGGCCGAGCTCCCGGTTCAGCGCGTCGTAGGCCACCTCCAGTTCGCCGGTGTCCGCGCGGGCCGCCGCGGTGACCTCGTCCCGGGACCGCGAGAGACCTTCGATGCGGCAGTTGGCGTAGACCGCGGCCGCCGCGAACCCCTCGAGGGATCGCCCGCGGAGGAGGTCCTCCTCCTGGGCGGACTTGAACAGCACGCAGGAGCGCTCGCGGATCGACTGCGGGAGATCGAGCTCCGCGGTCAGCCGCCGGATTTCAGAGAAGGCGTAGATGCGGTTGCGTTCGATCTTGCTGCGCACTTGCGCCCGGTTGTGCTGGCGACGCATGCGGGCGAACCGGCGGCGCTTCCGGCCGCTCATATGTCGGTTTCGGTGCGAACCGTAGCCGATCTCCGTCGAGAGGCCTCGGTCGTGGCGCGTCGCGGTCAGCGGTGCGCCGACGTGACGTCGGCTGTTCGACGGTCGGTCGGTTCGACGCCAGGTGGGACCCCGGTCGATCGGGTCCTCCGCCACGACCAGCCCACAGCCACGGCACACCGTCTCGATGCCGCGGCGCGTGACCCGACCGTTACATTCGGGGCACCCGACGCCGTTCTGTCCCGTCTCGTTCGGTGAAACGTTCGGGAACGACACGCGTCACTCCTTGTCCCAGGGATCCGGTATAAACCTGCCGTCGCGGCTCACGCGTCCCGGATCCGTCCGGCGATATCGTCGAGTTCCTCGTCCGAGAGATCGGGGCGCGAGCCCGCGACGCGGTGGATCGGCCCGCCCCCGTCGCCCCTGAATCGCGGTATGATGTGCGCGTGGACGTGGGGGATCTCCTGGCCAGCCGCGGCGCCGTTGTTCACCCCGAGGTTCGAAGCGTCGGCCTCGACGGCAGCTTCGACGCGGGGCGTCAGCTCGGCGAGCAATTCGAAGACGGCGGACTGGACCTCGGCCGGCATCGCGTCGACGGTGTCGTAATGGCCCGTCGGGACGACGAGGGTATGGCCCGGGGCCAGGGGGTTCACGTCGAGGAACGCGATCGCGTCCTCGGTCTCGGCGACGGATCGGCTCGGGACGTCACCCGCGACGATCGAGCAGAAGATACAGTCCGCATCGCTCGGTCGCTCGGCCATGTCCGTTCGATCGGCCGGTCGCCACTCAAGGTTACCGGTCAATCTCCGCGGCGATCGCCGGCGCGGCCGAGACGGCACTGACCGGGTGTTCGATGGTATCGGTGCCGTAGACCGCGTCCACGCCGGCGCTCTTGAGCCGGGCGTAGGCATCCTCGACGAGGAGGGGATGCACGCAGGTCGCGACGATCCGGCCGGCGGTTCGGTCGCGCAGCGTCCCCACGGCCTCGCCCATCGTCCCGCCCGTCGCGATGATGTCGTCGACGAGCACCACGTCCCGCCCGGCGACGTCGGCGTCCGCGGGGACGACCTCGACCTCCCGGCCCGACGCGCGGGTCTTCTCGAGGTGGTCGACGCCGCCCGTGCCATAGCCCGCCCGGAGCGAGTCCGCGAGGTCGCGGGCCCCCGCGTCCGGCGCGAGGAAGAGCGGATCGGAGAGATCGGCCGGCAGCGGCTCCACGAGGCCGCCGATCGCGTCGACGGCGGTCGCCGGGACCTCGAAGTGCGAAAGCGCGGCCCGCTCGTGGGGGTTGACGGTGACGACCCGGTCGGTCCCCGAACTGATCGCGCGGGCCATCGCGCGGACCGAGACCGGCTGGCCCGCCGCGAACGCCCTGTCCTGACGTGCGTACCCCAGGTAGGGCACGACGGTGGTCACCTCCTCGGCGCCGGCCTCCCGCGCGGCGTCCTGGAGGAGCAGGAGCTCGACGTGGGCAGGGCCCGAGGTCGTGGAAGCTACGATGACGGCGTGGTCCCCGGGGTCCGCCCCGAGTTCGACGAGCCGCTCGCCGTCCGGGAACCGGGTCCGGTCGACCGACACCGTCCCACGCCCGGTCGCCTCGGCGAGGGCGGCCCCGAGGACCTGGGAGGAGACACCCGGTATGATCATAGCCTTGTATCGCTACGGGGGCGTCAATGTCGTTTCGGTCGAGGTCGGAACGGCTTTTTCCCCACCCCACGCAGCGTCCGACGATGGGGGTCTTCGGCTCGAGCGGCATCCGGGGGATTGCCAACGAGGACCTTACCCCCGCCTTCGTCGAGCGCGTCGCGGCCGCCGTCGGCAGCGAATGGTCGGCCGATCGCGTGGCGATCGCCCGCGATCCCCGGCTGAGCGGCCCCCTCTTCGCGAACGCGGCCGCGGCCGGGTTTATGGCCGTGGGTGTCGACGTCGAACGACTGGGCGTCCTGCCGACGCCCGCCCTCCAGGGGTATCTCCAGCGGACGGGCCGCTTTGGCTGCATGATCACCGCCTCGCACAACCCCCGCGAGTACAATGGGATGAAATTCTTCATCGAGGAGGGGCGCGAACTGGCCGGCGCCGGACTCGAACGGATCGAGGGCGCCGTGGAGGAACGGGCCCGGAAGCGCGTCCCCTGGGACGGGACCGGCGCGGAAACGCGGGTCGACGGTGCCCGTTCGAGCTACGTCCGCGGGATCGTCGACGCCACTAACCAGCCGGCGGTCGCCGGGGCCGGGCTGACCGTCGCCGTCGATCCCGGGCACGGGGCCACGTGTGCGACGACCCCGGAGCTGTGTCGCCGGCTGGGCTGTCGGGTCGTGACCGTGAACGCGGACCCCGACGGCCGGTTTCCCGGACGGTCCCCCGAGCCGGTGCCCGGCGTCCTGAGGGACCTCCAGCGGCTCGTCCGCGCGAGCGACGCGGATCTCGGGGTCGCCCACGACGGGGACGGGGATCGGGCGGTCTTCATCGACGAATGTGGGGACATCGTCCCCGGTGACACGGTGCTCGCGATCCTTACCGAGGCACTCGTCGAGGAGGGCGATACCGTCGTGACGGCAGCCAACGCCTCCGACCGGATCGCCGAGGCCGTCGCGGCCCAAGGCGGGCGGCTCGAGCGCACGCCGATCGGGAGCACGCACATCGTCGAACGGGTCGCGACATGCGGGGAGCGCGGGGCGACGGTACCCGTGGCCGGCGAGAGCAACGGCGGCATCTTTCTGCCCGAAGCGCGACTGATTCGGGACGGCGCGTTGGTCCTGGCACGGATGCTCGAACTGGCCGTCGCGCGGCCGATCGGCGAGCGGGCCGGGGAGTATGACGAGTACGTGCTCGAGCGGCGATCGATCCGCTATCGATCCGTCGGGGAACGCGAGGACATGCTCGCGGCGATCGATGACGTCGCCGCGGAGTGGGGCGGGGACGTCGAGCGGATCGACGGCATTCGCCTCGAAGGCGAGGAGGGCTGGGTGCTGGCCCGGCCGAGCGGGACGGAGCCGCTGGTGCGGCTCACCGCCGAGGCGCAGGATCGCGAGCGGGCGAAGGAATACCTCCGGATCGTGTTGGATGCCATCGAGGACCGCTGATCACGGGGGCGGGTGCGCTTCGAGGGCCTCCTCGAGGTGGGCCTTCTCGTCCCGAAGCGCCTCGAGCTCCGCGGCGAGGTCCCGTTCGCGGAGTCGGTGGCGGTCCGCGGCATCGAGTTCGGCGTCGGCCTCGGCGGCCTCCCGCAGCCGGTCGAACCGTTCCGGGTCGGCGGTTCGCTCGCGAACGCGGCGAAGGTGCTGGAGGACCGGGCCCTCGGCGAATCGGCCGACCACCGCGGTGAGCTCGCGGATCCGCCAGTGCAGCTCCCGCGCGGTCGGGGGCGGCCAGTCGATCGTGAACGGATCGGGCGTGCGACGCTCGAGGTACGTTCGGTCGGTCCGCACAGCCGCCCGGAGCGCCGCCGGATCGTCGACGTAATGGGCGAGTTTCGAATCCGAGTAGTCGGCGTACTCGACCAGCTCCGGGATCGTCAACGGCTCCTCGAGGGCCTCGAGGTACTCGACCAGCCCCGACGGGGGCGGGTCCATCGGGACGAGCGGGTACCGGTCGGCGAGCGCGAAGAGCTCCAGCACGCTCTTGGCCGGGCTGGACGAGACGAACTCCCCGAAGGCGGTTCTCACGGCGTCGTTGTACGTCTCGATGGGCTCGCGGATCTCCTCGACCGGCGCATCGAGGTCGGCCTCGCCGAGCGACCGGAGGTGTTCGAGGTGGTCGATCCGGGAATCGATCGTGTCGACGCGTTGCTCCACGGCCCCGCGGGCCGACCGGTATGCTTCCCGGGCGTCCGCCACCTCGTCGAGCCGGGCGACAGCCTCGCGGGCGTCGGCGACTGCGGGCTCGATTCGGGCGATGTCGTCCTCGGAGAGGCGGCGCTTGTCGACGATGTCGTCGACGGCCTCGAGCGCTTCCCGGTGGGGGAGGTCCTCAGGGAGATCCTCGACGAACTCCTCGATCTCCGCCCGGAAGGCGACGTACCCCCCGAAGTCACCCGTCCCAACGGCGCGCTCCTCGTAGGTCGCGACGATGCGATCAAGCTCGCGGAGGGTTTCGGCGAGCGTTTCCAGGCGTTCGCGACCGATCGCATCCACGGACGCTGTTGCCTCGTCGTAGCGCTCGCGGGCGTCCCGGAGATCCGCGATGAGCGCGTCGGCGTCGGGTTCAGCCATACACGTCGTCCGGATCGAAGACCCGCTCGCCGACTGTTTCGCCGGAGATCGTGCGGTAGAAACACGATCGGTACCCGGTATGGCACGCGCCGCCTTGCTGCTCGACGAGGTAGAGGAGCGCATCGCCGTCACAGTCGACCCGGATGTCCTCAACCGCTTGGCGGTGCCCGCTCGTCTCCCCTTTCCGCCAGATCTCCTCCCGGCTGCGGGAGTAGTAATGGGCCTGGCCGGTCTCGCGGGTGCGCGCGAGGGCGTCCCGGTTCGCATAGGCGAGCATGAGGACCTGCCCGTCCCCGGCAGACTGCGCGACGACGGGGACCAGGCCGTCGGCGTCGAAGGACACCTCCGCCTCATCGGTCATGTGCGGTCGGTCGGCGGGCGCGATCATGGCTCTTGGGATCTTAGAGGAACAACCGGATCGCGAGGGTAGGGACGTCCCCGAGCGTCAGGGCGACGACGAGCCCGCCCACGAGCGGCACGAGAAAGGGGATGCCTGGCGAGATCCAGAGGCGTTCGCGCTCGCAGACGAGGTCCAGAGCGGCCCGGAGCTCCTCGGGCCTGGCTCCGTACGCCCCCTCGACCTCCTCGAGGAAGCGCCGGGCACCCCACCGGTCGTCGGGGTCGATCCCGCCGTCGGTCCGGACGCGCCCGTCGCCCGGCACCCCGGGCGTCTCGGGGAGGGACCCCGGATCGGCGTACCTGGCGGGATCGGCCCGGATCGTCCCGAGATCGGTGTCCCGCCACCGGAGATACATCCGTAGCGCGTCCAGATCCAGCCCGCGCCGGATGAACCCCTCCGCGTCCTCCAGAAACACCCCGTGGCGTCGCTCGAGGCTCGACCAATGGACCGGCCGACCGAGGAACATCGCGGGTCTGAACCGTCCCCCGAGCGCGTTCTGTCCGGCGAGGACAAGCGGATACGCCATGCCCAGGAGCACGCCGTTGACGAGGACGGCCAGGGCGAAGACGCCGACGTCAGATCGGACGAGCGGAAGAGCTTGCCCGGCTACGTGCAGCGTCGGATACGTCGGATACGCCACCGCGAGCAACACCAGGGCTTTCGCGTCGGCCGCACCGAACGCGTTGACCCGGTAGAAGAGATACCCCATCGGGGCGATGACGCCAAGGCTGAGCGCGACCTGGAGCGTCCATCGCTGCTGGACCCAACCGCCGATCCGGACGGCCTCGAGGCCCGCCCATGCGAGCGCGAGCACCCCGACGAGGGTCAGCGGCCACCAGACCCACCCGGGGACCCGTCGGGAGCGCACGTCCAGGATCGCCAGCCAGAGCAACGTCGGGACGAGCGCCAGCCGGAGCAGATCCGGGCCGTTAGCGATCATCGCACGCGACCCCCGCGTGTCCGATCGACCATCCGTCCATTCCGTGCGGACGGCCCCGGGGGAGGGGACAAATAACTACGGGCAGCCGACCGAAGTATCGAGTCACACACAACGAGTTCCCGCGGGCGGAGTCGTCAGGAAGAAGCGGAACCGAAGTGACGGGGGTTGCCGCCGATCAACCCGCCTCGGCGAGTCGGGTCGCCCGGTCTCGTCGTTAAATGACCCGGTTCTGGAGATAATCGAGGTGTTTGGCGTTGTACACGATGCGGACCTCATCGGTTTCCGGCGTGCCGATGCACGTCAGCCGGACGTTCCGCTCCTCGACTTCTTCGTCGGAGAGGATCTGCTGCATGTCCATGTGGATCTCGCCCTCGCGGACGATCGCCGCACAGTTCGCGCACGCCCCTGCCCGGCACGAGAACGGCCAATCATAGCCCTGGGCCTCGGCCGCCTCGAGGATGTATTCGCCCTGATTGACCTCGAGCGTGCCGTAATCCTCGTCGTCGAGACCAGCATCGGCGGCCTTCTCGAAGAGGTCGTCGTCCGCCATCTCCCAGCCATGGTCATCGAGCACTTCGAAGTTGAGGTATTCGACGGTGGGCATCAGTCGCGAATTCACGGCCCCTCCTGTTAGAAGTTGCTATTTTCCCGGGTTCACGGGAATTTGGCGCCGTCGCAGACTGCACCGGGTCGGGGCGTGTGCGCACCTGTAACCGCCCAGTCGGGAGCGATGAGCACTCTTAAGTTGTTTAGGCTGGCCTAAAATCGTATGGACCGGATCGCACGTGCGCGACGCGGCCTCGAGGGGCGGCTTCACGGCCGGCGTGCGGAATGAAGCGGTCGTTGCGCCCCGGGGTGCGAGTCATCATGACCGTGCTGGTGATCGTTCTCGGTGCCCTCGCAGCCACCTGGAGGCTCGAGATCGGCGCGATCGGCCGCGCCCTGATCCGCGCGGATCCCGGGATCCTCCTCGTGGCCGCGGGACTCTATGCCGTGAGCTGGCCGATGCGCGGGTGGCGATACCGCGAAATTCTCGGCTCGATGGACCATCGGGGCTCGACCGGGCTCCTCACCGGCGTGGTGTTCCTCAGCCAGGCGGCCAATATCCTCGTTCCCGCCCGGGCCGGGGACGGTCTCCGGGCCTACGTGTTAAAGCAGCGCCTCGCCATCCCGTATGCGGCCGGAGTCGCCTCGCTACTCGTCGAGCGGGTGCTGGACCTGTTCGTCGTCACGACGATCGCCGTGGGGACCGGGGCGTGGCTGCTCCGCTGGGGCGGCCTCGAGGGCCTCCCCGTCGACGGGCGTCTCCTCGGGATCGCCGTCCTCTCGGTGGCCGTCGTGCTCGGCGTCGGCACGATCGTCGTCGCGTCGTCCCGACGCTGGGCCTGGCGATTGCCCGATCGGATCGAGGCGTGGCTGTCGAACGTCCTGGTGGCGACGCGCCAGGGGCTCACCGACCGGTCGGCGATCGGCTCCATCCTGGTCGCGAGCGGCGCGATCTGGGTGCTCGACGTTCTCGTGGGCGTGCTGGTCGCGGCCGCCGTCATCGACGTCGTGCCGGTCGGCGAAGTCCCCGCCCTCGCCGGCACCGTCGGCCTCGCGGTGAGTGCCGGCAACCTTGCGAAGTCGGTTCCGGCCACCCATGGAGGGATCGGGCTATACGAGGTCGCCTTCGCCGGAATGCTCACTGCGGCGACCCCGCTCAGCCCCGAGCTGGCCCTGGCCATCGCCATCCTCGATCACGGGATCAAGAACGCCATCACCCTCGCGGGCGGGTTCGCGGCCACGTTCGCACTGTTCGGACGCGTCCCGCGGTCGTTGGAGGAGCTCGACCGTCAATTTTTTAGGTCGACCTAAACCTCGTCCACCATGGACAGCGACGGACCGGCGAGGCGGGACATCTGCGTCATCGTGCCGACCATCCGGGAGTACGAGTGCCTGCGAGCGTACGTGGACAACGCCCGAGCGCACGGATTCGACATCTCGCGGCTCTTCGTGGTGCTGGTCACCGAGGAGTTCTGTGACGTCGACGCGATGGAGGCAATGCTTGACGAGCTCGGTCTCGCAGGCGCCGTCTTCGATGGACCCGCCCGTCGGGACTGGTTCGAGACCCACGCCGTCCCCGAGTATGCGGACCTCATTCCGGCCGAAAGCCACGCCCAGACGAGTTTCGGCCTGCTATACCTCTGGGCCCATCCGTCCTTCGAGTACGGCATCTTCATCGACGACGACACGCGCCCGCATCCGGACGATGACTTCTTCGGCCGACATCTGGCCAATCTGGCGTTCGACGGTGAATGCGAGGAAGCCCGCTCGGACGAACGCTGGGTCAACGTGCTCTACCAGCGGGCCGACGAACACGGCCTGTACCCGCGGGGGTATCCCTACAGCGCGATGGGCGAAACCGTCGAAACCGATCGGACGCGCATCGACCGCGGCGAGGTCGTTGCCTCCCAGGGGCTCTGGACGAACGTCCCCGACCTCGACGCCGTGCGGATCCTCATGGACGGCGACCTCCGCGGGCAGGCCCAGACCCGGACGACCGCCGCCGACTTCGAGCGGGACTTCGTCGCCGCGCCCGGAAACTACCTCACCGTCTGCTCGATGAACCTCGCGTTCCGCCGGGACGTCATCCCGGCCTTCTACCAGCTGCCGATGGACGACAACGCCTGGGAGGTGGGCCGATTCGACGACATCTGGAGCGGGGTCTTCCTCAAGCGGGCCTGTGACGTCCTGGGCTACCGCATCTACAACGGGCGGCCGCTCTGCGAGCACAACAAGGCGCCACGGTCCACGTTCGCCGATCTCCACAACGAGGTGGCCGGCCTCGAACTCAACGAACACCTCTGGACCATCGTGGACGACGCCGGGGGTTCGGCGAACGATTTCGCCGGCGTGTATCGGGAGCTCGCGACGGCACTGCAAGCCGTCGATCACGAGGCCTATCGCAACGGGGAGTTCCTCGAAGTCGTGGCCGAATCGATGTGCGATTGGCTGTCGTGTCTGGAGGCGCTCGAGCCCGAGACCGATCGTCGTGCAAACGCGACCACCGCACGGGCGCGGCCCGACGGAGGGCATCGATGAGCGGGAATGCCGGCGGGCTCGAGATGGGGAGTCGCCGGGCCGTCCTGGCGGGCGCGGCCGCCCTCGGCGGGGCGGCCGCGGTCGGGGCCGGCGCATGGTATGTCACCCGTGACGGAGAGCCCGACGACACGACCCCGGGCCTCATCGGATACGGGCGGTCGGGACGCCAGCCGCCCGGTGGCACGCCCATGGGCGAGATGCCCGACCTCGAGGGCGAGCTCGATATCTACTCCGGCCGGGGTCAGTTTCTCGTGGGGGCACTCATCGACCACATCGACGAACTGTACGAGAATTTCAATCCGGTCCCTCGATACGGTGGCTCGACGGATTTGGTCAATCAGATCCTCAACGAAGGATCGGGCACACCCGCCGACGTCTTCTACTCCGTCAACGCCGGTGCCCTCGGTGTCCTCGCCGACGAAGGGCGCACCCGATCACTCCCCGACGAACTGCGGGAAATCGTGCGCGAGGAGTTCCAAACCGAGGACTGGGTCGGTACCTCCGGGCGGGCGCGGACCGTCCCGTACAACACCGAGGCGGTCGATGGCGAGGACCTGCCGACCGACATCATGGCCTATCAGGACCTGGATCTCCAGTTCGGGTGGGCGCCCGGGTACGGCTCCGCGCAGGCGTTCATCACGGCGATGCGGCTACTCGAAGGCGAAACGGCCACGCGCCAGTGGGTAAGTGCGGTGGCGGACCGGGCGCGGACCTATGACAACGAACTGGCCGTCTGCGAGGCGATCGCGAACGGCGAAGTCGAGGCCGGGTTCACGAACCACTACTACATCCAGCGGGTGCTCGACGCCAACGAGGACGCCCCCATCGCGACGCACTTCACGCAGGGCGACGCCGGTGCGGTGTTCAACGTGGCCGGCGCGGCGGTCATCGACGAGACCGACGATCCGGAGCTCGCACAGAATTTCGTCCGGCACCTCCTCTCGGCCGAAGCCCAGGATTACTTCGCCCGGGTGACCTTCGAGTACCCGCTGATTCCCGAGGTCGAACCCATCGGCGATCTGCCCCCGATCGACGAACTCGACGTCCCCGATATCGATCTCACGGCACTTTCGGACCTGCAACCGACCGTCGACCTCCTCCGGGACGAAGGGGTCGATCTCTGAGCGCCGATGGGGCCCCGCCGCGCGACGCTGGCTGCCGGCGGGATGGCCCTTGGCACCGGGGTTGCCGTCTTCCTGCTTGCGAGCACGGTGTTCTCACACCATTCGATCAACCACGACGAGGGCGTGTACCTCTTTCAGGCCGCCATGCTCCTCGACGGGAAGCTCGCCTGGCAGCTTGGAGCGCTCGCCGACGCGTTTCGGCCCTGGTTTTTCGTCGCGGACGGCGGGCGGTTGTATCCGCGGTACAGCCCGGTGCCAGGGGGAGTCTTTTCGATCGGGATGGCCCTCGGCGAAGCGCGCCTGTCGCTCGGCGCGGTGGCTGCGGGGAACGTCTTCCTGACGTTTCTCATCGGCCGCCAGGTGTTCGACGCCCGCGTCGGGCTGGTCGCCGCCGCCCTCTTTGCGGCGTCCCCGTTGGCGCTCGTGTCCTCCGCTGTGTTCCTCCCGTATGCCTCCACGACGCTTTTTCACCTCTGTTTCGCGTTGTGCTATCTCTACGCCGTCGAACACGAATCCCGCCGCTGGGCGCTGGCCGCGGGGGTGGCGATCGGGATCGCCTTCTTCGCCCGGCCGTTTACTGCCGTCCTGTTCGCCCTTCCGTTCGTCGCGCACGCGCTCCTCGCGGTAGTGCGGGCGTTGCGTGACGACCAGATCAGTACCCTCGTGCAGCACTCGATCACGGCTGTTGGGGGACTCATGGGGGTGGCAACGAGTCTCGCGTACAACGCCCGGATGACGGGGGATCCGCTGACCTTCCCCTATCAGGCCTTCGCACCCCGGGATGGCCCCGGGTTCGGCTCCCGGCGACTCCTCGGGCACGGAATCGAATACACGCCGGAATTGGCGGTCCGGGCGAACCTCGCGGTGATCGAGCTTTTCGTGAGCGACTGGTTCGCCGCTGGCTGGGTCGGGTCCGCGCTCGCCGGAGTGGGAGTCATCGTCGGCGCGGTCCGATGGGCCCGGGAGCAGCCGATCGGGAACGACCGCCTCCCGAACTGGCCTCTCGCCGGCCTCCTGCTTACGATCCCCGCCGGGAACCTCATGTTCTGGGGGAATTTCAACATCCTCGGGACGTTCGCGAACCCCGCCGACGGGATGATCGGCCTGCTCGGACCCTTCTATCACTTCGACCTGTTGTTGCCCCTCTCGCTCTTCGGTGCCGTGGGTGTCGTCGCGTCGTGGAATGACCTCACGAGGCGTGTCGCGACCGACGGACGGACCGGCATCTCCGTGGCGATGGCCACAGGCCTCGTCCTGGCAGGAATCGTTGGAGGTGGCATGGCCGTGGCGGCCGTTGGCGAGCCAGTCGACCGCAACCTCGAATACGCCAACACGTTCCATCCGGTCTACGAACCGATCGACAACGAGACGTTCGATCGGGATCTGGTGTTCGTCCCGCGGCCCTACGGAAACTGGCTGCACCACCCGTTCCAATACTTGCGGAACGACCCCTCCTTCGACGCGCCCGCGGTCTACGCGCTCGACCGGCACGTCGCTAGCGACTTCGCCGTCATCGATGCCTTTCCCGAGCGGACGCCGCACCGATTCACCTATCGCGGGAGTTGGCCGCCCGGCGACGAGCCGGTGAACCCCCACCTCGTCGAGTTATCTCACGAATCGGCCGAGGGGTTCGCGGTGAACACCACCGTCGGCGTACCCGACCACGTGGATCACGCGATGGTCGAGCTCCGGACGATCGACGGGAATTCGGTTGAATATACCGTGGACGACCCCGGTGGGGCCCTGTCCGTCCCATGGTCACTCGATGCGGAGACCACCACCCTCGGCTCTGAACCGCCAATGGCGTTGCACGATCACGACCGGGTCACGGTCCTGATCACGCTCGTGCAACCGGACGGCGGGACGCTGACCTACCGCCTCGAGGCCGACGTCCGGACGTCGGGAGCGACCGTCGAGGTGCTCTGGCCGCCCGAGCGCACGGTCTGCCCACTCGTCACCGACTGCGGCCGGGAGGGGACGTATCTCCCGGACCGTAATGACGTCCACCAGGATGGCGTGTGGATGGAATCGTCCATGGAGGCCGATGACGGGTCGTAACTGTTCTACCGCCGACCCGCGTCACCCCGGACGATGAGCGCGCGCCATACCCTCGTGACGGGCGGGGCGGGATTCGTCGGCTCGCACCTCGCCGAGCGCCTCCTCGCGGCGGGAGAGACCGTCTCCGTCGTCGATGACCTCTCGACCGGCCGGCGGGATTGGGTGCCCGAGGACGCCACGTTCCTCGAGGGGGGCCTGACGGAGGACACGATCGTGGACGACGTCGTGTCCGAGGGAGTCGATCGGATCGCGCATCTGGCCTCGCGCAAACGCGTGGACGATCCCGAGCCGCGCGCGCAGTTCCGTGAAAACACGGACATGACCTACGCGATCGTCGAGGCAGCGATCGAGGCAGACGTCGAGGACCTCCTCTTTACCTCGACGTCGACAGTGTATGGGGAGGCGCCGCGACCGACACCCGAGGACCACAGCCCCCTCGAACCCATCAGCGCGTATGGCGCGAGCAAACTCGCGTGCGAGGCGATCCTCTCGACGGCGCCCCACAACCACGACATCAAGGTCTACAACGTCCGCTTTGCCAACATCGTCGGGCCCCGGCTCCGCGGGAACGTGATCGCGGATTTCATCGAAAAGCTGCGAGCGTCGCCGGAACGACTGGAGATCCTCGGGGACGGCCGCCAGGAGAAATCCTATATGCACATCGAGGACTGCCTCGATGCGATGCAGACCGTCGTGGAATCCGCGGATGGTCCGATGGCGACGTACAACCTCGGCACCCGCACGACCACCTCGGTCCGGGAGATCGCCGATATCGTCGCGGAGGAGATGGACCTCTCGCCGACGTACGAGTACACCGGCGGGAAGAGGGGCTGGACAGGAGACGTGCCCCGGATGCAGCTCTCGATCGAGAAGCTGACCGAGTTGGGATGGGAACCGAACCTCGAAAGCACCCCTGCAGTGCGACGGGCCACCCGGGAATTGCTCGAAGAACTTTGAATCCTATTGCAGCCGGCGACGGTGTTCCTGGAGAGCCACCCGGACGATCGATGTGCCGATGGCGAGCCCGCCCTCGATGGGATCGAGTTTTGATTCCCCGGCCCGTTCCCGGTACTCGATCGGCCGTTCCCGGACGGCGTACCCCCGCATCAGCGGCCGCATCAGCAGTTCCGCCGAAAGCCCCGTGTTCTCCGTCCAGGTGATGCGCTCGGTGATCTCCCGCCGGTACGCCCGCATGCCGGTCGTGGTGTCGTGGACCCGGCGGCCCATCAGAAGGCTGGCGAGCGCCGCAAATGCGTGGTTCCCGAGCCGGTTGAACGCCGGCATCGCCGCCGCCCCGTGGTAGAGCCGATCCCCACTGACGACGTCGTAGCCGGCATTGATGTCATTCAGGAATTCCGGAAGCGCTTCCATCGGATACGTGTCATCACAGTCCGTCGTGACGACGACTGGACGATCGGCCGCCCGGAGCGCCGCCGCGACCGCCACGCCGTATCCCTGCGGCTCCTGTTCGATAACCCGAGCCCCGTGTTCGCGGGCGATGTCGGGAGTGCGGTCCGACGAGCCATCGACGCAGATTACCTCGGCAGCCCCGTCGGTCACCGCCTCGATATCCTCGAGGACGGTCCCGATGGCGGCCTCCTCGTTGTACGTCCCCATCACGACGTTCACGTCCTCGAAGGAATACGTTGTCTCGCGGTCGCGCATCGCCGGTACGGTTGCCATTATCCGGATCTCTCCTCCGACCTACGTTAATTTTTAGGTTTACCTAAACCCATCTATAGCCACCCCGCGAGGTCGTCGCCTGCCCGAAGCGCGAGGGCGGCGATCGTCAACGTGGGGTTCATCGCGCCGCCCGTCGGGAATACGCTCGAGGAGACGATCCAGCAGTTCTCGAGATCGTGTGTTCGCAGGTGCGCATCGACCACGCTCTCCGCCGGGTCGGTTCCCATGCGCGTCGTGCCCATGTGATGGGACACCGGAAACGTATCCGCGGGGCCGACCCGCCAGGTTCGTTCCGCGCCGAGTTCGTCCAGGATGGCGGCCTGGATCTCGTTGGCCCGTTCGAGGGTCCGCAACGCCCGTTCGTCCACGTCCCAGTGGATGTCCGGGACGGGATTGCCGTGCGCATCGGTCCGATCCCGATCGAGGGTCACGTACCTGTCCTCCCGGGGTAGCTGCTCGACGAGCGCGCCCATGCCGAGGTGGTTCCCGTACTCCGCCCGCATGCGATCGAGGAGCTCGTCCCCCCAGTCCTCGCCGGTGAGGGCGAGATCGAGCGGCGTTGGCCCGTCGTAGTTGAAAAACTCGAGCTTGAACGGCGCCGTCTCCGCGTCGGCCTCGTCGTAGAACTGGTGGCACTCGCTCGTGAGGAAGCCGACGTGGTGTTGGCGGGTCTCGCGGGCCACCTGGCCCCCCATCCCGGCAAAGAGGTGATCCATGAAGTATCGCCCCACCGCGCCGCTGGTGTTGGCGAGGCCGTCCGGGAACGCCGCGGAGGTTGAAAGCAAGAGGAGCCGTGGCGTCTCGACGCCACCGCAGGCGAGGACGAAGGCGGCAGCAGTCTGCCGGCGCTCCGCCCCGCCCGGAGTGGCATACACCGCCGCGTCGACCCGGTCGCCATCGTGGGTGAGCCGCTGGACGGGCGCTCGGTCGATGACGGTCGCTCCGGCCGCTTCCGCGCGCTCGACGTGGATCGTCGCGTCGTATTTCGCACGTTCCGGACAGACCGGGCGGCAGGTGCCGTACCCGACACAGGGGTTCCGGCCGTCGTAGGCCTCGCTGGGCCGGGCGTTCGGGACCGAGTGCATGTCGATCTCGAGGCGCTCGCACGCCTCGGCGAAGATCGAATCGCTATGGGACGGGGGAAAGGGCGGAACCGGGAAGGGCTCCTCGCGCGGCGGGCCGTAGGGGTTGTCGTCCGCTCCCGAAACGGCGAGCTCCCGCTCGGCCTCGGCGTAATATGGGCGAAGGTCCTCGTAGTCGATCGGCCAGTCGGCCCCGACCCCCCGGGCGTGCGCGGAATTGAAATCGGCCGCGTGGAGTCGCATCACCATCCCTTGCCAATGTAACGTCGTACCCCCGACCCCTTTGACCCGGGTATGATTGAGTGGATAGAAGCGTTCGCCGCGGGCGCTGTGCCGATCCCGCGGACCACCGACATCCCAGACGTCCGGCCGGTCGAAAGCAGGTCGCAGTGCACGTTCCTGACGTCGCTGGCGGGAGGATTCGTCGAACCGCGGTCCCGCGTCGAGGATGACGATCTCGTGGTCGCCCGCCAGTCGGTCGGCGACCATCGCGCCCGCCGGGCCGGCCCCGATGACGCACACGTCGGCGTCCTCGACCGGTTCACGCGCCATCTACGGCCCCCCGGCGTAGCTCTCGATGCCGCCCGGGTGGCCGGGCGGGTTCTCGAGCCCGAGGAGTTCGCCGCCGGTCGGCGAGGCGTACAGGCCCATCAGGAGCTCGTTGACCACGTAGTATCGGACGCGTTCGGCCGTCGTCCCGTCCGGGTCCTCCGCGGCGGTCGCCGCGCCAACCTCGTGGAGCACGCTGTCGCGTGTTTCGACCGGCAGCTCGTCGAAGGGTTCCCCGTACCACCGCTCTGCGCGACGATCGAGTTCGTCGACGGTCTCGCGGAGCGCCTCGCCGTGCTCGGGCCGGGACAACCGGGGGCCCACGAACGCCTCGACGAAGTCCGGAACACCCGTCACTTCGGTGGGATACAGGACGTCCGCCGCGGCGACCATCACCGCGAGCGTCCGGGCGTCCGCGTCGCCTCGGTCGCGCCAGGCGACTCCCAAGCCGACCCCGCCGGCGACCCCGAGGGTCCCCAGGGCGATCGCCGCGTCCCGCCGGGTCAGCCGCATGCCACGGTTTAGGCAAACCTAAACCCTTATAGCCGTTGGAACGACTCCGTCCGGCCACAGCGACGCCCCCATGGATGTGACCCCCGACCTGCGCGTGGACCCGCGCCGTGTCGGCCTCGCCACCCTTTGTGGCGCCATCGCGCTGGCGCTGGTGCTCCCGCTGACCTGGCTCGTCGTGGAGGCGCTGGCCGTCGATCCGACACGAGCGCGCGAGCTGGTGTTCCGATGGCGGACGCTCGAGGTCATCGCGAATAGTCTCGCCGTGATGGTGGGGGTGACGCTTGCCTCGATGCTGATCGGCGTCCCGTTGGCGTATCTGACCGTCCGCACCGACCTCCCCTTCCGGCGGTTCTGGACGATCGCGGTGGCGTTGCCCCTGGTCGTCCCGAGTTACATCGGCGCCTTCGCCTTCGTGTCCGCGTTCGGGCCGTACGGCGAGTTCCGCGCCTTGCTCGCGCCCCTCGGGATCGAGCGCCTCCCCGAGGTCTATGGCCTCGGCGGGACCGTCTTCGTCATCACGCTGTACACGTATCCGTACGTCTTCCTGACCACCCGGGCGGCATTGTTGGCCTTCGATACCCGCCTGTTCGACGCCGCCCGGACGCTCGATCACGGGACGTTCTCGGCGATCCGACGCGTGACGCTACCCCAGATCTACCCGGGCATCGCGGCCGGCGGCCTCCTCTGTGCGCTCTATGCGGTGTCGGACTTCGGCACGCCCGCGATCATGCGGTTGCCCGTGTTCACCCGCGAGATCTACGTGGAGTATCACACCTTCAGTGCGGAGTACGCCGCCCTCCTCTCCCTCCAACTGCTGGGGATCGTGCTCGTCGTGCTCGGCCTCGAATACATGATTCGCCCGGACGACGCCGTCCAGGGCGACGAGGCCGAGAATGCCAGCACCCGTATCGGCCTCGGATTCTGGCGATGGCCCGCGACGTTGCTTCCGCTGGCGGTCAGTGCTACCGCGCTCGTGGTGCCCGTCTGGATCCTGTTGAACTGGTTGCGCTACACCACGCCCGGGAGTCGCTCCGAACTGGCCTTCGAACTCGGCCACGCCGTCAATAGCGTGACCATCTCCGCGGCGGCGGCCATCGCGGCCGTGCTCGTTGCCTTGCCGATCGCGTACTACGCCGCCATCTCGGATTCCCGGTTGGCGGTGATCTTCGAGCGCTCGACGTACGTAGGATTCGCGGTACCGGGCGTCGTGCTGGGCCTCGCGCTCGTGTATCTCGGGTCGCGGTACCTCTCCTGGGTGTATCCTTCCCTCGCATTGTTAGTGTTCGCGTATGTGATCCGGTTTCTCCCGCAGGTCGTCGGCTCCACCTGGACCTCGCTGCTCCAGGTCGACGCCGGACTGGTCGAGGCCGGGCGGACACTCGGCGCCCGGCCGAGGACCGTCTTCCGGCGGATCACGCTCCCGCTCATTCAGCCGGGTGTCGTGGCCGGCGCGGCCCTGGTATTCCTGACGACCATGAAGGAACTGCCCGTGACGCTGATCCTCCGGCCGACCGGCTTCGACACGATCGTCATTCAGATTTGGAACGCCCAGGAAGCCGCGTTATACCAGTATGCGGCGGTCCCGGCGCTCTTGTTGGTCCTCATCTCCGGATTTTCCATGCTGGTATTGCTCAGCCAGGCGGGCGGGACGACCCGGTTCTGATCCGGGTTCGCGACGAGAGGGTCGTGAATCGTCACCGGCCCGGCCGCCTCGGCGCATGGCCGAGGCGCTCGCGCGAATCACGCGAGTCCGGAACGGTCAACCGGCGAGCGGTTTATCCCGCGACCCAGGGCCCATGGCAGGATTTATTATTGGCGCTCCGGAATCGCGTCCTCATGCGGTTAGCAGGTAACATTACACGCCGGGATATCGTCAAGACCGTCGGGGCGGCGGGCGCCGTGGGACTTGCCGGATGTATCGGGGATGACGACAGTGACGGCGGGGGCGATGACGATGGCGGTGACGCGGACGACAGCGACGACTCGACCGATGAACCGCTCGGCGATCGAGTACCGGAGGTGACCCTCCTGTATCTGACCGGCCTGGGAAGCGTCTCGACGACAGCCGAGGCGATCGTCCCGATCATTCAGGAGTCGGCCGATAAGCTCGGTGTCGCCGTCCAGGGCGAGGGGTTCCAAATCGGCACCTGGATTCAGGACGCCGCCGCCGACGCGCGGACGTTCGACATGAGCATCATCGCCGTGGCGGCCAATCCCTCGCTGTACGAGCCGTTCAACCTGCTCGCCGATTACCACATCACGCGGGCGGGCGCGGACCCGGAACACAGCTTCGGCAACTACGCGAACTGCGAGTACACCGACGCGAGCATGCAACAGCTCCGGGCCGCGTCGTCCGATGAGCGCGAGGAACTCGTGAACGAGGCAATCAACACGATGGGGAGCGACTATCATCTGGCGTCGGTTCACCCCCTCGTGCCCTCCAGCGCCTATGTCAACGACTTGGTCGAACCCGGTGACACCCCGTTCAACTTCTACGCACCATCCTCGGTCATCACGACCACGCCCACGGACGACGACACGGTGAGGAGCCGGGTGCAATCGACGATGATTGCCTCGGCGAACCACCTGAAGGCCGCCTCGCCAACGGGGTATAACATCTGGTGTCACTACGTTAACTCCCCGCTCGTCGAATACGACGCCGAAGGGGAACTGCGGAACATGTTGGCCTCCAGCATCGAGGAATCTAACGAAGGGCGACGATTCACCGTCTCCCTGAAGGACGCGACGTTCCACAATGGCGACTCCGTGACGGCGGAGGACGTCCAGTTCACGTTCGAGTTCATCCAGAACAACCTCGACACGTACACGGCCGCCAACGACCTCCCGCTGGACTCCGTCGACATCGTCGACGACTCGACGGTCGAGTTCAACCTCACCGAGGTGTACCGCCCGATCAAGAGTATTTCCTTCCAGCGGTGGGGCATAATCCACAAGCAGTCCTGGGAGGAGGGCGGGGTCCGGGAGAACCTGACCTCCTACGAGCCGGATCCGATCATCGGCTCCGGGCCCTATGAGGTGTCGAACTTCGAGAAGCAATCGAGCCTCCAGCTGACCCCCCACGACGGACACCCGATGTATTCGCCCGAGTACGACGTCTCGCTCATCGCGATCGACGGATCCCAGGCGATCATGCAGGGGCTCCAGAACGGGGACATCGACGTCACCTACGGGCTGGCGCCGGCGGCCGTGGAGACGCTCAACCAGCAGATGGGGGACGGGGTCACGATCGAGACCGAGGAGAAGCACTCGGGGTACAACCTCATTTACCAGTACGCGCCGGCGCCGACGAAGTTCCCCGAGTTCAGACAGGCGTTGGGGATGGTCCTCGACCGCCAAAAGATTCACCAGGTCGCCTTCCGGGGCAAGGGACAGATCGACTTCGCCGCGACGAACTTCATGCCGACCCACCCGTGGCGCCCGGACGACGTGCCCACGTTCACCGACCAGCCGACCGGCGACGTCGAGGGAGCGAGACAGGTGCTCGAGGACGCGGGTTGGGGCTGGGACGACGATGGCGATCTCCACTACCCGCCGGACGCCGACCTCTCGCCTCGGTGGCCGGAGGGCGAGGTCCCGACGAACGAGGACGGATTCGACTGTGTCGACGCCGAAGGCGATTACGTCCCGCCCGGAGAGCGGTAACCGCCAACGGTCGAACGCTGCATCCGACTCAAGACCCCACCAATGAGCGTGGAACGCGCCACTCGACGGATCGATCTGCGGGACCGCGTCCGGAGCATGGCGGATGCGCTGGCATTCCTCATCCGCGACCGGACGACCTTTTTCTACTTCTCCTTCCTGATGGCCGTCCTCGCCCTGGCGCTCGTCGGGCCGGTGATCGCGCCCTATGGGCCGGAGGAGACCGTGATGCAGGACGGCGAGTATCTGCTTACGGCCGGCCCATCGCCGGCGCACCCGCTGGGGACGACGTCGAATGGCTACGATGTCCTGTCTCGGCTGCTCGTCGGCGCACGCCCGACGGCGATCACCGGGTTGTTGGGCGGATCGATCCTGATTTCGATCGGTCTGACGGTTGGGGTCACCTCGGGGTACGTCGGCGGTCGGGTTGACGACGTACTCATGCGGACGACCGACCTGTTCTACGGGTTACCTGTGCTCCCGGTCGCAATGCTCTTTGTCGCCATCTTCGGGATCACCTACATCACGTCGGTCGTCGTGATCGGGTTGTTGCTGTGGACGACGTCGGCGCGGGTCATCCGATCGCAGGTGCTCCAGATCCGGGAACGTCCGTTCATCACGGCCGCGAAGGCCACGGGCGCGAGTACCCCACGCATCATCGTCAAGCACATTCTGCCGAACGTCGCCCCGATGGCCATCATGTTCTTTGCGCTCGGCATCGGCTTCTCGATCCTCATCCAGGCGGGCCTGGCCTTCCTCGGCATCACGTCCCCGTTCGTCCCGACCTGGGGCGTCATGATCAGGAACGCCTACGGCTCGGGGCAGATGTCGATCGCGTGGTGGTGGTCGATTCCACCGGGTGTCATGCTCTCGATGACGGTCCTCTCGACGATCATGTTCGGGCGCCGCTACGAGGAGCTCTCGATGGGGTCGGAGACCGACGAAGCGATGGGGATGTAAATGGGGGTACCACGACCGTGAACCACGTACCGCCGGGCGGCGGGCGATTGCCCCGCGGGCATGCGGATCGACCGTGCTTCCAGCATCGATCCTTCGAAAAGATTAATCCCCGGAATAGGGAACTGCAGCCCATTACTGATGAGTGAGCCACTCCTCGAAGTCGAGGATCTGACGATCCGGTACGCCACGGAGGAGGGAGCGGTCACGGCCGTCTCCGACGCCTCCTTTTCGATCCGCGAGGGGGAGTATTTTGGCCTGGTCGGGGAATCCGGCTGCGGCAAGTCTACCCTCGTCAAGGCCGTGCTCAGAGGGCTCGATGACAACGGTTCCATCGTATCGGGAACGATCCGCTATCGGGGCGAGGAGATCCAGGCGTATCCCGAGCAACGGATCAACCGGGAGATCCGCTGGAAGGAGATCTCCTGGATCCCCCAGAGCTCGATGAACAGCCTAGATCCGCTTCGGCGGATCAGCACGCAGGCCGTGGAGTTGGCGAACGTGCACAGCGATCTGACGCAGGAAGAGGCGCTCTCGAAGTTCGCGGACATGTTCGAGGTCGTCGGGCTCCCCGAGGAACGCATCACGGACTACCCCTCCCAGTTCTCCGGCGGGATGAAACAGCGGGCCATCATCGCGCTGGCGCTGTTCTTAGAGCCCGACCTCGTCATCGCCGACGAGCCGACGAC
Source organism: uncultured Salinarchaeum sp. (assembly GCA_964489365.1). Lineage (GTDB taxonomy): Archaea > Halobacteriota > Halobacteria > Halobacteriales > SKNY01 > SKNY01. Next base: position 24,938 of record CAZAYR010000010.1, read on the forward strand.
CGCCCTGGACGTCATCATGCAGGACCAGGTCTTCAAGTACCTCGACGAAGTCAAGGAACGGACCGACACGAGCGTCCTCCTGATCACCCACGACATCAGCGTCGTGTTCGAGAGCTGCGACCGGCTCGCCATCATGCACGGCGGGCAGATCGCCGAGACCGGGACGACGGCGGACATCTACGATACCCCCCATCATCCCTACTCCATCCTCCTACAGGGGGCCTTCCCCGACGTCCGGCATCCGCGTCGGGAGCTGGTCACCATCGAGGGCCGTCCCCCCAAGGTCCTCGGCGACGTCGACTACTGCACGTTCGTCGACCGGTGCCCGTGGGCCGTCGACGAGTGCACGCAACAGGCACCGCCACTCGAACGGGTCGGGGACGGAAGCGACGGCCACCGGGCCGCCTGCGTCCGCCGGGACGAGGTATTGGATCTCCACCGAAGTGAGGGCGACGATGCCCGCACCGCACCCACCTCCCGATGACGTCGGAACCACCGCTCCTGGAAGTCAACGGTCTCGAGAAGTACTTCGACCAGGACACGAACCTCCTCGATACCCTTTTCGGGGATAGTTCCGACCCGGTGGAGGCGGTCGATGGGGTGTCGCTGACCCTGCGACAGAACGAGTCCATCGGCATCATCGGCGAGAGCGGCTGCGGGAAGACCACCCTGCTGATGACGCTGCTGGGCCTCCACGAGCCGACGGGCGGGGAGATCCTCTACCGTGGGCGGGACCTCGCCGAGTTCGACCGGTCCGACTGGAAGGCGTTCCGGAGCGACGTCCAGATCGTCTTCCAGGATCCGTTCAACTCCCTCGATCCCAAGCTCACCGTGCGGGATTCGCTCCTCGAACCGCTCCGCGTGCATAACATGGGCGATAAGGACCGGCGGGTCCGCGAAGCCCTCGAGCAGGCCGAGTTGCGCCCCGCCGAGAACTACCTCGATCGGCGACCGGAACAGTTGAGCGGGGGCGAGCTCCAGCGAGTCTGCATCGCGCGGGCCCTCGTCCTCGACCCGGAGATCATCTTCGCCGACGAGCCCGTCTCGATGTTGGATGTCTCGACCCAGGCGTCGATCCTGAACCTCCTCGCGGAGCTGATCGAGGACCTGGACATGTCGATGTTTTACATCTCCCACGACCTTTCGACGGTCTCGTACGTCTGCGAGCGGATCAACGTCATGTATCTGGGTCGGGTCGTGGAGGCGGCGCCGACCCTCGAGTTCCTCGAGGAACCACGCCACCCCTACTCCCGGGCGCTGGTCGAAGCGATCCCGATCCCCGATCCCCATGCCGACCGGGGACGGACCGACATCGAGGGCAACCCCGGGAATCCCGTCGGACTCGGATCGGGCTGCCGGTTCCGTGACCGGTGTCCCGAGCGGATGGAGATCTGCGAGGAGACGCCGATCGATTACCCGATCGACGCGGACACCCGGGTCGCGTGTCACCTCTACTACGACCACGAGGACCACGTCGGGACGGGGGCGAACGACATCGCCGCGACCGAATCGGGGTCGATTCGCCAATGAACCGCGACCAGGAGACACGGGGTGACCGGGCATGAGCCGGAAACGGTACTACGCCGCCCGGATCCTGCAGACGGTGTTCCTGCTGTGGCTCGTCGCCACGATCCTGTTCTTCCTGTTCCGGTCGATGCCCGGGAGTTACACCGATCTCATGCTCTTTCAGGGCGCCTCCGCCGAACAGGTGGCGGCCTTTCGCGAGCGGTGGGGGCTGGACGACCCGCTGTACGTCCAGTACCTCCGCTTCATCGGGAACCTGGCCACGCTCGACGCGGGGACCTCCCTCGAGTTTCAGGAGCCCGTCTGGGAGGTCGTAAAGACCCGGCTGTTCAACTCGATCATCCTGGTCGCGCCGGGCATCACCCTGGGCTATATCCTCGGATCGATCTACGGGACGATCCTGGGGACCAGGCGCGGGTCGAAGCTCGAAAAGCACGGCTTGGCCCCCCTCATCGGCCTCTCGTCGGTGCCGGCCTTCTACATGGCCATCATCGCCATCATGATCTTCGCGAACTGGCTGGGCCTGTTCCCCTCCTTCGGGATGATTCCCGCCGGCGTCTACGAGCAGTACCAGGACGCCTCCTGGTTGCGGCCGTACCTGACCCAGGACTTCCTCTATCACTACATCCTGCCGCTCTCGGTCGTGACCTTCCGGTATCTGTACCTCCCGGCGCTGATCATGCGGACGAGCGTGGTCGAGACCGTCGGCCAGGAGTTCACGTTCTACCAGCGGATGTCCGGGCTCCCGAGATTGAACCGCATGCGCCACATCGCCCATCACTCGATTTTGCCCGTCGTCACGATGTATCCCATCTCGTTGACCCGGGCGATCAGCGGGCTCGTACTCATCGAGACGGTGTTCAACTGGCCGGGAATCGGCTACACGCTGGTCACGGCCATCTTCGAGCGCGACTTCCCGGTGATCCAGTTCGTCTTCTTCCTCGTGGCGGCCTCGATCATCGTCTCGAACTTCCTGGTGGACATCTTCTACGGCATCGTCGACCCCCGCGTCAGCCTGGGGGAATAACCGTTTGCGTACCGTGCGAGTCCAGCCAACAACCTGCGCCTCACTCTTGTCTCGGTCGCGATCCGGATGTGAGCGGTGGGGGACGGACCCGATCGAGGGGCGACCTTGGGAGCAGGAGTTGTCGACGCGCTGATCCGCGGGGAGTCGGTCTGCCCACCTCGGTGCAACCAGGCTCACGGCGTTCCGTGTCCGACGGGGGAACCGCTCCCGATTACGACTGGCCGTTAAGTAATTGGTATCATTTACATCATCCGAAATGTAACCAGGAATGTAACCCATCACGATTAAACCCGACGGCAACCACGACATGTTCGGATGGGCTGCTCAACCCGGGTTCGCGAGATCCACAACCTTCGCTTCGGGGCTGAGGAACTCACCGGGGCGGTGGGTGACTCGCTCACGGTCCTGCCGCTCGTCGTCGCGATGGCGCTGCTCACACCCATCTCGCTCCCACATGTCCTCGTGGCCTTCGGCGTCTTCCAGATCGTCTGGGGAATCTACTACGGGCTCCCCGTCTCCGTGGAGCCGATGAAGGCGCTCGCGGCCCTCGTGATCGCCGGCGCGCTCTCCTACGCCGAACTCGCCATGGCGGGACTCGTGCTGGCTGGTGTCCTCCTGCTCATCGGCACCACGGGTGCGCTCGGGACGGTCGAGCGGTGGATCGGCGAACCGGTCATTCGGGGCGTGCAGTTCGCCGTCGGACTCCTGTTGTTCGAGACGGGCGTGACCCTCGCGATGGGGGATGCCGTGCTTGCCCTCATCGGGCTCGGCATTGCCGTCGTCGCGATCGCGCTCGGGTACCGGCACGCGAGCGCGCTCCTTGTCCTCGCCGTGGGAGCCGGATTCGCGGTGGCGACCGTCGGGGTGCCATCCGTCCGGTGGCCGGGCCCACCACCCGTGCCGCCGCTTGCGGACGGGATCACATGGGGGATGCTCGACGGCATCGTCGCGCAACTGGGGATGACGCTCGGGAACGCGGCATTGGCGACCTCGTTGCTGGTTGCGGACCTCTTCGACGCGGACGTGAGCCCCGACGAGTTGTCCACCAGCATGGGGGTGACGAACCTGCTGGCGATCCCCGCCGGCGGCATCCCGATGTGCCACGGCTGTGACGGGGTCGCCGGGAAGTACGCCTTCGGGGCCCGCACAGGTGGCGCCAATGTGATCCTGGGGATCCTCTACATCGGGCTCGCGTTCGTGGCGACGGCGGCGTTCCTCGGAGCCTTCCCGCTCGCGATGCTCGGCGTCTTGTTGGTGATCGTTGCGATCACGCTGGGAAACGCGGTGCGCGAGTCATCGAACATCCTCCTCTCGATGGCGATCGGCGTCCTCGCGCTACTCACCAATCTCGGGATCGCGTTTGTCCTGGGGATCCTCGTCTACCTCGTGCAACAGCGGATGGCATGAGCCGCTGGAACGGTTAGAGTTCAAGGAGGTCACGCGCCTGGGCCGGCGTCGCCATCTCCCGGCCGAGCTCGTTAGCGATCCGCGCGGTGCGTTCGACCAACTGGGCGTTGCTCGTGGCCAGCTCGCCCTGGCGATAGTAGACGTTGTCCTCGAGGCCGACGCGGACGTGGCCACCCATGACGATGCCCACGGTCGTTATTGGCAGTTGGTGACGACCGAACGCGAGCGTGTTGAACAGCGCCCCCTCGGGGAGGTTCGAGATCGCGTTGACCAGGTTTCGCGGCCGGGGACGTGAGATGGTGCCCCCACCGAAGATGAGCGTCGCGTAGACCGGACTCGCCAGTTCGCGCCGCTGCAGGAGACCGTGGACCTCGTTGAGGTGGCCGTCATTGAAGACCTCCAGTTCCGGCTTAATCCCACGGTCGCGCATCTCTTCGTGCAGCGAATCGACCAATCCTCGGGTGTTTTTGCTGGTCAGGTGAGCGTATCGGTTCAGCGGCCCCATGTCCAACGAGGCCATCTCCGGGGGCGGGTCGGTCCGAAGCGGTAGATGGCGGTCCGCCGCCGGCGCGGCCGTCCCGCCCGTCGAATGCTGGATCACGACGTTCTCAGCGTGTCGCCGGATCGCATCGTCAATGTCCTGGAAGCGCTCCGTGGCGAACGATCGCTCGCCGTTCGGTTGGCGCGCGTGGAGATGCACCACCGCCGCACCGGCCTCCTCGGCTGCAGCGGCCGCACGGCCGATCTCTTCGGGCGTCTCCGGGATGTTCGGGTTTGCCTCCTTCCCGTGAACGCCTCCCGTCAATGCCGCCGTGATGATGAGCGGTTCGCCGGCGAGGTAGTCTTCGTAGCTCACGGCTCCGCCTCCTCGTCATGCTCCCGGTAGATCTCGCAATGGGCCGCGTGATCGAGCCCGTAGTGGTCGTTACAGATATCGGCACGCATCGGCTGGACGAATCGGTCGACGACGGTGCAATACGCCCGTGGCTGCTCGAACTCTGCCGCGTCCGACGCCTCCCGATATTCCAAGTATGGGCAGGCCATGCCCGGTATTCTCGGAGTAACCGAATAATCGTTTGGCGATACTATGACCGGCAGGACTCGGATCTAATCGGGCAGTACGGTCGATCTTTTGTATCCCGATATAGAGTTTACCTTAAGTACCGGAGTATATCTTTGTAGGCAAAACGTCTGACATCCTTCGACCTTAGCGATCCGGATTCCTGGGCGCAGGGAGCCCCGAAAATCTCGCGTCATCCGGGGTGGCCGGAGATCAAGGCGAAAGGACTGGTCAGGTTTCGGGAGGGGTCTCGATCGGTTTGTCTTCCCAGATGTGATATCGTGTGGCGGACTCAACCATGATGATTCCTCATCCGGATGAAGGAAAACCGAGACCACCACCAAGTGTTCGTTGCGTCTGGTGGCCAATGGTGATTGCAAGGCCCGACGCGCCGGCTGCTGGCTCAATGGCTCTGCCGGGGTGGCCTACCTTGATAATAAACTGGATGTCGCGATATCGAATGCATGTCCAGTAGTTCCGAAGGCCAAAATCTGTGCATTAGCTTGTTTTACGATAGATTCCGCGGAATGAATGCGGTCTTAAGACTGCTTTTCGTCGAGCAGCGCCATGATGTCTTTACAGAGTTCCCATATGTCCCCTGCTTCAAGAAAACCCTCTGTCCAATTGGCCTCGGCCAAAAACGGACTTGATGAATCTACGGAACCGATGACTTGGTCGCCACACAGGTCATCGGTGATCTCGTTGCCCTCCCAGATGGTTTCAGAGATATCGTGCTCAAAATAAAACTCATTTCCATGAGCGATGCCATTGCGGACATGTTTGAGGAATCGATATTCCGGCTCGGCTACGATCTCACTGCCTTTAACCCTATCTCGCACGGACACTGCCAACCACGCACTTAGCTCGTTTACCAAGGCTCGGCGCAATTGATCATTTCCTCGTTTTGTTTCGGCTGATCCCAATGCTGCCACTGGCACAGGATCCTCGTAAAGTTTGGTTGGTAGGTCTGCTGATGGATCTTCGATCTTTGACCCGTCATAGAACACCGTATAAATTCCAATAACGGCATTCCCGAATACGGTAAGGTCTCGGGCCACCTGATGTATTGTGCTTGGCATATTCGGTCACCCACTGAAGTCCGTCCGTTTAATTCACGGGGTGGAACAACGGGGTGGTTGACGCGTTATTAAAAGATTTCGTCGATTCGGGACCGGTGAGCTGCCGGATTGCTTCTGAGTTGAATCAGGAAGATCTTGAGTCGTATTCACGTCCAGTCGAGGTCCCGCCTCCGACGTCCAACACCAAGTTTCCTAACAGTCTCTATCCCCAGGAGACAACATGACCAGTCTAGTCGACGGATGGAGCCCACGATATTTCTGGGGTTACAGGATTTGCTCAGTAATTGACCCTGGGCCTAACCCTGAAACTCGTTCATAAAGGCTAATGGCCTGATCTTCCGTAAGATTAGCTATGGCATCACCGATTATCCTAGCTCTCTCTGATCTATCCCCAGCGTTCTTGAGTTCGTTCTGATATGGGTTAGGCACGATTTCGATGTCATATTCACTGGGCTGCCCGAACCCGGGGGCCATTTCCTCTCCATACTGTTCATCAGAGGCTGCGAGGAAGGCTTGAAAGATCGTTGCGATTGCGCCACGTTCACCATGTTGTTGACTTTTGAGAGAGGAGCTTTCAATAACATAATGAAACGTGATTTCTTTTAAGAATTCGACTTGGCTTTTTTCCGAATCCCTGATCCGAATATCTCCTAGACCGTCATCAAAATCAGTATCGGAGGGTGGTACGTATGAAACAACCTCCGGGACATCAAGGAAGTCTGCAATCAAATCTGACTGTAGAAAATCAACTAGTGACTCTGCTTGACGAGTGGATTGGAACGATCGCCTTATCTCGGGCTCATCTAGACCGCCTTCCAGTGTATCCTCCAAGAACTCCTCTGGATCAAATTCGTCGGAGATGTCCGGATCGTCTTCTTGCTTATCTCTGAAGTGGTTGAGGAATGCCTCTCGTTCTTCAGTTTCTTGGAAGATTTCCCCCAGCGGTATGACTCCTACTCGGTAGAAGTCTATCAAATCGTGAACGGCGTAAGTGACGTCATCAGCCCAGTCCATCAATGTCGCTTCAGGGGTCTTGTAGTGATCTCGCACACCTTCTCGGGCCCAGTCGAAAATGTGATCCTCCGATCCGTAATAACCAAATTTTTCATCCGGATCTTCATTAATGTCGTCCGGTATTGAATCTTCTCGCCCCCAAGGATATTTCAGAATCGCGTTTAGCGTGCGTTTTGTGAGATTCAATCCCTTTCCCGAATCATCAGGATGGTCGTGATAAGTTGCGTTGGTTTCGACGTGATTGACGATTCGGAAGGATTGCGGGTTCCCTTCAAAACCACTATCCGAGCCACATTTCCTGATCAACTCGTCCAACTCGTCTTCAGCGGCATGGCCAAATGGCGGATGGCCCAGATCGTGTGCAAGGGCGGCAGCCGAGACCACTTCTGGGCTTACCACACGATCGGAGCATGCTCTGTTGATATATTGAGCGGTCCTACGACCGACCTGACTCACCTTCAGCGAGTGAGTTAGTCTTGTGTGATATGGATAGTTTTCTCCAGACCTCGCGACATGGGTTATTCCTTGGAGAGAATGAAAACCACTGCTGTATAGGACACGGTCTCGATCTCGTTCGAATGCTTTCCGAGTGGTTGGGTCGTCCCTAGTTTGAATGCGCCGATCCTTCCATTCCCGAGGAGTAATTTCTTGGTCGTCTCCCCCGGAAATCCCCATGATCCAACCGTTATATTCTACCAACCTGGTTCATAATATTTGGAACCAGACTCGGTGGAACGCTCTCTCGCCAGACCGTTGTATTTAATCCCCCTCATCACTTCTTGCATATCCTCGTGGTTGAGTTCCAGTTCTTCTTGAAGGCCATCGTAATCTAGGCGCCCCTCTTGCTTCAGAACACCGAGAGCGATGGCCTGATTTTCCTTATTACGGCCCAGGAACTCTTTGGATGACATTGTTTGATCGTTCACTGGTGATTCACTAAAAGCATTTGATTTGTCTGACATTTATTACGATCGTCATGGGGATGTATCGAAAACATATTGATCACTCCACAGGTTGAGCTGACTCCCACCAATCCTCGAATTCTCTCCGGTATGGTGATTCCAATTCTTCTGCTGCATTCATGGCGATTAAATTCGCCGCGCCCTTTTCCTGCATATCGTGATCTTTCTCAAGTCGTAAGTCTGTTTTATCCGAGATCACTCGGTGCTGAACGATATCACGGGATTGTTTCACTTGGATGTTCTCATGGTTAAACACCCACTCGACCTCCTCCTTTCTGGAGTCGAGATTCACTTCACGATCAACCAAAATATTCATCGTAACCCCGCTGTCCGCACGATCAAGGAGTTTCTCCCGAATGTCATCCCTGTTAAAAAACGCCGGATGGAGATTTGTGCTAAACCAGATCCATTCTGAGGCCCGGTCATAGATTTTCAGAAGTTTCTCAGAGATAAATCCCTCGTCGAACTCGTCCACCCGGTATAGCTTCATAGCACGAGTTCGCGGTCTGCAGATGTGCAATTGGCTGCACTTTTCCTACTAACGTGACACGACTGTAACGATGCGAACCTTTTTAAACCGGGAACCCTCTGGCCCATTGTCTTTCTGGTCCCACCCGGGGATGTATGATAATAAGCCTGAGGGGTAATTTGCTTCAACCTCACTTAAAGGAGCGCAGTGAAAGTGGGGATATTCCCGCTGTTTCTCCCGACTCTTTATTACGCTATCTTCGGGCGCAGTTTCCCTATTGTGGCAGAGATATAATAATTTGATCAGCATATTCACTGGGTTCAATTCTGCACCATTTTAGCGGATAGCCTGATCGATATCAGTCAACCTCTCCCGATATAGGAGTTCCTCCAAACGTGCCACAGTTTCCTCTATCTCCGCCCCGATTTATTCCGTAATCCCCTTCTAATCGATTTTCTGATTAAATCTGGTTGAATCAACGGCCTTCACCGCCCTTCTTCGGTCAACAAATAGGTATATGGGAGACCATTACGACGAAAGTCGACCAACCCTTTTTCGTATAACGCATCGCAT
>CAZAYR010000011.1:0-33615 GCA_964489365.1 uncultured Salinarchaeum sp.
GGCGCCCGCTACGAGCGCGAACTCGTCCATGTCCGCAGTAAGGACTGCTGGGGGCTCGGCTACGACGGCACGATCAACTACGTCCAGATCCCGTCACCGGGCCGGGAGGACGTCACCTTCGACTGGCTCCTCGACGTGGCGACCATGGAGATGGAAGCCCGCATCCGCCACACCGCGATCGGGGTCTGCCCGGACTGTCGAAGCGCCCTCGAGCGCGAGATCGAATCGTGTGCCGCCCACAGCCCCAACGATGATGGACGCTGCGAGACGTGCGAGAGCCGGTTCCCGCGGACCATCCATACCTCGTGTCCGGCCTGTGGGTGGGGCGGGTCCGGGCCGGTCCTCGAGGTCGCGCTCCTCGATCCATCCGTCCGCGCCGCCTTCGAGGCCGCCGACCGAGGCCCACGCGCGGGCGGCCCCTGGATCTATCGCCTCGACTCACTCCGTGCCGTCGAGGAGACGGACATCACGGAGGACGGCGCCCGGTACGCATTCGCCATCGGCGAACGCACTGTGGAGGTCGCGATCGATCCCGGCGAACTCACCCGCTGAACACGTCGACCGTCACGGCCGAACGGAGATCCGGTTCATATCAACCCGCTTACCGTAATCCCCTGCTGGGAACGTTTTTGGTCCGGGCAGGTATGAGACTCACCTGATTGATGAAGAACGGCCCATCCTGGATGGAGGACGGTGCCCGTGAGTCGTGACATGTCGGCTCCCGACGCCCGGCTCAGGCAAGCCGCCAAACAGGTCGCGTTGGCTCGCGAGAACCTTGATGCGGATGGGCCGATCGCGGAGCAGGCGCTGGCCGACATCCAGGCCGAGCTCCGCGAGATGGAACGACGGCTATGCGAGGACGCGGTCGAATCCCCGCACGCGGCGCAGTCGACGTCGGATTGATCCATCCGCGCACGGGAGCATGTGACCCGCGAACGGGTCGCATGCGGAGCCTCCGCCAGCAGTTGCGGGATCTTCTCTTGAAGCCCGTCCGGGGCTCGTTTGCATCCTGTTCGATCGGCCCCGACCGAGCATGGTCACCTCCTGCCTAAGTGAAATCTCACGACGACAGCAGGAGGTCGCTGGATGCATCACCGTTGCGTGGAGTGGTCACGGGGCGAGCCGGTGGGGAGTGGTCGCCCCCGTACCGATGCCGGTCACACGGAGGGCGCCGTGATCGGCGCTCGCGTTCGCGCCCACGGGCGCCCCGCTCCGCCACGCGCGGATGGCATCCAGCAACCCGGTCGTGTCGAGATTTCCGGCACGCCAGTCGCGTCCGTTCGCTGATGGCCGCTCGTGGAGACGCAATCGGTTCCTGGTTGTCCTGCGGCTCGTCAAGTTCGGATTCTCGCCGAGCGCGTGCGGTTCCGAGGGCAATCACGGGATTCACCTGCCCCCAACTGGAGTCTCCCCCGGGGATTGTCCGCGCATGCGGCCATCTGCACGGGACGGTGGAGGAGCGATGATCGAACGAGAGCCGAAGGTCACCAGTACCCGTGACGGGCGATGAATGCGGAGAAAGCCGATCGGACCCGCTTAAAGATACTCTTGTCACTATGACTATCTTAGTGCGCATAACGTCGTGGCGGCTCGTCGGTCCCACTGGCTGAGTCATCGAGAAGTGGTCTCCGAGGGATGCGTGATGTCGGTAGTCTCCGGAGGATCGAGGTCGCGGACATTGCCCTCGCCTCAGTTCCTTGCATACACGGATTCGCCTAACCGACAGGTCCGAGGGGCTCTCGGAAGACCTACCAATCAACGAGGCCAGGTTGGGGATAGATGGCTGGGTTGCTGGACGACGCACGGGTCCGTGGCGTGCTCGTCGTCCTCTTGGTCGCCAGCCTGGTCACCCTCTTCGTCTGGCACGGCACGCTCGCCCCCGATCCGGCGATGAACTCGTTCCCGGATAGCGACGACATCGGCCCGGACCCCGAGGATTACGTCGGCCAGCAGGTCTCCATCGGTGGCGAGGTGATCGGGACCGACCCGCTCGTCATCGAGATGGAATACGGCGTGGACGGGACCCGCGAGATCACGCTCACGAACGTTGGAACATCCGTGTCCGTCGGCCAGGATGTCAGCGCGTTCGGGACCGTGAGCGACGCCTCGACCCTGGAAACCGAGCGGGCCCTCGTCCGGTCGCCATGGGAAACCTGGTACATGTACGGCGTCTCCTTCCTCGCCGGGCTGTGGGTGCTCGTCCGCACCCGATCGCACTGGACCTTCGACCGCGACGAATGGGCGTTCGTCCCCCGGGAGGAGCGGGATGCCTGACGTCCTCACCCACGTCCTCGTCGGGTTCACCCTCGCCACGGCCCTGTCGATCCGCTATGACTGGATCGGCCCGGCCCAGGTGACCGCCCTCATGGCCGGCGCCCTCTCGCCGGATTTCATGAAGATCACGCTGGTCCTCGATGACGAGCTCGTCGAGGCCGTCCTCGGCATCCCCGTTGCCTGGCGGCCGCTGCACGTGCTGAGCGGGAACCTGCTCGTAATCGCGATCGCCGCCCTACTGGTCGGCCGTGCCCACCGGAAGCGGATCTTCCTACTGCTCGTCCTCGGGGGCCTCTCCCACCTGACCCTCGATCTCCTGCTCTTGAAGGCCTCCGGCTACGCCTTTCCCGTGCTGTGGCCGCTGACCGCGTACCACCCGCCGGCCGGCATGCTGTTCCGGAGTAGCGACGGGCTGCCCGCCGTCATCGCGCTCGTCCTCGCCGGCATAGTCTATCTCGTCAAGCGCCGGATAGTTCATGCGAGTGCGTCACGCTCGTCGACCCAGCGGCCGGACTCGTGATCAACATCCGTCTCGTCCCGAGACAGTGGTAATAGCGACACAAATCGAAGGGCCCCAATCGTCGGACGTCTCAACGAATCCAACAAGAAAACAAGAGCGACTTTTCGGCGGGACGGCCCGAACCGCCGCACCATGAGTAACACATCTTCTCTCACGACTGCGGAAATCCAAAAGGGATCCACCGCCATCGCGGGTATGACCAGCGATTCCGGGGGCGAATCCTCGGAGTCATATGGCGTTCACCGTCGGCCGAACAGTGCCTCTCCGGCATCCATCGGCGTCGTTTCCGTCCAGTGCTCCCGGCGGGCGGCAGCCGGTTCCGGTCGATGACTCGGCGTCGGGTCAATCGTGAGGACCGATCCATCAAGCCGTGCGGACACTTCGTCGCCCGGTTCGATGCCCAGCCGGTCCAGGATACATTTCGGAAGCGTCACTCGACCGCGGTGGTCCACGGGGAGAGTGAATTCCTCCGAGGTCGCCTGGGCGTCTTCGGGTGTGTCCATTATAATCACCTGTTGCCCACCCGAGGACTCGAAGGTATAACCGTTGTCCCGCCTGTCCGGGCATCCGCGTGCGCTGGAAACGGGTCCTCCTTCTACCTGATGCCACGTTCAGAGCGGTCGACGCTGTCGAGCCTGGAGCCCCGGTTGTCGTCGTCTTCTCGTGGAACGCGACAACGTGCTTCCGAGGTCGGACCGCGCGCCGGATACGTCAAGCGTGGCCGTGGATGTGAGTGGCGCGGGATGTCGGCAATCAGACTCGGCCTCGTCTACCCCTCCGGCTGGGCCGTCTCCCCACACTCCGGGCACTCGAGATAGAGCCCGTCGTCACCGAACGCGTAGTCCATCGCGGAGCTGTCACACGAGGGGCAGTCCTCGGCGATCCGCACCTCCGTGCTCTCCTGTGGCGCGCCGAGGGCGAGCGTCACGGCATCGCGATCGCCCTCGTTGCGGCCCTCCTGGTACTCGCCGGGGGCGAACCGGATGACCTCGTCGGCGCCGACGGCGACCGTCTCGGTCGGCGCGTCCGGCGCCGGGGCCGTCTCGAAGGTCACCTCGCCGTCGAGGACGTAGAAGATCTCCTCCTGGTCGAGGTGGGTGTGCAACGAGCCGCTCATCGACTCGCCGGGGGCGAGATCGAAGCGGTTGATCGCCAGGTCGCTCGCCGCGATGGGCTCGGTGAGCTGGCGGCGGTCGGCGTCGGTCGCGAGCGCGATCGGATCGATCTCGTCAGTCACGATCTTCTCCATGCCTGGGGGTATGCTCGATGTCCAGAAAAACCTCCGGGTGGCACCCGGATCTCACCATCGGGCCGTCGCGTGAGCGGACAGGAACGGGGATCCGCATCACGATTTCGTCCCACCGAACGAACCGCGCGAGACCTCCCCCTTCAACCGTCGATCTCGTGCAGATCTTCGAGGATATCCTCGTAGAGGGGCGTCTCGGGTGCCCATTCGGGAAACTCGTCGAGTTCGGCGAGCGGTTTCGAATCCCGATAATACCGATCGAAGACGTCCTCGGCCCAGGCGACGGCCTCCGGATCGTCGGTGTGGACGAACAACTGCAGCGCGTTGGTTTCCTCGTCGTACGCGCGCAGCGCCATGTACTCGCGATCGTAGACCGTTAGGCCGAACGGGCTCCGGTCGTACACGCGGTATCGCAGCGGCATGTCCTCCTCGGCGACCCGTCGATGGATCTCGGGGTACTCCTCGTAGCGATCCAGCACGGCCGATTTCGGGTAGATCACGATCCCTTCCCGCGGGGACCCCTCGAAGAACCGATCGAAGATCTCCTCGAGGTAGAGTTGGGGCACGAACGACGTCCGCGCCACCGTCCGGATCACCGTGGCTTGCTGGTATAATTCCAGATACTGGTGGATCGGCCGGGCTGGATCGTCGGGATGGGCGTACGTAATCTGGGCGTCGGCGAAGAGGTCGAGATCGTAGTCGACGTCCGCCGCATCGAGCGCCCGCACGAGCGGGTCGAGCCGTTGGGCCAACCGCACCCGCGATGTATACTCGTCGACTTCCGTCGCGACGAGAGCGCCGAGTTCGGAAAGCGCATACCCCCGGTCCGCCCGCCGCAGGACGCCGTTCTCCTCGAACGTCCGGATGATGCGGTGACAGGTCGCCTTCGAGATATCGAGTGCTCGCTGGATCTCCTGTCGGGTTCGCGGGCCGTCCGCGAGCAACTGCAGGAACTGCTGGCGCTGGAGCGCCACCGCCTCCAGTTCCTCGTCGATCTCCATCGCTTCTGCGTTCCCTGGATCGAACCAAAGTCGTTTCGGGCGGTGAAACCGTTTCGGCCGGCGACACGATCTCGCCAACTGCGTCCGCCGTCGGTGAATGAGTACAAACGATCCTCGGGCGAAGGCCCCGGTAGGTATGGGACGATCGAACGGCATGCTCCCGAGACGCGCGGACGTGCAGCTCGAACCGGGTCCGAAGATCATCCCCACGCGGCAGAACGAACAAGCGATCGAGGTCCTCGGATCCCACACCGCCCGGTGGATCGTCGCGACGCTCCAGGAGGAACCGCGGACGGCTTCGGAGGTTGCGCGGGCCGTCGGCGTGACGATCCAGCGGTGCGCGTATCATCTCGAGAATCTCAACGCGGCGAACGTCATCGCCCCGGTCGATACGTGGATCTCCGCGAAGGGCCGCGAGATGACGGTCTACGCGGCGACGGGGAATCCCCTCGTGATCGCCATCGGCGAGCGGCCGGATGCCGACCTCCACGTCGAATCTGCAATACGCGACGACCGGGACGCCCCCCACGGGGATGGATAACTCGCGGGCGTACACATGCGCTATCTTCATCCACTCATCGACCGGATCGCCGCGGCCGTGACGACCTATCCACGGACGGTGCTCCTCGTCATGCTCCTCCTGACGATGGGGACCCTCGCGGGGATTCCGCAGATCCAGGCCCAACAGCAGGGGGCCTTCGGCGACGAGGTCGACCTCCAGTCGGACATCGCCCGGGCCAACGAGTACATCGAGAACCAATACGCGGCACTCGGCTCGGACGACGACGAACCGACCGCCACCTCCTACGTGTACGTCCGCGTCGACGACGGGAACGCGTTGACCCGCTCGTCGATCCTGGACGCCCTCGCCTACCAGCAGTCGGTCAAAGGCTCGGATGCGGTCGCGTCGCAGCTTGTCGACGATGGCATGACGGGCCCGCCGAACGTGATCGCCCAACGCCTGGCGGCGGACCCGACCGCGGATCTGGCAGCCCAACGACAGGCGGTCGAAGCTGCCTCGGAAGCGGAGATCCAGCGCGCGATCACGCAGACGTTCACGGGCGATGAGCTGACTCAAACGTACCTCCCCGCGACGTACGATCCGGCGACGGGGGAGGCCGAGTCCTTCCGGATGGCCTTCGAGTTCGCGATCGATGACCCCCCGGAGAACCAGATCGCCTCACCCCCGTCGGATGCCCAGCGCGTCCTGTATGAAACGGCCGAGGAGGACGCGACCATCTTCACCGTCGGCGAACACGCCCAACAGCCCTGGCTCGACCAGCAACTGCTCGATTCGATCTGGTTGATCGTCGTCCCGGCGCTCGCGCTTATCGTGTGTGTCCTCGCCTTCGCGTACCGCGACATCGTCGACGTCGGGATCGGGTTCGTCGGCGTCCTGGTCTCCGTGCTGTGGATGTTCGGCTTCCTCGGCTGGCTGGGGGTTCCGGCCGGGCTGACCATCGTCATCGGCCCCGTGTTGATCATCGCCCTCTCGATCGACTTCGGGCTCCACGTCTTCATGCGATATCGGGAGGCACGGGGCCCGAACGAGGACGTCACGACGGCGATGCGTGCCTCGACGGCCGCCGTGGGGATCGCCTTCCTCCTCGTTACCGTCACGGCCGCCGTGGGCTTTCTCTCGAACCTGTCGAACCCGATCAGCCTGATCCGGCAGCTCGGCATCGGCATCACCCTCGGCGTGCTCAGCGCGTTCGTGATCTTCGTGACCCTCGTGCCGGCCCTGAAGATCCTCGTCGATCGGAACCTCGAGCGATTCGGCCTCGACCGTCGGAAAGCCGCACTCGGAAGCGGCGACCTCGCGGGGACGGCGCTCACCGGCGGCGTCAGACTCGCCGTCCGTGCGGCCCCGTTCGTCGTCGCCATTGCGCTCGTCGGCGGGGTAGTCGGCGGCCTCGCGTTTGCGGATCTCGACCGCCAGGGCGTGCAAAATACCGTCGAGGTCGAGGAATGGAAGACCGAATTGCCGGGGCCGTTCGCGTGGGAGGCCGCGGACATGGCGTTCCGGCAGAACCAGGACTACGTCGAGGCACAGTACCAGGGCCAGGTCCCCATGATGCGCGTGACACGATTCCTCGTCGAGGGTGATGTCGGGCGCGCGACGGCCCTCGAACGCATCGAGGCCGGGCACGCCGCGGCCGACGAGAGCGACGTCACGTTCCGGCAAGGTGGATCGGTCCGGGTCGAATCGCCGCTCGTCGTGATGGACCGGGTCGCCGCCCGGGATCCTGGGTTCGCCGAGGTGTATCGCGAGGCGGACACGTCGGGTGATGGGGTGCCCGACGAGAACATCGAGGGCGTCTACGACGCGTTATTCGACGCGGCCCCCGAGGAGGCCGCCCGCGTGATCGAACGGGACGACGACGGACAGTACCGATCGCTCCTCGTCCACGTCCCCGTCCAACAGGGATTGGATATGGGGGTGCAGGGAGATGCGATGCACGACATCGCGGCGACCATGGCAGGCGACACGGGGTTGACGGTCACCCCCGTCGGGGTCGCCACGATCAATAACGCCGAGATGGGCATTCTCGCCGAGGGCATCCTCGAAACGATGGCGATCGCGCTGCTCAGTATCCTCGTCGTCGTGACCGTCGTCTATCGCATCGAGCGCGAGAGCGCGATGCTGGGCGTCGTCACGGTAATCCCGATCGCGCTCGTCGTCGGGCTCGTCATCGGCAGCATGAGGGTGTTCGACATCCCGCTGACGATGCTCACTGCCCTCCTGATGAGCATCGCCATCGGGCTCGGGGTCGACTACAACATCCACGTCAGCGACCGCTTCGTCCAGGAGCTATCACCCGACACGGACCCGGAGACCGCGCTCGATACGGCCGTCACCGGCACGGGGGGCGCGTTGCTCGGCAGCGCCCTGACCTCGTGTGCCGCGTTCGCCATGCTGCTGCTTCACCCGAGCGCCCAGGTCAGCGCCTTCGGGGCGATCATCGTGCTCGCGCTGACCCTCTCGTTCCTGATGAGCGTGGTCGTCCTGCCCAGCATGCTCTACCTGTGGGCGAACAAATGGCGGGCCCGGCCCCAGCTCGACCGATCGGTGCTCGGGACCGGGAACGACTAGGGGCACATCCCATCTGGAACCGATGCAATTCCAGGGGGAACGCGCATTCGCGCCACCGGACAGCCCGACTATCCCTCCCTCCAAGCGCGGGGCGGTGCTTGGGCGGTCGTATCTCGCCCAGACGACCAAGGCCCGGGGGACCGATGGCCGTCCCTGGCGCAGGGGACTCGGTCTCCCGAAATTCGTAGATCCCGATCGGCCTTCCGAGCGTGCCGAGGCGCCCTCCGGATCATCCACGAACGCGTCGGAGGGGCAGGCATGGCGGTTCTCGGGAACGCGCGAAGGCTCAAACGTTCCCGAACCGCCGTCATTCGAGTCCGTCAAGGCCCGCCGCGCCTCGCACAGGAACGCCGGGGGGATCCGGGCCTATGATTCCCGGTGGCCGGACCGCCGCGCCCCTTTCGCTTGCGTGACGTGCGTGAGCGTGACCAGTCCGATCCCGCCGACGAGGTTCCCGAGTGTCACGACCGTCAACAAGGTCGCCACGGTCCCGGCCCCCACGTTGGCCCCGAAGAGGATCCCCAAAAAGAGGTGCAGCGCCGTGACGACCACGTGATCGAACGGCCCGAGTGCGAGGAAGACGCCCACGAGATAGGACAGCGTGATCCGGCTCCCGACGCTGTTCGTGGCCACCAGCAGGAAGGACAGCATGCTCACGAGCGCCCCGCCGGCGATCGCCCGCGCGAACCAGCTGCGCGCCGCCCGGCCGCCGGTCTCGTCGGCGAAGGTCGCGAGCACCTCGGCCGTCCCCGGCGGCAGCCCGCCCTCGACGGCAAAGACGAGCGCGAACAGGCCGCCGCCGACGAGGTTGAACACGAGCGTCACGACCCACAGCCGCGCCAGATCCCCGACACCCCAGATGTCCGACTGGTCGAGCAGCGCCGCCGTGGGATCGGAGAAGTTCTCGGCGAACAGCTCGGTGCGCCCGACGACCAGAAAGACGAGCCCGGCCCCGAACGCGAGCGCGCCGGCGAGCTTGCCGACCTCGCCGAAGCGCGGCTCGATCGCCGCCTCGACGATGCCCAGCGCCACGATCCCGAACACGATCGTAAAGCCCGCGATGAAACTCGTCGCGACGAGCTCGAGCGTCGACTGGCCGAGCCGGCGCTGCCCTTCCGCGACGGCGCGATCGAAGATCTTCCCGGGATCCGGTACGTCCGGTTCGGCCACGAGCCAGGAAGGGCGCACACCCGGAAAAGCCGCCAGCCTGCAGCTCCCGGACCCGCACCGGACCTCAATCGTCGCAAACGAGATCGACGCCCCGGATCTCGAACCGCGCGCCACCCGCCTCGCTCTCGGTGACCTCGATCTCCCAGCCGTGGGCCTCGACGATCTGGGCGACGATACTCAACCCGAAGCCGGTCCCGGTCGCCCCCGTCGAGTACCCGGCGTCGAAGATCGCCGCCCGCTCGTCCGCCGGGATCCCCGGACCGTCGTCGGCCACGTAAAACCCGCCGTCCACCGGTCCGACCGTCACCGTCACGGCGTCACCGCCGTGCTCGACGGCGTTCCGGATGAGGTTCTCGAAGACCTGTTTCAACCGGCTCTCGTCGGCCTGGACGGCACCGTCGACATCCGCGACGAGCGTGGCCTCGCCCGTTTCCACGGTCGCCCAACAGGACTCCACCAACGACGGGAGGGACACCGCACTCGTCTCGGCAACCGCCTCGCCCTCCCGGGCCAACGCCAACAGGTCATCGATCAACGCCCGCATCCGGGTGTGGGCCTGCCCGATATGCTCGAGATGGACGCTCTCGCATTCCGCGGCGGCCAGCTCGAGTCGCCCCTCCGCCACCCCCAGCGGGTTCCGGAGGTCGTGGCTGACGATGCTGGTGAACTCCTCGAGCCGGTCGTTCTGGGTGACCAGCTCCCGCTCGCGACGACGCAACCGTTCGGTCCGCTCGACCTGCTCCAACGCCGTCACCAGGCCGGCGGCCAAGATCTCGCCCAGGACGACGTCCTGGTCGTCGAAGGTCTCCGGGGAGCCCGACGCGGCGAGCAACACGCCGTACTCGCCCAGCGGCAGGTACAGCTCGCTTTGGACCGCCGTGTCGGGATTGTACACGTCCGGATCCTCGTCCAGATCGTCAACCGCCAGCGGTTCCCCCGCCTCGTACACCCGCCAGGCGATACTGTCCGCGTCCGTGAACGTCGGCGGCTCGCCGACCAGCTCGCGGACGGCGCCGGTGACTCCCACCGGCGCGAGCCCGTCGGCCCTCTCGTCGTAGAGATGGATCGCGTTCGCCTCCAGGCCCAGCACGTCCCGCGTCGTCTCAACGCCGAGCCGCGCGACCTCCTCCCGACTGTCGGCCAGCATCAGCTCGTGGGTCGCCCGGTTCAACGCTTTCAGGCGCGCTTCCAGCGTCCGTCGCGCTTGGATATCCCGCCCGACGCCCGTAATGCCCCGCACCGTCCCGTCGGCGGCTTCCAGCGGGCCGCCGGTGAGCTCGTAGGGGATCCGCTCGCCCTCCTTCGTTTCGACCGCGGTTTCGACGGCGACCGCCCGGCCGTCCTCGAGGATCGTGGCGAATTTCTCGGCGATGACCGCCGTCTCGTCCTCGGGGACGAACGCGGTGACGTGCATGCCCTCGATCTCCGACGCGTCGTAGCCGGTCACGGCCTCGAACTCGGCGTTCCACCGCATCGGCGTCCCCTCGGTGTCGAAGGCATACAGCGGGTCCGGCAGCGACCGGAAGATGCTCCGGACGAACTCCTGCTCCTCGCGGAGCTTCCGTTCGGCCGCCTTGCGCTCGGTGATGTCCGTCGCGACGCCGAAGGTCGCCACGGGCGCATCCGGATCGGATCGATCGCCCGTATCGTAGATCGGGACCTTCGTCGACAGGAAGATCCGTTCCGCGCCGTCGATCTCGACCCGTTCCTCCGTCTCGACGGGCTCGCCCCGTGCGAGGACGGTCCGGTCGTTCCGCTGGACTTCATCCGCGATCGCCGGCGAGTGGATCTCCCGGTCGGTCCGCCCGACGATCTCCGCGTCTTCGAGGCCGAAGAGCTCCCGATAGGCCCCGTTGACGAAGAGATACCCGCCCTCGTCGTCCTTCATGAACATCGGGGTCGTCGTGTTATCCAACACCGCCTCGAACCGCTGGTTGACCGTTTCGAGCTCGCGTTCCCGGGCCTTGCGGTCGCTCACGTCCGCGTAGAGGACGAGGTGCCCGCGCCCCGCCGGGAGCTCGAGCGGCCGGTAGGTGCGTTCGACCGTCCGACCGTCCGACAGCGCCACTTCCTCGCCGACGACGTGTTCGCCGGTGGCGATCAGCTCCTCGACCCGCGCGGCGAAGCGCTCGGGGTCGGCGGCCTGCTCGGCGACGGCCCCGGTGATCCCGCGGGCGTCCGTGTCGACGTGTGCCCCGGGCGAGCCATCGATCCCGAAGAGCTCGAGGAACTGTTCGTTCACGGCCGAGACGGTCCGGGACTCGTCCTCGACGAGCACCCCGTACGGGAGGGCGTCGAACAGGGTCGAGAGCATGGCGTTGGTCCGCTCGAGTTCGCGCTGGCGGCGTGTCCGTTCGGTGATATCGCGATCGGAGATCAGCAGCGAGACCACCTCGCCGTCCGCGTCCGTGACGGGCCGGAACACGCCCTCGACGGTGTACGGCGTGCCATCCGGGCGCTCGAGGTCGGCTTCGAACTCGACGTACTCGCCCTCGGCAGCCCGTCGGATCCACTCCCGGACCTGGGTCTGCACGGCGTCGGCATGGGCGAACCACGGCGTCTCCCAGAACGGTTCGCCGACCACGTCCGCGAGTTCGGCGTCGATGTAGCCCATCGCGGTGTCGTTGATATCGAGGACGGTCCCGTCGGTGTCGATCGACCCGACCAGGATGTTCGGATCGTTGAACACCGCCTGGTACTGGCGTTCCTTGCGCCGGAGTTCGCGTTCGCGCTCCTTGCGGTCCGTGATATCCCGCACGAAGCCCACGATCCGCTCGATCCCGCCGTCCCCGTCCGGGATCGGCTTCGTCTCGGCGAGCACCCAGCGTTGCCCCCCGTCGGGACGGTTGACGCGGTACTCGATCTCCGTCGACTCGGCCTCGAGGTTCCGGGCCATCGCCGCCGTGACACGTTCGCGGTCTTCGGGATGGATGTACTCCAGGAAGGCCTCCGGATCCTCCTGGAGTTCCTCGGCCGGGGCGCCCCAGATCTCCTCGTAGGCCGAATTGAAAAAGAGGAGCTCGCGCAACTGGCCGTCGAACATGAAGAGGATGTCGTCGGTGTGCTCGGCCAGCTGGGAGAGCTTCTGTTCGGTCTCCTCGATGGCCCGTCGGGAGCGGTACTGCTCGACGACGTTGCTGATCCGGTTGGCCAAGACCGTGTACTGACTGGTCGCACTTCCCTTCTGCAGGTAATCGGTGACGCCGGCCGAGACCGCTTCGCTGGCGATCTCCTCGGAGCCTTTGCCCGTAAAGAGAATAAAAGGAAGTTCGGGATGGGCTCCACGCACCGTTTTGAGGAATTCGATGCCGTCCTGGCCGGGCATCTCGTAGTCGGAGACGATACAATCGAACGACTCGTCTGCCAGCCGGTCGAGCCCCTCGCCGGCACCGGGCGCGGTCTCGACGATGACTCGCTCGTCCTCGCGCTCGATGAACGTCGCGGCCATCTCGAGGAAATCGGTATCGTCGTCGACGTGGAGGACGCGGATCTCCTCCCGGGCGTGGCCGAGCGTGGCACTCATCGGGCCATGGCCTCCAGGTCGGCCGGAATGGGCTCGCGGGGCTCGCCTGACGACCTCGTGCTCGTGGGCACAAATCGGCCGTCGCGTGTCGTACGGTGGGACGATTTCCGTGGATTCGGGGGTGCACCGCCGCCCGCGAGACGACGCTGCGACTGCACATATGGCATGATCGAACTCGTAACTGTTCTGGTCCCAACAGCTTCAACTACAAAATCGCTCCGTCTAATCCTCGCACGAAATTCGGCCGGATCGTGGACAGTAAGCGGAAACGGACGTGTCGAGCGGTGGCCCGCCGTTGGCGAGCCCGTGGCGATCGTCGGCCGCGTGTCCCATCTGCCGTCTGACCGCCGTCCTGAACATCACCCCTCCTCGAGCAGCAACTCGACTTCCTCCTCGAACTCCTCGTCCGTCAGCGTCGCTTCCTCTTCGGTGTCCGCCCGCGCGGATTCCTCGCTTTCCGACCGCGCGGCCGCCTCCGCGCCGGCCTGATTCCAGCCCACGGCAAGCCGGTAGGCCACGTACGCCAGCGCCACGGCGAGGAGGACGAACAGGCCCCAGGTGAGAAACCGGGTAAACCACCGCATCACCTGCCCGACGATCAGCACGCCCAGCACCGCGGCCCCGACTGCCGCCCCGATCACGAGCGCCCGGGACTGCTCCATACCGGGCGAACGGCCTCGCGAGTACAAAAAGTCCCGACCCGACTCACCGATCGGATATCTGCCGGCTGATCCGCAAGGCATCCTCCTCGGCCATCCCGTAGGTCACGATCGCGATGACCTCCTCGCCGTCGTACTCGTCGGTGTCGAAGTCGGTGCTTGCCCACTGCCCGTCCACCCGGACGTCGACCTCGACGTGGCCACGTTCGTCCGGGCCGTCGATCTCGACGACCTCGTCGCTATCCTCGCTCACCCCCAGCTCGTGGGTCGACCAGTGGACGATCTCCCCGTCGTGTCTGACGACGACGTCGAAGGTGCGGGCTTCGTCGTCCGCGTTCCCGAGCTCGACGTGGGTGAGGACCACGCCCGCCCGCGAGTCCTCGGAGAGGACCGTACACCCCCCGCCGAGCGCCGTCAGGGCGACCGCGCTCCCGAGTAAGGCACGCCGTTTCATACGGGCACGTGTTCTGGCACGCAGGAAAATTGCGTTGAAGACCAAAACGGTCGTTGAAGCCACTCCTGGCAGTACTGCTCGGCCAGTCTCACGCATTGTCGGGCGATCCCGCTGTCACCGGTTCCCGCTATCGCGCCGGGTAGGCGCCCGCCCACGGCTGTTCGCGCTCGAGGGCCGCGCTCGCGGCGAGGATCGTCGCCTCGTCGAACCGCGTCCCGATCAGCTGAGCGCCGACCGGCAATCCCTCCTCCGTCGTCCCGGCCGGCACCGACGCCGCGGGATGGCCGGTCAGGTTCAGCGGCCACGTGAGGAACCACTCCTTGTCCGATGCGAGGGGCTCGCCGTCGATTGTCGGCGGCTCCCGTTGGCCTTTCTCGAAGGGCGGTACGGCCATGGTCGGCGTGACCAGCAGATCGTACGCGTCGAGTACGTCCTGGACCACGTTGTAGGCGTGCGAGCGCACCAGGTTGGCCTGGCGATATTCGACGGCACTGTAGGTGTGGCCGTCCTCGACGAACTCGGGGAGATGGGGCGGAAGCTCGTCCCGGTGGTCGGCCATCAGATCGATGTCCATGTCGCGTTTGACGTTCTCGAACGTCGAGGCCAGCGACGGGTTGACCAGCGTGTTATAGCCTTGGATCAACTCGGCGAGCGAGCGCTCGAAGGCGACCTCGACGCGATCGACCGACGCCCCGGCATCCCGGAGCGCGTCGACGGCCGTCTCGACGCGCTCGTGGACGACCTCTTCGACCTCGAAGACCCCGAAATCCGGGCTGTACGCGATCTCGTAATCCGCCACGTCGCTCCCGTAGTCGAAGGAGCCGCCGGGTACACTGAGCGGATCGCGGGGGTGAAAGCCGCCGATCACCTCCAGCAGGAGCGCCGTATCCTCGACGGTGCGGGTGATCCCGCCCTTGCTCACCCAGGGCGCGATCCCGCGGAACAGGTCCGGTTGCGCGCAAAAGGGCACCAACCCGGGCGTTGGTTTCAACCCGAGGTTATTGGTCGTACTCGCCGGCACCCGTAGCGAGCCCGCCAGATCCGAGCCCAGCGCCAGCGGGACCATGTGGCTCGCGACGGCGGCCGTGCTCCCGCCGGAGGACCCGCCCACGGTCTTCGAGACGCCGAAGGGGTTCCCGGTCGAGCCGAACATCGCGTTGGTCGTATCCCCGGAGGCGCCGAACTCCGGGCTGTTCGTCGAGCCGACGACGATCGCGCCCGCATCGCGGAGCCGCTCGACGATGATCGAGGTCTCCTGGGGCATGAGCTCGCCGATGGGGGCGGCCCCGCCCAACGTATGTGGCATGCCCTCGAGGTGGGTGCCGAGGTCCTTCAGCGCGACCGGCACGCCGTGCAGCGGGCCGTCCGGGTCCCCGTCCGCGAGCGCCCGCTCGGCCTCGGCAGCTTCCGCCCGGGCTTCCTCCTCGCGCAGGTACACGAAGGCGTTGAACTCCGGATTGAGCCGGGCGATGCGCTCGAAGGTCGCGTCGATGACCTCGACGGGCGAGACGCGGCCGTCCCGGATGGCCGCGGCCAGTTCGGAGGCGGACTGTCGTGTCGGATCCACCATGGGCTGGGTTTGGCCGAACGGGGGAAATACTCCCGTGGTCATCGCTCGGGCGACCGCTCGCCCCGTGTTCCGCTACGCCTCGATGATCCCCCGGTCGTCCTCGACGGCCACGTCCACGCCAAATGCCCCGGAGAGGTCGTCGAGATGCTCGAGAATCTCCCGAGCTCGCTGCCCATCGACCGCGAGCGGCATCCCCTCCAAGTGTTCGGGCTCGTCCGCGAGCTCGCCGGGATGGAGCGTAATCCGCGTCAGCGTATCCGCGTCGTCGAATTCACAGACCGGCACCACGTTCCCGATCACCTCCCCCGAGAAGTAGCCGCCTGCGGGATACTGTTGGGTCAGCTTCATCACCGAATCCTCGTCGTCTCCCCCTTCGAACTGGTTGGTGAGCCCGCGCGCGGCGAGGCCTTCCCCGGGCAGCGCGTCATGGGGATGGGCGTCGAGATGTTCGGCGTAGGTCGTGTAAAAGTCCGCGGGCAGGCGTTGGACGGAATCGCTCATCATGAAGAAATCGCCGGGATCATAGAAGATGACCCCGTCCGCGTGGAGTTCGATGCCCCGGAGCGGCGTGTGGGTTCCCTGACAGAGGACGATGTCCGCGCCGTGCTCGAGACAGTCGCGCGCGAACTCCTGGAGGTAGGACGGCGGACGTTCGAAGCCGGCCTCGGGATCCCAATCGTGGGTGTGGATGTGCGCGATCGCGAGGTTGGCCTGCCGGTCCGCGTCCGCAATGGCCCGTAGGTTCCCCTCGACGTCGGCTTCGAGGAGCTCCCGTTCGACCCGATCGACGTCCCGCTTGGCGAGATGTGTAAACGCGTTGTGCAGGCCGGTCGGGTTCACCGTCACCTGATCGTCATCGGTGGCCCGAATCCAGTATCGGAAGTCACGGAACGTCTCGACGATCCGCTCGAAGTCGGCTTCGTTGGCCACGTACCGGTAGCCGAGCGGGTTCACGCCGGGGCGCCCCTGCATATCCCGACGGGCTTCCCCGGCGCGGGCCCACGGCGTGAAGGAGGTGGTCATTGAGACCAATCCGACGCGCGCCTCGCCGGCATCGAAGTAGGTCGGGGTCCGGGCCTCCGCAAGGTTCGGCCCCGTCCCGGCGTGGCGGATCCCCACGCGGTCCAGCGCCCGCCACGTGGACTCGAGTCCCCCGTAGGCGTAGTCCATCGCGTGATTCGAGGCGTGGGACACGAGATCGAACCCCGCCCACGCGAATTCGGAGGCGATCTCCGGATCCGAATGCATCCACGTGCCACCGGCCTCCGCGGCCGGGTACACGCCCGGATCGTCGAAATCAAACAGCAAGGTCTCCAGGTGCGTGAAGGAGACGTCCGCCTCCTGCAGGGGCGCGATCATCGAGCGGAACCGATCGTGCTCGCAGGTCGACACCCGCCGGTTGAGGATCGCATCGCCGGAAAGCGCCACGCTCGTAGGCATACCGGCCGGTCGGCGCAAGCGAGGAAATAGTTACCTGAACGCGCATTCCCGCCGAACCCCGCGTATCGGCGATTCAGACGTCCGTGGGACACGCACGCAGCGTCTCGGTCGCGTGTGCCGTCGTCATCGGCCGGACGACGATTTCGTCGACTCCGATCGCCCGATATTCCTCGATGTCGGCGCGAACCGTGTCCGGGTCGCCGATCAGGAGGTTCGCGTCCGAGGACATGCCCCGGTATCCCCCCGAGAGCTGTCGGTCCGCGATGCGGCGGGCACGCGCACCGTCCTCGAGCACCAGGGCGTCCCGTCGGACGATCACGTCCTCGCCACCGTGGGCCCGGAACGTGTCGGCCTTCCTCGCGTTCTCATCGGACCTCGCCGACGGGCTCGCGACCCAGGCATCGCCGAGCCGACCGGCCCGCTGGATCGCGCGATCCACGCTTCCCCCGAGACCGATCCGCCCGAGATCGGGTTTCGGGTTGATCGTGACGTCCTCGAGCTGGACGTACGCCCCGTCGTAATCGACGTGATCCTCCTTCGAGAGCCGCTCGATGATCGCGATGCCCTCCTCGAGGCGAGCAGCCCGCTCCCGTTTGGGGACGCCGAACGCCCTGAACTCCGCATCCCGCCAGCCAATGCCGAACCACACATCGAGCGTCTCGACCATCCCATCGAGGGTCCCGAGCTGTTCGGCGAGCAACACGGGCTGCCACAGCGGGAGCACGAACATCCCGGCGAGGTGGTCGCACATCCCCGAGAACCGGGCGAGCATGGGCACGTTCTGGAGATACTGGCCGTCGGCCATGGCGTGATGGTCGCCGGCCTGGACGTACGCGAAGCCGGATCGGCGCGCGACCTCGACGCCCTCGACGGTCCGCTCGATCAGCGCCCCGACCGGCGCATCCGATGAATGGGACGAGCTGATCGAATAGCCAAATTCCATGCCGGAGTCAGAGGTGGAGCACGAGGCGCCCGTCGCGGGCTTCGATGTCGAAGGTGGGTTGTTTGAGGTGGTTCGTCACCGGCGATTCACCAGTTTCGAGGTGGAACTCCATCCCATGCCAGGGGCAATGGACCGAACAATTCTCCCGGTTGACCGAGCCCTCGTGAATCGGGCCCTCTTTGTGGACACACCGGTCGTGAATGGCGTAGAACTCCCCCTCGACGTTGAAGATGGCGACGGGGACGTTTTCGACCGTCACGGCCTTGGAACCGCCCTCCGGAATCTCATCGGTCCGCCCGACGTCGTGTTCTCTCATGGCTTCAGAGTCGGAAGACGTCGCTGGCGGCACCACTCAGAATGTTCCGCCGCATGTCATCATCGATCGCCGAGCCGTAGGTCCAGTTCGGCACGTCGAAGGTGAAATGTGGCCAATCCGTCGTGAACATCAGCTGGGAGTCAGCCGACATGAGTTCGAGCATCGTCTCGGCCTGGTGGGGCTTGTCGGGGAGGTGAATCGGTTGGGAGCCGAAATAGACGTTCTCCTGGAGGTATTCGCTCGGGGACTTGTCGAGGTACCGCCGTCCCTCCTTGTACATGCGGTCGGTCAGTTGCACGTCCTCGGGATGGAGCTGATACTCGTCGTCCATGCGGTGGGCCAGAAACGGGATCCAGTTCAGCCCGGCCTCGAGGATGACCACGTCCAGATCCGGGAACGTATCGAACGCGCCGCTCAGGATCATGCTCGTCACGTGATGCATGGCCTGGAACGGCCACATGAGGCCGATCATGTGGGAAAACGTCCGGAAGCTCTTGCTCGTCGGCGTGAACGGCACGGCGAGGGTGACCGATCCGTGCAGGGTCAACGGGAGATCGAGCGAGATCAGCTTCTCGAACACGGGATCGTAGTCGGCGCTCCCGAACAGCCGGTAGGGCCCGTACCAGCCGTAGACCCCAGCGATGCCCTTCTCGTCCCCGATCCGATCGAGCTCCGCGAGGGTCGCCTCGACGTCCCACTGGGGGATCATCGCCTTCCCGTAGATGTCGTCGTTCGGATCGACGACCTGATCGAGCATGTAATCGTTGAACGCCCGACAGATCCCCGTTTTGAGAGCGGGATTCTGAATCCCCGGCGTCTGATCGAGCCCCGTCGACACGATCGGGACGTCGACGGCGATCTCGTCGGAGGCGGTGCGGACCTCCTCGCTCGTCAAGGCCTCGCCCTGGCCGGTCCGGGCCATGGCGACGGCGTCGGTATCCTCGTTCCGGGGGTACGCGTACGCCGGCGTCCACATGCCCGGAACGGGCGGATCCGAGACCTCGAGTTTGTGTTTGATCCGCTCGTCGTCAATATAGGGCAGGAGGTCCTCGAACTCGATCTCCACGTGGAAATCCGCGTCGATGATCGTATCCTCCCGGGCCTGTGCGACGATCGGATCTTGGGCGGTAGTAGTCACAACACCGAAGGTCGAGCCAGGACGAGAATAATAGTTCCGTTTGGGCGGGGACTGTTCACACGCCACAGTCAGTGAGGGCCCTCGAACGCTGGGGACTCACCGTGGTTGCGTCGGCAAAGACCAATACCTTCAAGCGATCTCTCGCGATTGTCATCCATACCCATGGTAAAATTCTGGGGCGTGGATGACTTGGTGAGATACGGTGACGCGGCGGAAAAACACGGGCGCCAGCAGGAAATCATCGCCAATATGGACCGGGTCCTGGACCATCAGCTCCAGGGTGACGAGGAGACGGCCTTGATCATCACGGACACAGACGTGAGTCCGACCGTCTATCACGTCCTTGCCGGGCAGCTCTCGTCCCGCGGCATCACCCCGACGGTGTCGATCATGCCGCTGACTGACGCGCCGAACAAGGAACCTCCCGTCGAGATCGCCGAGGCGGCGAAGACGACGGACCTCATCGTGAATATGTGTCGCTACTCGATCAGCCATACCCAGGCGATCACGGAAGCCCAGGAGGAGGGTGACCCGACCTACCTGCTCCTCGCGGATCCGACCGAGGACTACTTCCGCAAAGGGGCGATCACCGCGGATCCCGATCGGCTCAACGAGTTCAACGCGCAGGTGGCGAGTATCATCCACGACGGCGAGTGGGTCGAGGTCACCTCGGAACTCGGGACGGACGTCGAGATGAGCATCGAGGGGCGCACGCCGATCGTCGCGGAGTATCCGCTGGGTGAATCGCCGCTCTGTCCGGTCGAGGAAACCGTCAACGGCACCGTGGTTCACGATAGCTTCATGATGGGCATCGGAATCCTCGATGAGCCCATCACGTGGGAGATCGAAGACGGACGCATCGTCGAGATCTCGGGGGGACGGGAGGCCGTCGCGCTCGAGAACTACGTCGACGAACGCGGGGACGACAACGCCTACTGGATCGGCGAGTTCTCCGTCCAGTCCCAGCACGCCGCCCGGCCGAACGGAAACTACATCGAGCACAAACAGGTCAAGGGCGGCGTCCATTTCGCCATGGGGACGGGGGAGGATCTCGGCGGCCACTACGTCAGCAACATCCATCTCGATGGCATCCAGCTCGAACCGACCGTCACTGTGGACGGCCACACCATCGTCGCGCAAGGGGAATTCGATCACGATGTCGTCGACGAGATCGCCGACCCGTCCATCCTCGAATGAGGGTGGAAAGTTCATCCAGGCGCCCTGCAAGCCCCATCGAAAGCCAGCAACACCCCGGGGGGTATGAGATCAATGAGTGACACCAATACGGGCTTCGAAGGTCGGACAGCCGTCATCACGGGTGCAGCGAGAGGGATCGGCAAGGCGATCGCGGAGGCGCTCGGCGAGGCCGGCGCGACCGTCCTGCTCGTTGACATCGATTATTCCACCGCAGTTGAGACCGCCGAGGATTTCGAGGCGCAAGGTATCCGGGCCCACGCCTTCGAGTGTGATATCGCCGATCGGGCGTCGGTGGCGACGCTCCGGGAAGCCGTCTTCGAACAGGTCGACGCGGTCGACATCCTCGTCAATAACGCCGGCATTGGATCGGAACACGACAACTTCCTGGATAATACGGACGAGGGCTGGGACCGGACGATCGACGTCAATCTGACCGGGGCGTACAACATGTCGAAAGCGTTCGTCCCGCACATGGTCGAGCGGGAGTACGGGCGGATCGTCAACATCTCCTCGATGGCCGGCCGGAATATCAGCTATCACGGCGGCCCGCCATACACGGCGTCGAAATGGGGGTTGATCGGCCTCACGAAACACATGGCCTGGGATCTCGGCGAGTACGGGATCACCGTCAACGCGGTGTGTCCGGGCTCGACCATGACGGATTTGGCGGCGGAACAGCCAGCGGAGAAACGGGAGGCCACGGCCCGCAAAATTCCGGTCGGGCGTTGGGCCGATCCGGAAGACCAGGCCTACGCCGTCAGGCATCTGGCGTCCGATGAAGCCGAATACATCACCGGGACCGTCCTCGAAGTCGACGGCGGCAAGCAACTCTCCATCCGTAAGGAAATCTGATCAAGCGCGGGAGTGTGCTTTCCCGGTGATCCATCGGCTTCGGGATAGAAGGCAAGGATTGAATGGGCTGCGTGGGTCGCCGCCGTTATTGACCTCCCATTCGGCCAGCGCCCCTTAGGGCCGGTGGGTCCAGGGCAAGATACCTCCCCGGGCGGCGACCACTATGCCGATGCGAGCATGGATCAATGGGTGGCGGCCGATCCGTTCGTCGCGGCGAGGAACGACGCGGGGATAAACTAACCCCATGGGCTCAATACTCGCCACAGAAATACTCGCTATGCGAGAGCCGCGGCCCTCAGTCTTGCTCTAGAACCTGTTCCCGAGCGTCCTGCGCGTGCTTCCCGGCGATGCACCCGGAGGCGGGATCCAGCGGGAGTCCCAGATATCAGTAGCCATGATCCTCCGACCGGCCAATCTCGATACGGTGGCGCCAATGATCCTTACCCTGACCGCCCGCATTCGACAGTGGGTGCGAGCCCCTCAAGCACTGCCCGGCACGAACGTCTCGTGTTCGCTCGTTCGCGAGGTCGAATCGGGCACTAATCCACTCGCATCCCGGACGTGTCCACGGGCTCCTCGGGCAGGACGTCCTCGTTGAT
This sequence comes from uncultured Salinarchaeum sp., assembly GCA_964489365.1. GTDB lineage: Archaea > Halobacteriota > Halobacteria > Halobacteriales > SKNY01 > SKNY01. The sequence continues at coordinate 21,997 of CAZAYR010000011.1, forward strand.
CCGACCCGCATCGACGAGCGTCTGGCCATCGACGAGCACCGTCGGGGACAGTTGGATCCCATCGAGATGTAGTGAGCTCTCGTATGCTCCACCGAGCCCCTTCCCGTCACCCAACGCGAAGTGGACACCGCCCGCCACCTGCTTGTGCTCGATCTCGTTTCCGTTCGGACGCGCATGCGGCTGGGTCATCACGGAGAACTCCCCGATCCAGCGAGCGTTGTCATCGCCTCGCTCCTCCACGATGTGGCGGAGCCGCTCCGCCTCGCGTCCCCCGGAAATCTCGACGATCCGGCCGTTTTCGACCTCCCAGGTCACGGGATCCTCGAGGATGCCGATCGTCTGAAGGTAGCTGTCGTGGACGATCGTCCCCTCCACGCTCTCTTCGACCGGACAGGTCGGCGTCTCACCCATCGGGAACTTGGCGACGAGCTGGTCGCGGCCCGCGAGGCTGAATCGCACATCGGTGCCGTTGTCGGCGGTGACATGGACCTCTTCACCGTGCTGGAGGACGTACGCGACCTTGGTCGTGAGGCGCGTCACGGCCTCCGGATCGGCCTCGATCGCGCCCTGGCTAAACGTGTCCTCTGTCGGGTTGGCGAGCAGGAGGTACTTGATGTCGAACTCCTCTCTGGCGTGCTCGATAGCTTCTGTGTGACTGATCGTATAGGAACACATGTTGACGATCAGGTCGACCGCGGTAACGGCGTCGGCGATCGCCGACGGTGGCTCCTGGTTCGGGAGGTGTTGCTGGGGGATCAGACTGATCGAGACCTCGATGCCGCGGTCCTGCAGTTCACCTGCCATCGTGTGGTAGAGGACCGGACTGACTTCGGGATCGCTGATGATGATGGCCTCCTGCTCGGAGCCCTCGAGGCGGTAATCGAGGATCTTGTTCGTGTTTCGGACGATGGCCTGCAATCGGCCCGGCTTGTCGCCCGTATCGCCATACCGGACCATCCGATCGTGACTCCAGTAACGAGTCATGCCAGCACTGCGACCGGTGACATCATTGTAGTTTGGGATGGCGAGACGATTCGAGCGGCCGACGATGATTCCGATGCGGTCATCGAGACGTGTCGAGGACGACCGAGTCCTCTAGGCGTGGTATTCACCCATTGTAAGACTGTTCCGCGACGCCAACTCCCAACTCGACGATTGATACGAATCGTTCAGCTTCGCACCGGACAGCTTATCTGAACACTACGAAGCCTTATCATTCATCCGCATGAAGACAGCGATCATGTGGCATGATCTCAGTCAACCATTTTACAATGGAATGCCGGGTCTTGGCTCTGAACATCCAGATCCGGAAATAACGCCAATTATCACTCACGAGAGGGACGGAGCGAGTATTCAAAACTACTCTATCCCGACACACGTGGGGACCCACGTCGATGCCCCGCTCCACTTCTTCGAAGACGGGAAAACGATCGACGATTATCCTATCGGGAAATTCATGGGTGAAGGAGTTATCCTTGATGTCTCTCAAGATTCACCCGAGAAGATCACGGTAGACAATATCCCGGCCAAGGACTTGGTCCAGCCCGACGACATCGTCGTCTTCTATACCGGCTGGGACGAGAAGTACGGGACCGAAGAATATGATCCCCACCCCTGGCTTGCAACTGAGGTGGCGGACTGGTTAATCGAACAAGGCGTGAAGATGATCGGGATCGATACGATCACGCCCGATCAACCCCGTGCGTACCGTCCCGAAGGTTGGGACGAGTTCCCCGTTCACAACACCCTGCTCGCTGAGGAGATCCTGATCGCCGAACATTTCGCGAACTTAGAGCCGCTAGCTGGATCCCGGGTTCAGATTCACAGCCAACCCATCATCATTTCCGGAGGGGATGGCGCCCCGGCCAGAGTGATCGCAAAGCAGCTGTAACGGCTCGAAGCGGGGCATTACCCTTGGCGTAGGGTCCGATCGGAGGATACCAAGAGGTGACACCTGTTATCGAGCGTCTTGAACGAACTCCATGAGTTCTCGGAATCGCTTACGTCTCCAACCGCTAGCTGCTGGGGTTACCTGGTCCAGGTCGACGATACCGACCAATTCCCCCTTATTCTCCGGATGACAATGTTCCGTCCGAATTCAGACATTCGAAATCCTCCGGATTCGGGGTTTCGCCTTGGGGCCAACGCGGGGAGAGATCTGCATCCTCGGGATATCGCAGGTCGCCGTCGTCGTCCCACCCCCAGCCAGCATCCTCCAGGATCTGCTTCCCGGCACCGATATCGCCGGTCGCGTCGTCTGCCATTTGATACAGCATGTCGTCGGGGGGGCGCCAGGGGTGTGACTCCAAAAAGAGCGTTGAGTACAGTTCCGGTGCGCCATTCCCGTTCAATGCTATCTCGTTCATCAGTTGTTTGTCCAACACTGCGGCTGCCGCTGCCCGCAACGCCCTGAATTTGAACGGGGCGAACGAATATTGCGGGTTGATCATTATCGGCGTCGGGGCCGGAGCGGAGTTTGTTTGGACAGCCTCGTCGTCCACCTCCTCTTCCATCCGCTCAACAGCCCCAATCGAAGCGCCGATCACGACATCCAGTTCCCCGTTGAGGAACGCTTCGACGGCTGCCGACTCATCGCTGTATGCCGATTGGGTCAGATCGTGTTCCGGATCGTAGACCGGATGCCCATCGGGATGCGGAACCGCGCCTCTGAACTCTCCCGCAGAGAACTCCACGATCTGGAACGGGCCTGAACCGATAAATTCGTCCGGGGTGTATCCTTGTGGGTCTTCTATCGCCCCGCCTTCGACGTACGATTCCCGGTGAGCGATCCCCCAGCGAGGTGCGGTCACCGTCATGAAGGTCGGCTTCGGGTTATCGAATTCGAACCGAACCTCGGAATCGCTCTGCACCTCGATATTGTAACCACTTGGGGGGTCGGCCATCGGATGGACGTCCGGATGCTCCCAGGCGTGGGTAAACGTGAATTCGACATCCTGAGCCGTGATCGGATCGCCGTTGTGAAAGGTGGCCTCGCGCAGCTGGAAGTCGAATACCGTACCGTTCTCGCTAATGTCGTACGATTCAGCAAGGATCAACTCTTCTTCGAAATTCTCGTTGAGAGTGACGAGTGGCGATGCGAACAGATTGCTGAACTCGAAGATGGGGCTCCCACCCGTTTGTTTGAAGTAGTTGAGGAAATCGTCCGATACGTTCGTGTTCACCCGGAGGAGATCGTCCTCGGGTGACGATTTGATCAGTGCGAACGGGTTCCCCCCCGCCAACCCCGCCTCCCCGATCCCGTCCATACTCACTCGATCGGTATTGTAGATCCCGTTCAGGATATTGCCGAACAGGGGGATCGCAACGACATCTTCGCTGGCGATCGACTCGGCCTCATTTACGAGGCTTCTTCGTTCGTCTTGCTCGGCGACGGATACTGATTGCTGTGCGAGTTCCGAGTACTCACAGTTGGCATAATTGTACAGATTCGGTCGACCGTTGGCCCCGGCGAAATCGATCGCCTTCGTGCGGACGAACTCGAACGGATCGAGCCGGTCCGGGGAGAAGCCGTAAAATGACATAAATGCGTGAAAATTCCGTTCGTCGTTGATTGCGCCCCCGTACACTGCCCCCGCACTTTGCGGGGTGATTTCGACAGCTATCTCCAGAAGTTCCGAGAGGTTTTCTTCGATTATCGGAGCGGAAGCTTCTAAGATCGGCGAGACGTTCACGTCGGAGAAGTATTGGATGGTGAGCGGCTCTGGCACTCGATCGCCCAATGAGGTGTCCCCGTCCGATGTCCCGTCCCCGTCGTCGCCCGAGTCATCGTCGCCCAGACACCCGGCCGCTCCGATCAAGGCTGATGTACCGATCGCTTCTAAGGTTCTCCGTCTCGACAGCTTGTTGACTGCCATGGATGAAGAGTACGGGATCGCTATATAGTCCTTTTTAAAAATATGAGAACCGGATATCGTTCCGGCGCCCGAACCGTTCATTCGAGATCCAGGAGGAATACCGTACTCGATCAGAGGACACGAAGGTGTGAGCGAAAGGACGGACCGAACGATTCCGTCGAAATGTAATTCGTCGGCTTTGGGGAGCCCGGCAACCATATTGGGCCGCTCAGGGGGCATGCCGCCCGCGTCCTTCGGCACTCGACCGCCAGCACAGTGACATTAAATAAACACCCACCGTATGTCACTTCGTGACAACCTCCGATACCCATCCACACCGTGCCGTCGTGGAAGGTTACCTGAATGATCTTGCAGAGGGGAATTTCGAGGAGTCGGCATCGCAGTTTACGGAAGACGCCGTTTATATCCACCCGAGAATAGACAATGATGGCTCAACTCACGAGGACCGACACGACCCCATCGTGCTCGAAGGCCGCGATTCGATCTTAGAGTACTTCGTCGATATGCGGGGAGAGCGCGACGTCGAACATGCGCTCGTGAAGACGCTGGCGAACGAGTGCGGGATCGCGTTTGTCGGGGAAGTCAGCGGCGCGGATACCTTCCGTCCCCAACGGGACCGGACCGCTCCGAATTATCTGGTGGGGTTTGCGGAAATACGTGATGGGAAGATCTCCTATTACATTGTCGGGAACTTGTTAGGACCGACGTGAGTCGGGCACAATCGGAAGGGGCACCCTGGTCCATCTCTGTGTATCCGTGGTTCGGGATGGGAATTTACATTCAAATTGCGTCGTACTCACGCAACGATCAACGCGCCCACGACGCCGCCGAACTCATAGATTGAATCGCGGGCACCCGAACCCGTCAAGAAGTGGCGCGTGATGTATCACTAGGTTTTCAAGTTTGGAGCGCTGGTGAAAGATTGAGCGTCAGAGTCGCGTGTAGCCCGACGCTTCCGACACCGCGTTCGGCGACGCCCAGGCTCGGCACGTGAACAGCCATAAGGTCCCGTAGCCATGCCCGCATTCAACAGTCCGTTGCTGCGATCAAGCCATCGACCGACGGTTGGTCTTCTATACCCTCTACCCATGCCACGACCTCCTCGACCTGCTCCGGCTGGAGGGCGCGACCCAACGTCCGCTCCACCTTCTCGTCGAGCGCTTGTTCGGCCAGAGGGTGCTCCCGGTACTCCTCATGCCCGACGGAAGCCGCCAACGTGCGCCCCGCCACCTCGATGGTCACGGACGCTTCCTCGCCCTCGTCGATGCTCATCCGGTCCATCAGATACGTCACCGCTTCGTCGGTCAATCGCGACCCATAGAACGAATCAGCCGAAATCGCACCGTCAGCCAGCGTCCGTGCGATACAGTACGGGAGCGAATGATCGGCGGTGTTCCGATTGGTCGGTCGCCATTTCGCATCGCTATCGGCGCACACTTTGATCGTATGGGGGGTCGTCGTGATCCGAATGGCCTCCACGTCAGTCCAGTCGAAGTCCTGGGATTCAGTGAGCTCGAGTGCACAGACCAGTGGGGCTTGAATTCCGCCACAGACGGGGAAGGGCTTGATCGTCGTCTCATTGATCAAGAATTCGCCGTCGTTGCCGCCGAACCGGCGGGGATCGAGGTCGGGGTTGTGAGTGAGGAGGTTTGCGAGCCCATAGCGACCCTCGATGACCGGCTTCGGGCCCGTGAGGCCAAGCCCCGCCAGTTCGATCGAGTCGATCGCATTCCGCGCGGCCTCCCCGACGGCAAGGCCCTTCCAGTCGGAGAGTTCACCGCTCCGATTTTGCCAGAGCGGTATGTGGCTGCCCAGGGCGATGTTCACGGCCTCGAGGAGGGTCTCGTCAGACATCTGGCGCAATCGACCACCGGCGAGCGTTGAGGCAATCAGCGCAGCCGTGGTGTGATCGAGCCCGTCCTCCTGGAATACGGTTTCCTCGATACACCGACAGAAGACCTCGTATGCGGCGACGGTGGCCACCAGGATGTCCTCGCCGGTTGCCTCGGTCGCTTCAGCCACGGCCAGGACCGGGCCGATGGTCCCCGAGGGATGGCCGGCGGATGCCGCATCGTAGGTTTCGTTCCAGGTGAAGTAGGTGTCGTTCCAGTCGAGGTAGCGAATGAGCCCCGCATTGGCCATGGCCACCCGACCGAGCGGCCCCGGTGCCGCCGATCCCAACACGGTCGCCTCGTCGGGACCCGTAGTGGAGAAGGTCACGAGCGATTCGATGGCGGGTTCGGCGTTCGAGGCGGTGATCACCGCACATCCCACGGCGTCCAGGATGCGATCCTTTGTTACCTCGATCGTCGCACCATCGAGGTCGTCGGGTTCGAGCCCCAACGCGTAGTCGACGAGTTCGCTCGCGACGGAGTCACCAGTCATACCCCGGATGCTCACCGCTCGCTCGTAAACGTTCCTGCAGGTTCCGGGTGAACGATCCGATGCGTGGAGACACGGGCGATGCGGTCGACCGGGATGTCCGGCGGTTCGACACGTATCGCGGGGAGGAGCACATACCCACATTCGGAGGGGCCCGCACCCTGGGAGTGCACAGTCCGACGGGCGAGACCGGATCGTCGACCATGTCGACTTTCCGTAGGAAACGTCAAACGGCTTCAACCCCCCACGCGAACGCTCGCACGGCCACGAGTCGGTCGGTGTCCCGACCTCGGAGCCGACGGAACGGTCTACAACCGTTGGTCAGTCCTGCTTGAGGACTTGTTCCCGAGCCGCCTGTGCATGCTTGGCCGCGTGTTTTCCCGCGATACGCCCGGAGGCGAGCCCGAGCGAGAGCCCCAAATGGTAGTAGCCGTGGTCCTCTGACCGGCCGATCTCGATGCCGGTGGCGTACAGGCCCACGATCGGCTCGATGGTGACCTGATCCATGTCCGCGGGGTGGTAGTTGAGTCCGGTCGTCGACAGCGTCTGGGAGACCACCTGACAATTGTGGTTGACGTCGAGGCCGCCGCGAATGTACACGATGGTCGGCTGGACGGCGATCGCGTAAAACGGCGCTCGGTCGATGGTTCGGCGATACCCTGCCCGCGGTGGGTCCAGTCGCGCCGCCTCCCCTCGCATCGCCCGGTTGAATCCCTCGATCGTCGCCACCGCCTGCTCGCCGTCGACCCCTTCCTCCGCGAGCGCCGTACCGAGTTCCTCGAGTGTCTCCCCCTCGAATACGGGGGCACCGAGCTGCCTCGCGCCCTCCAAGAGTTCCCCCACGTTCGGCGTGAAGGCGACCTGCCCGGTATGGTCCTCGTAGAGGTCCTGATCGAGCACGATGTACCCGGTCTCCTCGACGTGTTCGAGGAACTCGGTGACGAGATCCGTCGATCCGCTGATATGCTTCGATTCGTCCGTGAAGCGCCGACCGGCCTCGTTGATCATGACCGCCTTGTTCTTGTAGGCAGTGCTGGCCTGCCGGTGGTTCTCCTCGTTGATCTGGGCCGGGGGCGCGGGGCGGACGCCCCCGAGGGCCTTGGAGAGGCCCTTCGTGGTCTTCGCGCCCACCTCGCGGGCGGCGATGAACCCCTCGCCCGTGTTCCATGGATGCCGACCGTTCCATAGCTCCGCGCTCGGCAGGAACTGCTCTAAGAGATCGATATTCCCGCTGAACCCGCCGGTCGCGAGGATCACGCTCGGGGCATCGATGTCGAACGTCCCGAACTCGTCGTTGTGGGCGATGACCCCCGCGACGGCATCGTCCTCGTCGAGCTTGAGTCGTTTGAACGGGGTGTTCGTGAAAATCCGACCTCCGGCGTCCTCGATTAACCCCTCCATGTGCTCGACGAAATCCGGTGGATCGAACCGGCCCGCTCGCTCGGCGTGATCGGTCAGCATCTTATCGTCGGGTTCACGCACCGTGATCCCCTTCTCGCGCAGCCACGCGATCCCATCTTCGATGGGTTCATACAGATCGACGAGCGGATCCGCCTCCCGCTCGACGGCGATCGTTCCAGCCGTCCAGGGCAACGTACCACCGAGGCGGTGGCCCTTCTCCAGCAAGATCACATCTGCCCCCTGTTCGAGCGCTCGCACCGTGGACACGAGGCCGGCCATGCCCCCACCAACCACGACGATGTCCGTGTTGTGCTGCATTCTACTCGGATTACCGCGCTTGTCTCATATTGATTTGGGTGTGGTACCCGTCCGGCCGATTCACACATATCTCCGGCGACCAGAAGATCGCGACGCAACTCCTGACCCTGATCGAGGAAAACCAAAACGCGGATAATATCGCGGAGATCGCCCGCGGCACGAACTCGCGCGATCGGAACATCGTCATACAGACGCTCGGGACGGCCCACACCGCGATGGGAAGCGGCCAGCCGCACGGCCTACCGGTCGACTCGCCCGTGCAGCTCCACCTCACGATGGTGACACCCGTGGTCGCCGTCGAGGGACGACAGATCCTCGACGAGGGCGAGTTGGTCTTCGATATCTGATTCGAACGTCCGCCCCTCCCGAGAACGTCGTACGTTCCCGCCGGCTCCGGCACGTGAGATCGACAGCAGCACGCGGCACCGCGGATCGAGGTGATTCGACAACGGAAGAACGAGGGTAACAAGAATTAATCCGTTGCCTTTCGTCGGCGCGCAGTATGTGGCACGATTTGAGTCAGTTGTTCCACGGCGAGATGCCCCGCTCGAGCAAGTTGGCGGCGCCGGAGTTCGAAACACTCCGGGATGTCCACGAGGATGGGGTGAACATTCAGCGGTATTCCGTCCCGACACATATCGGGACCCACATGGACGCGCCCCTCCATTTCATTCCGGACGGACGCTCCATCGACGACTTCCCCCCGAGCAAATTCGCAGGCCAGGGCGTCGTGCTCGACGTATCGACCGATGTGGCGGAAGAAATCACCCTCGACGACATCGGAGCCGGCCGAGAAGCGGTCGAGGTGGGCGACATCGTCCTGTTCTACACGGGGTGGGCGGAAAAATATGGACAGGAGGACTACGATCCCCATCCGTGGCTCGCCGACGAAGTAGCCGACTGGTTGATCGAGATGGACGTCAAGTTCATCGGCGTCGATACGATTACGCCGGATCTTCCGGGCCCGAAACGGCCCGATGGGTGGGACGAGTTCCCGATCCACAACCGGCTGCTCGCGGAGGAGGTCCTCGTCGCTGAACACCTCGGAAACCTAAAACATCTCGTCGGATCTCGCCTGCAGATCCACGCGTTCCCGATTAAAATCAAAGGCGGAGACGGGGCGCCGATCCGGATCGTGGCGTCGGTCCTCGAGGAATAAATCGCTGGCCAGGCCGGCTCGACCAGCGGAGCCTCGGAGAGCGTGACCGAGCGACTCACAGGGTCGGTAGCCCACGACGTTCGTATTGGAGAACACTCACGCCGCCGATCGGATCGCCGCACTGAGATCAGAGAGCCCGCCGTCCGCTTCGAGGTTCATCACGGCGCGTTCGATCGCTTCGGCCGATTCCCGATCGAGCACCGTTTCCGCACAATCGTAGAACTTGGCCTTGAGCCGGCGTTCCTGCAGCGGGTTCGTCGGAGTCCCCGGGAGCCGCTCCATCGCGCCCGTGTGTCGCTCGCCATCGACCGTGGACACGGCGATCCGGGACCCGTGACTGATTTCGTTCTCGGTCGGCCCGAAGGGATCCGGCTGGTAATCCACCGTTACCTTGGACATGGCCTCGCGCGTCTCGGGCGCCCTGATGAATGCCTCCTCGAAGTGTGCCAACTCGACGTCGCGTTCCCGGAGCACGGCCGCGAGACAGAACTCGTAGGAGACGCCGGCCTCGGTCGCGTCCGTCGGCGTGTCTCCGCTGAACGGGCCCTCGAGCCGCTCGTCGACCGTCGCAGTCACGGACTCGACGTCATCGATCGAAAGGTCCTCGCGTTCCAGGATGCTTCGCAGCGTCTCCATCGCCGAATGGGTGATCGCCCCCGAGGGGTACGGTTTGATGCCATTATCGAGGATCGCCCACTCCACGGCGGGATCGGTAATCTCGGTCGGATCGTACGTCCCGCCGGCCGTCATCAACGCGCCGTATCCGATTTCACCGGCGAAGATGTCATCCGCCGCGACGCCCCCCTTTTCGGCGAGTAAGGCCGCCTTGACCCCTACCGCAGCGGCGTTGCCACAGTGGATCGGGTTCGCCATCGTCGGGATATTCTTTTTCAGCCCCGACGAGAATGACGCGGCCATCCCGAAGGCGTGCTCGATCCCCTCGGCATCCGCCCCGAGCAGCGAGGCGGCAGCCGCCGTCGCGCCGAACACGCCGATCGTCCCCGTTGCATGCCACCCGCGCTGCCAGTGAGCCGGCGCGACGCTCCGGCCGACGCGGTGCGTGACGTCAAGCCCCGCCACGTACGCTGCGAGGAGGTCGCGGCCGGTCACATCACGCGTCTCCGCGACGGCCAGCCCGGCCGGGAGCACGGTACAGCTCGGATGGATGACCACGGATTCGAACGTGTCGCTAAAGTTTAATATGTTCCCGTAGGTCCCGTGCGCGAAGGCGGCGTTCACCGGGTCCGAAGTGCCCCGTCCCACGGTACTCGCCTCTCCGTTCCCGGACATCACCTGAGCATACGAATCGACGGGCTGCCCGTTCGGATGGCCCGACCCGTGCAAGATGAGCCCCACAATATCGCGGATACACCGCTTGGCATGTCCGACCCCTTCGTCCGGGACGTCCTCGTACCCAGATTCCGCGACGTACTCCGCCAATACCGCTGTTTCTTCCATGAGTAGCCCCCTGCTCCCTGGTGTATATATCCGTCGCAAAGATTACATACACCCGGTCGCTGGCCAGCCCCCCGACGACAGTTGGGCTCCAATCAGTTGCGACCGGGATTTCTCGAGCGCTGGATGTCAGCGGTCCTCGGGGACCCTCAGAACTCGGGATCCGCAATCCCTCGCGCCAACGACGACCAGTCAAACTGTTGACCGTTATCGGACAATGGATCGCGTCAGTTTCTCTAGTCAGCCGCCTGATATTCGCCTTCGTCGTTGAGACACTCGAAATCCTCCGGCCGGGGCGTCTCGCCTTCGGGCCAGAGGGGGTCCAGATCGGCACCCTCCGGATACCGGAGGTTCCCGTCGTCGTCCCAGCCCCAGCCAGCATCTTCCAGATACTGCCTCGCCCCGTCGATGTCACCCGTCGGGTCGTCGGTCATCTGTCGGAGCCGGTCCTCGGGTGGGCGCCACGGATGGCTTTCCATCAGATTCGTCGAATACAGGGCCGGTTCCGCCCGTCCGTCGGCGGCCAACTCGATCATCAATTGCCGATCCAGCGACGCCGCGATCGCAGCACGGAACTCCTCGAGCTTCCCGGGGGCGTAGGACATCTGCGGGTAGAGGATCAATGGCGCGAAACTCATCGCAGTCTGTGTCACGGCCGCGTCCATTTCCGCTTCCGCCCGCTCGAGCGCTCCCATGGACGCGTCCCGGATGATGTCGATATCGCCGGCCAGGAACGACTCCATGGCGGGCGTCATCCCGTCGAAGAACTGGATCGCGAGGGTGTGATCGGGATCATAGACGGGGTGTCCCTCGGGGTGGGGCTCCCCGGCCCGGAACTCGTTCAGGGTGCGTTCCGTGATCATGAACGGTCCGGTCCCCGGCGGGGTCGAATCGAACTCCGCGTCCTCGGGGCCTTCGTGCGCTCCGGCCTCCTCGTAGGAGGCTTTGTGGATGATCCCCCATCGCGGCACTTTCACGGTGAGGAACGTCGGTTGCGCGTTTTCGAACTCGAACCGGACTTCCTTCTCG
>CAZAYR010000012.1:0-24205 GCA_964489365.1 uncultured Salinarchaeum sp.
GGCACTTTCACGGTGAGGAACGTCGGTTGCGGGTTTTCGAACTCGAACCGGACTTCCTTCTCGCTCACCGCTTCGATCGTGTAGTCCCCAGAGGGCGGCGACGCGAGCGTGTACGAACCGGGGTAATTCCAGATATGTTCGAAGGTGAACTTCACGTCCTCGGCCGTCACCGGATCGCCATTATGGAACGTGGCATCCTCTTCAAGTTGGAACTCGAAGACTCGCCCCCCATCACTCCCTTCGTAGTCCGAGGCGAGGATAGCCTGTTGTTCGTAGTTCTCGTTCCAGGTCACCAGTGGTGACAACCAGATATTATTAAAGTCGGTAATATTGACGGCCCCGGTGATGAGGAGATGGTTGTAGGCGTCGTCACTCGCCGAGCTATTCGTCACGAGGACGTCCCCCTCGAGGAGGTCCGACTTGATCAGATGGAACGGGTTGCCTCGCCTGATCCCGGCATCGCCGACCCCGTCGACCTCGACGGTGTTCTCGTTGTAAATCCCGCTCAATGGCTCCGGGAACAGCGGGATGTAACAGAGATCGTTGCTGGAAATTTCATAGGCCTGATTCACGAGCTCCCGTCTGCGATCGACATCCCCTTCAGCAGCCTGGTCGATCGCGTATTGCGTGAATTCGCAATTCGCGTAATTCATCAGGTTCGCACGGCCGTTGGCCCCAGCCCAATCCACACCCCACCGACGTAACATGTCGTGCGGATCCAGGCGATCCGGGGATGCACTGTGGTAGGTGAAGCTCAGGTGATATTCCCGGGCATCATTGATCATCTGCGCGTACTGCTCGCCGACCGCCATCGGCCGGACGTCGATCTCGCTTTCGAAGACCTCCTCGAGGTTTTCCTGGATGACTGGAGCACAGGGTTCCATCGTCCCGGTGATAGGGATGTTTCCGTAATACGGGATATCGATGGGTTCCGGAACGCGCTCGCCGAGTGTGTCGCCCCCATCATCACCGTTGTCGTCACCGGCACCGTCCCCGCCATCGTCACCGCCGTCACCGCCGTCATCGCCGGCATCGCCGTCATCGTCGTCCCCCAGACAGCCGCTCAGACTGGCTCCAACGAGGGTCCCCAATGCTCCCAATGCTCTGCGTCTCTTCAGTTTCGGATGATTATCCGGCACAGTAATATTGTCTCATAGAGTGTCAAAAACTTTTTCTCCCGACAGATGACAGATGGTCCGCCCAATTCGGAGTAGATTCGACGCTAGGAGTCCGGAAGGATGTCCGAGACCATCCAAGCGGAATCCTCCCCAATCCCCAGGCCGAGCGAACGGTCCCGCGATCTTGACTGAACACTCATCATTTCGGTTATGCGTACTCCATAGCGGAGTCACCGCCCGATACGTCCACTTTTTTACATCGCCAGCATCGGGTAAACGCATGGGTGGTCGACGCGATCGAGCCTACAAGGATCTCATGCCCGTTCTAGAGCGTTCTCACGTCATTGAGATTGGGGGGGATAGTCTCTCGTTGACTGATGAATTCCTGGATGAGGTCGAGCGTTGGGAGCCGTTCGTGAGCGAGTCCGACTCGAACGCCCTGGAGACTCGATTACACGAGGTCGGGATCCCGGAGCCATTTACTGAAACGATCATCTCCCAGCGGTTCCTCTTCCCGGAGATTTGCGCAGAATATATCGCCCTCTCGATCGAATCCCCGCTCTGCCATCCCGACCGGGTGCGATTACTTCCGATGTTCGATTCACTCCGTGATCACCCGCCACCCACTGACGGGAGTCCGACGGCGTTCGTCCCGGTCCACGGGCACCGATTGCCGTTCCACGTCGATTGCTTCGAAAAAGCCCTGGTGTACATCTGGCTGGATGACTGCCCCCCGTGTGATACGGTCCGTGAATTCCTCTCGGCGGAAGCCGATCAACTCGACGAACTGGCACTCTTCTCGGTGTACGGGCCGGACAGCGCGGAAGAACTCCACGATCGATATGGGGTCACCGGCGGGCCGGTCGTCCTGTTCATGCTTGATGGGGAGATCGACGCACGCGTTCCCGGGGCCAAGACGAAGGTACTCGCGACCGAGATCGAGAAGCATCTGGAACTATAGACCAAATCGCGATCGCTAACTGCACCGCGGTGATCCCGACACTGGTCGTCATAAACGCTACGAGGTACGAACCCAATACCGGCGCGTCTCGGGATTGGCTTTCTGCTCAGCCTTCGACCGTGATACGGGGGTCGATAAAGCCATACAGGATGTCGACCGCGAAGTTCGCGACAACAATGAACGCCCCGATTAGGAAGAAGACGAACTGGATCACGGGGTAGTCACTCGCAAGCACCGCCTGGACGAGGGCGTACCCGATGCCGGGCCAGTTGAACACGACCTCGATGAGGACCATCCCACCGATCGCGCGAGTGAGCGAGATGGGATAGAGCGTGATGACGGGCAGGCTGGCATGTTTTGCGATATTGAACAGTCGATCCCGCTTGGCAAGACCCGTGATTTTTTGATAGAATATGAACTCCTCTTCGAGCACCTCGACTACGCTCGTTCGCATCATGAGCGCGGGGAGGAACGTGTACCGAAGGACGATCGTAAAGAAGGGCAGCATGTAATGGTGCACGAAATCCCACGTGAAATACACGTTCCAGCCGGCACCCTGCTGGAGCCGGGTCTCCGTCGAGATCAACCCACCGGTCGGAAAGATCCCGAGCCATCCGGCAAAAATCATCACGAGGACGATCGCGAGGAAGAACGACGGGAAGGCTCCCACGAAGAAGAGCGCGAAAATCCCGTACTTTTCCGTCTTCGAACCGCGTTTTGTTCCGGCGATGGCGCCGTAGATCGACCCCAGCAAATACCCCGTGGTAATCGCGGGGCCGATCAATATCATCGAGTTGAAAATCTTGTCCCGGACGTAGGACGTAACCGGCCGACTCTGGCTGAGGGAGACGCCAGCGTCGCCGGTCAGGAAATTCGCCATATAGTCCAGGTACTGGATATAGAGCGGATCGTTCAGGCCCCATTTTTCTTCGAACGCTGCGACCGCTTCCGGACTCGCCCCTTGCATGACCATCAACGAGGTATAATCGCCGGGCATCAACCTGAAGAAGAAAAACAGGAACGTGATCAGGACTAATAAGAGGAAGACCGTGTGCGCGACCCGTTTGGCGAAATACGCCGGCGTTACGACTGCCATAGTACCACTACTGGGCCTCCCCTTCCTCGTATAAATGGCAGGCGACGTGATGATCGCCGTCCCCCTCTCTGAGCTCCCGGAATGCGGGCGTCTGCTCGCAAATATCCATTCGTTCCGGACACCGGTCGCGGAACCGGCAACCCTCCCCTAGATTGATGGGGTCACTCGGACTCCCCTCCATCTCCGTCCTGATACGGTCGTGGTCGGGATCCGGGATCGGCACTGAATTGATGAGCGCTTGGGAGTAGGGGTGTTTTGGATGCTGAATGAGCCGTTCCGTCCGAGCGCGTTCGATGATCCGGCCGAGGTACATCACGTTGATCTCGTCGCACACGTAGGAAACCGTGGACAGGTCATGAGAGATATAGATGATCGAAACACCCAGATCCGTTTTTAGTTTGGAGAGGAGTTTGAGGATTGACGCCTGTGTCGAAACATCGAGCATCGAGACGGGCTCATCAGCGAGAAGGATATCCGGTTGCAGGACAAGGGCTCTCGCGATCGAAGCTCGTTGTAATTCGCCGCCACTGAGCTCCGGCGGATACCGGGGCAGAAATCGCTCCGGCGGCCGGAGTTCCACCTGATTGAGCGTTTCCAGAATTCGTTCGGTTTTGTTCGGGACGCCGTGGATTTTCAGCGGTTCACGGAGCGTTGCTCGGATCGTCTTTTTCGGGTTCAATGAGTTAAACGGGTCCTGGAACGTGATCTGGACGTTCTTCCGATATTCCTTCCAGTCCTGTTTCGTGAACTCCCGCGTCGGCTTGCCTTTATAGACGATGTCACCAGCGGTCGGGTCGTGTAATCCGATCAAGGTCCGCAAGAGCGTCGTTTTGCCGCACCCGCTCTCCCCGATGACGCCGATCGAACTCTGCCGATCGAGCTGGAGGTTCACGCCATCGACGGCGTGGATATTATCGGGGTCCTTCCGGAGAAGTTTGTCCTTGAAACTCACGCCCCGCTCGAAGTATTTTTCCAAGTTGTCGGTCCTGAGCAACGGCTCTTGCGAGGATCCGGGTGGGACAGAATCCACGTTTCTCACTGTTCGCGAAACCTCTTTGCTCATTGTTCTTCCACGACCTTTTCGGCGTCTTCTAGCTGGTTCCGATACTCGATGGCTTCCTCTCTCCTGAAGCACGCCACACCGTGCTGGGTCTCCTCCCCGAGTTCCGTCTCCACGTCGGTGAGCGACGGCGCGGATTGACGACATTCCGGTTCCGCCAACGGACAGCGGCTTTCGAACGTGCAGTAGTCTGCGTCCCCCAGCGTTTCCGGCGGATGCCCCTCGATCGTGCCGAGCTCCCGGTTCGGGTATCGAATGTCCGGGAACCCTTCCTGGAGGAGAATCGAATACGGATGCTGGGGATGGTAATACAGCTCCCGTGTGGTGCCTTTCTCCACGACTTGACCGCTATGCATGATCGTGATGTCATCACAGGTCTCGAACACCACACTGATGTCATGCGTGATCAGTATCATACTGATATCGTACTCGCTTCTTAGATCTTCCAGATATTTGAGGATTTGATCCTGCATGATTACGTCCAACGCCGTGGTGGGTTCGTCGGCGATAATGAGCGATGGATCCAGAAACAGCGCGAGCGCGATGATCGCCCGCTGTTGCATTCCGCCCGAGAACTGGTGGGGGTAATCGTGAATTCGTTCTTCCGCGAGGCCGACCACGCGGAACAGCTCTCTGAATCGCTCGAGCGCTTCTTCTTCCGTTTTATCGGAATGCCGTTGGGCGATTTTGACGGCCTGGGCACTGACTCGCTTCAACGGATCGAGCGAGTTCATCGAGCTTTGCGGGATGTAGGAAATCTCCTTCCAGCGGATCTCCTCGTTCAAACGTTCCTGCGAGAACTCCTGGATCTCCTCGCCTTTGTAGATGATCTTGCCGGATTCGATCGAGCCGTTCTCGTCGAGCCCGCCCAAGAGCGCCTTCGCGAGGGTGGATTTTCCACACCCGGATTCACCGACCAATCCCAAATATCTCCCTTCGTTGACTCCCACCGACGCGTTCGAGACGGCGGTGAGATCACCGCTATTCGTTTCGTACTGGATGGTCAAGTTCTCGATTTCGAGTATCTGTTCTGACATTCGTTATCCCCCCTGAGCCAGGGATTCACCCCCGCCTTCCCCGGTTGCCTCCTCTAGTCCTCGGCCGATCATGAACAGCGAAAGTACGGTCAGTGCGATCAACATCCCTGGAGCGATCGCCCACCACCAGGACAACGTCATCACGCCGGAATTGTACGCGTTCCTGATCATGATCCCCCACGAGGGGACGAACGGATTGCTCACGCCCAAGAAGGCCAACCCGGCTTGGATCAAGATCGTGTAGCCCGTGCCGAGCGCGAAAAACAGGAACGCCATCGGCATGACGTTCGGCAAGATGTGACTCCGAATGATGTACGGCGTACTCGCGCCCGTCGCTTTTACAGCGAGGACGAACGGTCGCTCCTTGATTTGTAATGTCTGGGAGCGCAGCACCCGCGCACTCCCCCGCCAGAGGACGAGACCGATCACGAGGACCGATTGGTAAAATCCGATACCAATGATGCTCACAAGCACGAGCGCGAACGGGATCAATGGGATCCCGTAAATCACGTCCGTGATACGCATCAATACGCTATCAACTCTTCCGCCAACGTACCCCGAGGTCAGACCGACGAGAAGGCCGATCGTAATGATCATCGTGCCACCCATCAACCCCGCAGTGACAGTCGGTTGTGCGCCGTACACGACCCGCGAGAGCACGTCATAGGCCTGGTCGGTCGTCCCAAGCGGGTGGTCCAAGGACGGGCCCTCGTTCGTGATGAGTTGCCCGTCCGATCCGCGCACGCGTTCGTCGTAATCGTACGGGACGAAGGTCGGGCCGAAGAGCGCTAAAAACAGCACGAACAGAAGAAAGACGATCGCGAATCGCGTCGACCCTTCGTCGAGTAACCGCTTGTAGGTTCTCGTGTTTATGTTTTCCACGTAAATGGCGGTTTTGTGTTTCAGCCTCTCCAAGACCCCGGCCATTTAATCACCAGATTCGGTCCTCACTCTTAGTCCTTCTGAACCCCTTATTCGTTGGAGAAGCGACTATCGAGTTCCCCCATCGATATCGTGAGACGGATACCCGTCATTTTCGTTCGTCGCATCCCGATCCCGCCCGGTGCGGTGAGGGGCCCATCGGGCGGAGCCACGATCGAGCTCCGTCCGTAACAATTCCGAAGATTCGCCACGCCAAACGCTATGCGCAAGCGGCCGCTCGCCCGCCCCTGATTCTCAGCGATTCTCGTCCCACGAGTTGGACCAGGGAGGTCCTGGCGGGTGATTTCACAACGTTCGTAGCCCGCCTCCTCACTCGTGGCCGACGACCTGGACTGGCCCGTATGGTTCCTCGAGATAGGCTTGCTCGCTCGCCGAGAGGTCGATCTCCAGTGCTTCCACGGCGGCCTCGAGGTGCTCGATACTCGTGGTCCCGATGATCGGTGCCGTGACCGCCTCCTGATGGAGGAGCCAAGCGAGCGCGACCTGGGCCATGTCCACGTCCTTTTC
Organism: uncultured Salinarchaeum sp.; assembly: GCA_964489365.1. Classification (GTDB taxonomy): domain Archaea; phylum Halobacteriota; class Halobacteria; order Halobacteriales; family SKNY01; genus SKNY01. The sequence continues at coordinate 6,722 of CAZAYR010000012.1, forward strand.
GTCCGCCAGCTCTTCGACCCGTTCGTTCACCTGGTCGCCGCCGTTTGCCCGGTAGGCGGCGATGCGGTTCGACTGGTGGTCGTCAGCATCCATATACTCCCCTCGGGTGGTGGCGCGGAACGTCTCGTGGGGCCTGGTCAGGTAGCCCCGCGCCAAGGGGCTCCACGGGAGCACCCCGATGCCCTCCTTCGCACACAGTGGGAGCATCTCACGCTCCTCTTCACGGTAGGCGAGATTGTAGTGGTTCTGCATCGAGACAAACCGCTCGAGGTCGAGCCGCCCGCTCGTATACAACGTCTCCGCGAACTCGTGGGCCCACATCGAGGATGCGCCGATGTATCGGGCTTGATCCCGGCGGATCGCCCCGTGGAGCGCCCCGAGCATCTCGTCAATGGGTGTATCCGGGTCCAGTCGATGAATTTGGAGCAGGTCGAGGGTCTCCATCCCGAGGCGATCCAGGGAGTTGGCCACTTCCTGGTCGACGGCTTTCCGTGACAGGCCGCCGGAGTTCGGGTTGTCCTCGTCCATCTGTCCCAGGATTTTGGTCGCGACGACGAACCGATCGCGATCATATCCGTCGAGTGTGGTGCCAAGCACCCGTTCGCTTTCGCCGTGAGAATAGACGTTGGCGGTGTCGAAGAAGTTGATCCCAAGATCGATCGCCCGTTCGATGATTTCGCTTCCCTCGGCTTCGTCGAGGACCCATGGGCGCCACTCCGATGACCCAAACCCCATGCAGCCGAGACAGATTCGGCTAACCGTCATCCCGGTCTTCCCGAGAGTAGTGTACTCCATACCGGGGTGTGACTCGGTGGTGCGAAAAGGTTAATCGAACATGCAGCTCAATCGAAACCTCACCACACTCCACGGGGCGATCTCACCGGAACGTGTGCACGGGGTCGCATGAAGTAGGCTCGAGGGCCGAACCCGACAGAGGAACGTCGTCAATGTATCGTTGGCTCGATCCGAGCGCCGATAGAGTTTTTCCCCTCCATCGAGGCACCCGTGACGCCGAACATTCGTCGTCTGCTCAAGGCTTTCCCCCCGCAGGACTCCGTGCTTACAAGTGGTCAGCCGACCAACACTTGTGCGTCCCCCGGCCGATCCTGCCGGGATCCCTCCTCAGGGGTCCAGATGATCCATCACGCCCTCGATCGATGCCGCGGTCCCGAGCTCGCCGAGTGCCGTGTGGAGCTCCGCGGCCTCCGTTTCCGGCATGGCCCGCGCGGCGCACATCATGAATTTCTCTCGCAGTTGATCCTCCGACAGCGGGTTCGTGGCTTTGCCCGGAGGCCCGGGATGTTCCCCGAGGGAGTCGGACACGGTCTTCCCACCCTTCGTCGTGATCTCGACCGTCGTCGCGAACGAGGTGTGGGGAAGGTCGGGATCCAACTGCAAGCTTACCCGCTGCTGGAGCGATTGCACCTCGGGATCGTTCAGATAGTCATCGCGAAAGATGCGAAAGTCGATCCGGTCCCGGACGAGCGCACTGGCCACCATATACGGCATCGAGAACTTCGCTTCCAGGGGCGTACTCGGATCCTCGTACGTCAGCGAGTCGATCCCCCCTTCCGCGATCGTCACCTCGATGCGCTCGATCGCGTCCACGTCGATATCGTGTGCCTCGACGAGTGTCGTCGCGAGGTGCATCGCCGGGTGGGTGAAATAACAGCTCGGATACCGCTTGATGTCGAGGCCTTCCTCGATGATCGCCCACCGGGTGCCGAGGTCGTACCCCGGCTCGTCGACGACCTCGCTTCCGCCGTAGAGCCGAAGGAACCCGCGGTCGCCCTCGACCGCCGCAGGGTTCGAAGAGAACCCCTCCGCGGCGAGCAGTGCCGCCGTGACGCCCGATCGCGCGGCATGACCGCAGTGCATCGGTTTGGTCATCGTCCCGAGGTTGGCCAGGAGGCCGCTCGCCATCGAGGCGGTGACCCCCAGGGCCGTGCACGTTTGCGCCCGGTCCAACCCCAGCAGCCGGGCCCCGCCGGCCGCGGCCGCGAAGGCGCCCATCGTCCCGGTGGGATGCCAACCCGCCTCGAAATGACCCGGCATGATCGCTGCCGAGAGATAGCACCCCGCTTCGAAGCCGCCGACGTAGGCCGTGAGTAACGCCTCCCCGTCCACCCCAAGGCCTTGCCCGAGCGCGAGCAGGGTCGGCACGATCGATGCGCTCGGATGTCCGCCGAACGCATCCGACCCATCGTCGAAATCGAGCCCGTGGGCGGCGGTCCCATTGACGAAGGCCGCCCCGGCGGTGGTCGCCCGCTCGGAACGACCGAGCAGGGTGGCCTCCGTGGCGGTCGTCTCCCCGGTCCGTTCCGCGATGCGGGCGGCCGTCGCACCCGCACCCTCGACCGAACCGGCGATCGCCACACCCACCGTGTCGATGAAACACTGTTCCGCCGTCTCGATGGCAGCCGGGGGGACATCGTCCGGCTCCAGCGTCGAGACGAACGACGCGATCCGGTCGGTCATCCCGGCGCCCGTCGCGGTGTCGGCTTCGGCGACCATACCTGCGAGGGGACCGGGCAGGAGAAAAAGGTGCCTCCCCCGGGACGGGGGAGGCACAACCACCGTCGCTCGATCCGCCGCGATAGCATGGATTAATGGATGGTGGCACGTGGCCGGTTGCATGGGCAGTACAGTTGCTGAAAAGATACTCGCGAACGCCGCCGGCACCGATCCCGGTTCGATCTCGCCGGGCGATCATCTGGTCTGTGACGTAGACTTGGCGATGATCCATGATCTGGGCGCCCCGGAGGTCCAACCCAAATTAGCCGAGATCGGCGTCGAACGGCCGTGGGATCCGTCGAAAGTCGTCTGCGTCCTCGATCACATGGCACCCTCCCATTCCATCGAGGACGCCAACACGAAGGTCGGGATCAGATCGTTCGTGGAGCACGCCGGAATCGAGCACTTCTACGACGTCGGCACCGGGATCAGCCACGAAGTGCTGCCGGAGCAGGGGCACGTCAGGCCCGGCGAATTGATCGTCGGGACAGACTCGCACACGACGACCCACGGAGCCTTCGGCGCGGCCGGGACCGGCATCGGGACGACCGACATGGCCTATATCCTCGCGACCGGAGAGAACTGGTTTCGCGTCCCGGAAACGATCCGGTTCGAGATCGACGGGACGTTCGGACCGCGCGTGTCGACGAAGGATCTCATCCTCCACATCGCCGGGCGCTACGGGACCGATGTGGCCCGGTACCGGGCCGTCGAGTACGGCGGCCCGGCGATCGAGGCGTTGCCGCTCGATGATCGCATCACGTTGACGAATATGACGATCGAGCTCGGCGGGAAATTCGGGTTTACCCCGGTGGACGAGACCGTGCGGACGTACGTCGACGAGCGATCGGATGTCCCCTACGACGCCCAGCACCCGGACGACGACGCCGAGTACGCCGCACGACACGAGCTCGACGCGACCAGCCTCGGACCGAAGGTGGCGACGCCACACAAGGTCGAGAATGTCGTCGACGTCGGCGACGTGGCCGGGGTCGACCTCGATCAGGTGTTCATCGGCACGTGCACCAACGGCAAGCTCGAGGATCTCCGGGCGGCCGCCGAGGTGCTGGAAGGCACCGAGGTCGATACGGGTACACGATTGATCGTGACGCCCGCCTCCAAGGAGATTTTCGGGAGGGCAGAACGGGACGGGATCATTCGGACCCTGACGGACGCCGGCGCGACGATCACCAACGCGACCTGCGGCGCGTGTGTCGGCATGGGCATGGGGGTGCTCGGCGAGGACGAGGTGTGTCTCGCCGCCCAGAATCGGAACTTCCAGGGGCGCATGGGTGCGGATAGCTCGGAAATCTATCTGGCAAGCCCCGAGACGGCGGCCGCCTCGGCGATAACGGGACACATCACGGATCCGATGGAGGTGTGAGCATGCAAGGACGCGCCCACGTCTTCGGGGACGAGATCAACACCGATGTCATCGCCCCGAGCGATTACTTCGGCGAGCCCATCGAGGTCCTGGCGGATCACATCTTCGAGCCGGTCCAGCCGGGCTTCGCCCAGGAAATCGACGAGGGCGACTTCATCGTCGCCGGCGCCCACTTCGGCTCCGGAAGCAGTCGCGAAAGTGCCCCTCACGCCATTCAGGTTGCCGGCATTCAGGCCGTGATCGCGGAGTCGTTTTCCCGCATTTTCTACCGGAATGCGATCGCGATTGGCCTTCCCGCGCTGACCGTCCCCGACGGGATCGATGGCATCTCCGATGGTGACGAGTTACACGTGGATTTCGAACGTAGCCGCATCGAGAACCGCGCCACCGGGGCGACGTACGCCTTCGAGCCCATCCCCGAAGCGATCCAGGAGCTCTTCGCCTCGAACGGGCTGCTCAATCACTACCGGGAGCACCCCGAAGGACTGTCCGTCGATTGAGGGCTAGTCGCCGCCGACGTCGGCACCGAGCGAGTCGTCGTACTTGTCCTGCTCCTCCGGCATGTACTGTTCCTCCCAGGAGACGACGTCGGGGAATCCCGCCAGTTCGTGCATCGTAAAGGGAAGGTCGTCGAACGCGTCGCCCAGGTCCGCCATCGCGGCGACCTCGGCGTTCAGGAACTCGGTGGCGTGCCGATAGACCGCCGAAATCGTCGCGTGCGAGGAGAATGTCGGATAAATTACTACGTCGAATCCAAGGGACTCGAGCTCCTCGGCCGGCACGTCCGGGGAGATGCCAGCGGCGTTATACAACAGCGGAGCATCGACCTCCTCGCCGACTCGCGCCAGCTCGGCTTCGTCGGTCAGGCCTTCGACGAACGCCACATCCGCGCCCGCCTCCACGAAGGCCGTTGCCCGATCGATCGCGGCATCCAGGGAGCCGCCGGTCGCGCCACGGGCGTCCGTCCGCGCGATCATGACCGTATCGGCGTTCCGCTCGTCCCGCACGTCAACTGCGGCCCGTATCTTCCCGACGGCTTCCTCCTTCGGGATCACCCGCTTGCCCGCCACGTGGCCACACCGTTTGGGAAAGGTCTGGTCCTCGATGTGAATGCCCGCGATGCCGGTTTTGATGTACTCGCGCACGGTCCGAATCAGATTCGTCGCGTTCCCGAACCCGCTGTCGGCGTCGGCGATGACGGGGACGTCGACGGCCTCCTGGATCGCATTCGCATGCGCGATCATCTCCGGCATCGTAATGAGCCCCGCGTCCGGCATGCCCGTCCGTGAGACGGACGTCCCGTATCCGGTCATGTACATCCCGTTCACGTCGAGCTGGTCGAGGACTTTCGCGGTCAACGCATCGTGGATCCCGGGACATCGGAGGATCCCGTCGGCTTCGAGAAGCTCCCGAAGTTCGTGCCCGTGTGTCATGGGGACCGTCCACCGCACGGCAAGTTAGAGGTTGCTGGTTTGGCCTCTGGCGTCCTCGTCACCGTTACGGAACGTACGCGACGCCGTCCATGAGGCGTCGGGCCGTGCGGGCATAGCCGACTTCGTGGATCTCGTCCCCATCGTGGTCCACGAAGCTGTGCATCGTGCCGGATGGATGGCCGATCACCACGCTCGTGCGTCCGTACTCATTTTCGAACATGCGAGCGACGTGCTCGTGGACCACCGTCCCCGGAGTCTGACTGGCCAACCCGAGGCTGATCGAAGACGTCCCCCCGTAGGCCTTGTGGGTCGTCGTCCCGAGGAACAACCGGATCGTGAGCGAGACCGCCTCACCCGAGACCGTCCCCCCATCGTAATTGGGGTGAGAGACCGGATCCGCGACGAGTGTCGGGCCGGGGACGAGCATCTCGTTGGCCTCCGCCTCGTCCGATGCCATGCCGGAGGCGAGGGCCGCCTGCTTCCGAAACTCGTCAAGGAGCTCGTGGAGGTCCGACATCCCGTCCATCTCGTCGGGCATCTCACTCCCGTCGAGCCCGAAATCCGACGCGTGGAAGAACAACGAGGGTGTTCCGGCCGCGTCGACGAGCGTCGCCTCGACGGTCTTTCCACGGGCGGTGAGTTCCGTACACCGGCCGAGCGGGAAGGGCTCCCCGGTGAGCTCGCCGCCGGGCCGCGGAAAGCCGACGTCGACCCTCGCACCGGGCCGGTTCACCCCGCTAATCGAGAAATCGCCCCGCGCCCGTGGCCGCCCTTCCTTCACGGCAACGGTGTTCGTGATCCTGACGTCGTTGTTGGTGTTCCGGATCTTCACCCGCGTCCTGGGGGCTTCGGGGTCCACGAACCCCTCCTCGATGGCGTAGCCGCCGACCGCCGAGGAGATATTGCCGCAGTTGATCGAGTAATCGACCAACGGCCGATCGATCCTGACCTGACCGAAGGTGTACAGGACGTCGGCCCAGTCCTCCGACGGCGCCGGTTCGATCATCGCGAGCTTGCTCGTCAACGGGTCGGCGCCGCCCAACCCTTCGATCTGTCGCGGGTGCGGGCTGCCGAACAGCGAAAGGATCCGCTCGTCACGTCGCTCCGGATCCTCGGGGAGATGCTCGGGCCGTACGAAGATCGCCTTGCTAGTCCCGCCTCTCACGAGCGCACAAGGGACGCGGGCCAGCTCCTCGTCGACCGCGGGAGTGTGCTCCGTTTTCGGGCGAGACATGATGGGTGCCATGTGGGAATCCCGGGGCTTAACGTTACTCCCCGCCGCTGAACCCCCGGATGTGTCGTCGGGCTGTGACGTTTCACGATCCCCCCGCTCATCCAAACAGTCGCGTGCTGGCTCAAGGACGTAGTTGCCCACCGAGAAGGTGGGGGTCCCTGGTTCCGCAGCCTTTATTGCTCGCTCCGATAACCTCCATCAAGTTACTCAAATGGAGGCCAGTGATTCGTCCCCGCTGCCTGACTGGTCAGCGATCGCAGACCATTACGTCGTGCGAAATTTCGTCGGCGGACTGCGGCTCATGATCGAAGATAAGGCGGCGGCGATGTATCTTGCCTTTCTGATTTTCGTGCTCCTGCTGGGCGTGTTCGGCCCCCACCTAGCCCCGTACGACGCCACGGAAATCCAGCGTGGTTCCGAGGGTGAGATCCTCGTCGCCCAGCCACCGTCGGTCGATCACCCGCTTGGCACGAACGATCGGGGTCAGGATCTATTGAGTCGGATGCTCCTCGGGGCACGCCCGACCGTGATCACGGGCGTGTTGGGCGGGGGGATGATTATCGGGATCGGGATGGCGATCGGCGTGACGTCGGGATATCTCGGGGGCCGGACCGACGATGCGCTGATGCGGATAACCGATCTGTTCTACGGGATCCCGCTCATCCCCGTCGCGATTATTCTCGTGGCTCTCTTCGGCATCGGATTTTTCAGCTCGATCGTGGTGATCGGGGCCGTCCTCTGGCGAAGCAACGCCCGCGTGCTCCGATCGCAGGTGCTCCAAATCCGCGAGCGTCCGTTTGTCGTCGCCACTGAGGCCATGGGCGGCAGCCGAACCCGCGTCATTTTCAAACACATCCTGCCCAACGTGGCCCCGATGGCCGTCCTGTTTTTCGCGCTAGGGGTCGGCATTAGCATTCTCGTCCAGGCGACGCTCGCGTTCCTGGGCGTCGTCGACCCGTTCCTGCCGTCTTGGGGTGTCATGGTCCGGAACGCGTATGCGTCGGGACGGATGGCGACGGCCTGGTGGTGGTCGATTCCCGCCGGCCTGATGATATCGCTGACCGTGCTGTCGACGTTCATGTTCGGTCGAAGCTACGAGAAGATCGCCGGACAGGGGGACGACGAAGCGTTCGTGCAGAGGTGATTTCGATGGATGAACCACTCCTTGAGATCGAAGATCTCACGATCCAGTACCGAACGAATCAGGGGGACTTGACCGCCGTCTCGGATGCCTCCTTCAGCATCGACGCCGGCGAGTACTTCGGCCTCGTCGGCGAGTCCGGATGCGGCAAGAGCACGCTCGTAAAATCGATCATGGGTGGCCTCGACGACAACGGGAGGATCACGTCGGGAAAGATCCGGCTCAAGGGCGAGGAAATCCAGGACTTCTCCGAGGACGAATTCAACGAGAAAATCCGGTGGAACGGCCTCTCCTGGATCCCACAGGGGTCGATGAGCAGTCTCGATCCGCTTTTGCGGATCAGCGAGCAGGCGGCCACGATCGCGAAAGTCCATACGGATATGACGAAACAGGAGTCGACCGAGCGCCTCCAGGAACTCTTCGAGATCGTGGGGTTGCCGCCCGAACGGGTTCGGGATTACCCGTTCCAGTTCTCCGGGGGGATGCAACAGCGCGCCATCATCGCGCTGGCCCTCTTTCTCGAGCCCGATCTCCTCATCGCGGACGAGCCCACCACGGCACTGGACGTCATCATGCAGGATCAGGTCTTCAAATACCTCGAGCAGATCCAGGAGGAAGAAGGCGTGAGCATGCTCATTATCACCCACGATATCAGCCTAGTGTTCGAGGCCTGCGACAGGATGGCCGTCATGCATGCCGGCCAAGTCGCCGAAGTAGGGTCAGTCAGACAGATCTACGACGAACCGAGACATCCGTACACGATTTTGCTCCAGGAAGCGTTTCCCGACATCCGCTATCCCAACCGAAAACTGGGCGTGATGGAGGGGAATCCGCCGCAGAATCTCGGCGAGGTCGACGAATGTACCTTCGTGGGACGGTGTCCCTGGGCCGTCGAGGAGTGCAGCGCCGCTGCGCCGCCGCTGGAGCCCGTCGAGGACCCGGAGCACCCCATCGCCTGCTTTCGACGGGACGAGGTTCTCGAGCAGTATCGCCGTGAGCACGGGGAGATGGCGAGCGTGGGGGAGGAGTCATGACGGAGGAACCGCTCCTGGAAATGCGCTCGCTCGCGAAATACTTCGAGCAAGAAACCCGCTTTTTAAAGCGCTTGTTCGGCGGTGATGAGGAGCAGGTCCAGGCGGTCGATGGGGTGTCGCTCTCGCTGCACGAAAACGAATCCCAGGGCATCATCGGGGAGAGCGGCTGTGGGAAGACCACGTTGCTAAAAACCTTGATCGGTATCCACAGTCCCACGAGCGGTGAGATCCGCTATCGGGGCACACCGGTCCAGGAATTCGATAAGGCTGACTGGAAGGCGTTCCGCAAGAATGTGCAGCTCATCTTCCAGGATCCGTACAATTCGTTCGATCCGAAGATGAAGATCCGGGAGACATTGCTCGAACCACTCCAGATCCATGGGGTCGACGATCGGACCGCCCGGCTGGAGTCAACGCTCCGGGATGTCGAGCTGGACCCGCCCGATCAGTATCTCGATCGATACCCGGGGCAACTGAGTGGCGGCGAACTCCAACGGGTGTCGATCGCCAGGGCCCTCATCCTTGAACCTGACATCATCCTCGCAGACGAACCGGTGAGTATGCTCGACGTGTCGACGCAGGCGGCCATCCTGAATCTCCTCAGCGAACTCATCGAGAAATACGGCGTCTCGATGTTATACATCTCGCATGACCTCTCGACGGTTTCGTACGTGTGTGACATGATTAACGTCATGTACCTCGGTCGTATCGTGGAATCCGCGCGGACGGAGCCGCTCCTGGAGGATCCCAAACATCCCTATTCGAAGGCGTTGATCTCGGCGGTGCCCATCCCGGACCCGTACGAGGGCCGATTTCGGACCGAACTCGAGGGGGCCGTCCAAAACCCGGTCGGGATGGGCGAGGGCTGTCGCTTCCGGGATCGATGTCCGGAGCGGATGGAGATCTGTGAGCGAACACCGCTCATGCTTCCCCTCGAAGACAATGGTCGCGAGGTCGCCTGCCATTTGTATTACGATCACGAGGAACGGGAGCAAATGAACCAAAGTGACGGGCTAGCCCGATCGGGTACCCCAATGCAATGATAACCCCACGATCATCGGTGTTCAGCTCATTGGTCCACGCGCCGGGGGGTCGAAAATAATGGCGACCGCGCGTTACATTCTGATGCGGACGATCCAATCGGTCGTCTTGCTTTTCCTCGTCATGACATTCTTGTTTTTCTTCATGCGACTTCTCCCCGGCTCGTATCTCAACCTGATGCTCGATGCGGGCGCTTCCCCGGAAACCGTTGAGTACTTCGAGGATAAATGGGGACTCAACGATCCACTTTACGTACAATACTTCCGGTACATGGCGAACCTGCTGACCGGCGACGCCGGGGAATCGATGGCGTACGGCGTGCCGGTCACTGAGTTCGTGAAGATGCGGATCTTCAACTCGTTGATCCTGGTTGGACCGGGGATCACGATCGGTTATCTGCTCGGCTCGATTATCGGGGGCCTCATGGGAAGTAACCGGGGCTCGAAACTGGAGAAGTACGGGACGTTGCCGCTCATCCTCGCCGGGTCGTTCCCGTCGTTCTTCACGGCGATCGTGTTCATCATCGTCATCGCCGGCTGGTTCGACCTCGTCCCGACATCGGGGATGTTCGGGTTCGAGAACCCGTACCGGGCGGGCGACTTTGCCTGGTGGCGACCGTATCTCACGATGGACTTTGCCAAGCATTACGTCCTCCCGTTCTCGGTCATCCTGATCCGATACATGTACCTACCGACACTTATCATGCGGACGAGCGTCGTCGAGGTCCTCGGGCAGGATTTCTTCTTCTACCATCGCATGACCGGCCTGCCTGGGGGCGAACGGCTCCGACGTATGCTCAACCACGCCATGCTGCCGGTCATCACCATGTACCCGATCTCCATGACCCGGGCGGTCGGCGGCATGGTCGTCATCGAGATGGTATTCAACTGGCCGGGCATGGGGTTCGCCTTGCTGGAAGCCGTGTTCTCGAGGGACATCCCCGTCGTTCAGTTCGTGTTCTTCCTCATTGCCGCGTTCATCGTGTTCGCGAACTTCGCGGTGGATATCTTCTATAGCTACGTCGACCCGCGCGTGCGAGTCGGCGAGGATTAAGTCTCAACGGCGCTCGGCGTGCAGCTATTTATGAACTGGTGAAGACGGTCGTCCCATGAACGCAACCGACCAACCGCGCATATTCGCCGCGCCGCCGACGCCGTTCACCGAGCAAGGCTCCCTCGACGAAGACCGGATTCCGGCAGCGATCGAGTACGCTCTCGATAACCGGGCCGGTATCGTTGCCATTGCCGGGACCGGCATCCAGGAAGTCACGGCGATGGACATCGAGGAACGTCAACGGGCCATGGCATCGGCCGTCGACGCCGTTCCGGATACGTGTCCCGTCTTTGCCGGCGTTTCCCATCCGGCGATTCCCAAGGCAAACGCATTGGTCGAGACGGCGACGTCCCTCAATGTCGATGGCCTGATCGCGTTTCCGCCGTGGGGGACCGGCCCTGGTCCGGACGAAGTCCGGACGTACTACCGCGCGATCGCCGCCGAGTCCGAGTTGCCGGTATTGCTCTATAACAATCCGCGGCTGACGCTGGATCTCGACGCCCAGTTGATCGGCGAATTGGCAGCGATCGACGGCATCGAATACGTCAAGGAAACGTCACGAGACATCTCGAAGGTAACCGCACTGTTACGGGATGTTCACCACGCGGGGCTGGCAGACGTGTTTACCACCATGGACGTCGCCATGTACACGTTCATGCTGGACGGGGCCGGGGTGATCGCGCCGCCGCCGCTCACGACAGCCCTAGCAGAGATGCGAGATGCGGTCACCGCCGGGGACTTCGAACGGGCCGCCCGGCTGCAACAACGGGTTTCATCCCTTCCCGACTGGACGCCGAGTCCCTACGCGCTGGTGAAGGCTGCGAGTCGTTCGCAGGGCGTGGATCTCGGGTATCCGCGGCTACCCTTTGACCCGATCGAATCCTCCGAGCTCTCGCGGATCGAGGCATGGCTTGATCAGCTCGGTCTGTGAGGGGTCGGCGCTTCGATCCCGGGACTCCCAAACGGGCGGTCGGATCGGGATGCCCAGCCTTACGGGGCATTATCGCCGCCTGGTTCCGAGCGGGTCGCCCGGTTCCGGAGGAACACGAAAAACCCGAGGAGCATCCCGCAAACGAGTGAGGCGTTCGTCATGAGGGACGGTTCCGGCGTGCCGACGATCAGCGGAACCCATCCAGCCACGACGAGCACGAGTGCAAGGACGGTAAGCCCGAGCCATTTCCGATCTCGCTCCACTTCCACCATCGGCCGAACACCAGGCTCGCTCGATGCATGAAGATGCGGGATCCTCGCCGATAACCCTTCGAGCCGGGACACACAATGCTAAACCATCCGAGTGCATCCCCGCGGATATGGACCTCGATCTGCAAGGGAAGCGAGCGCTCGTCCCCGCCTCGAGTCGGGGGTTGGGCTTGGCGACGGCGTCTCGTCTCGCAAGCCATGGCGCGGAGGTAGTCATCAGCTCCCGGAGTCGAGAAAACCTCGATGCAGGAGTCGACCGGCTCCTCGAGACCGAGGGGATCGACGAACAACAAATCGAATCGATCGCGGCGGATCTGAGCGTGGAGTCGGAGATACGCGCACTCGTTCGCGACACGGAGAACCGATTGGGTGGGATCGATATCCTCGTGACCAATCACGGCGGCGTGGCGAAGGGCGATTTCGAGGACCTGGACCTCGCCACACTCGATCAAGCCTATCAAAACGCACTCCGGAGTACTATCCAGCTCGTCCAACAGACGCTTCCGGTCATGAAAGAAAACGGGGGGAGTATGACCCACATCGTCGCGGCGACCGCCCGCGAATCCCCAGAAGGTCTCCTTCTCTCGAACGTGGTTCGACCGGGGATCTACGGCTTGTCGAAGACTGTCGCGAATCAGTTCGGGGAGGCCGGCATCCGATCGAACTGTGTGGAACCGCTGTTGATTCGGACGGGACGCGTCGATAATATGCTCGAAGAGCGTGCCGCCGAGGGGGGGATGAGCAAAGCGGATGTCGAAGCGGATTATGCCTCGGACATCCCGCTCGGCCGGTTAGGATCCCCCGAGGAATTCGCCCGGGCGGTGGCGTTCCTCTCCTCGGACGCCGCCAGTTTCGTCACCGGGACGGTCCTTCCAGTTGATGGCGGTTGGTCGAACGCCACTTTCTAGCGCGGACGATCGGTGACGAGGACCTGATCACTCAGGTTCCCATTCGGGGTCGAGTTCGCCCTCCGAGGTCAGGCAGGGGTAATCCTCGGGACTGGGGGTTTCACCGTCCGGCCAAAGTGGAGAGAGATCGGCGTCGGATGGGTAATGAAGATTGTCGTCCTCGTCCCATCCCCATCCGGCATCCTCGAGGAATTGCTGTGCCTGCTCGTAGTCGCCCGTCGGATCGTCGGTGAACTGGAACAGGTCCTCCTCATTGGGGTAATACGGGAGATCCGGCATGAGAATGGTCGCGTTGGACTGGACGGGGCCCCGACCTTCCTGGGCGAGTTCGTTCATCAGCTGACGATCGAGAGAGGCCCCCACGGCCGCGCGAAACGCCCTGAATTTCGTCGGGGGGATGTTCATTTGCGGGCCGATGTATTCGGCGAACATCGGTCGGGAAATCACGGATTCCGCGTTATCCCCGAGTTCGTCGTTGATGCGTTCCACGTCGCCGGCGCCGATCCGCTGACACACGTTCAACTCGCCAGCCAGGAACGCTTCGACGACGGTGGCGGTTTCGCGGTAGATCTGCATAAACAACCCGTGGTCGACACTGTAGACCGGATGCCCATCCTCGGGGTGGGGTTCCATCACGATCCGATCCCCGACTTGGAAGTCGGTGACTTGGAACGGTCCCGATCCGATCCACGGGTCCTCCCAGACGAAATTCTCGCGCTCGTCCAACGCCGGTTCCCACGAGGCCTTGTGGAAGATTCCCCATTTGGGGAAGGTGAGCGTGGTCAGGGCGGGGTACGCACGCTCGAGGTTGAACACCGTCGTCTGCTCGTCGACCGCCTCGATCGATTCGTAGGGCACGGGGTCGGCGAACGGATAAATGTCGGAGTTCGCGTTCAACAATTCGAACGTGAATTTCACGTCCTCGGACGTGATCGGATCCCCGTTGTGGAACGAGGCGTCGCGGAGTTCCACCGTGACCGTCGTAAAGTCGTCTTCCACCTCGACACTCTCGGCGAGGATGTTTTGGAGTTCCCAGTTCTCGTCGTATGCCCGGAGCGGGGAATGGGCGAGTCGGGTCCAGATCCCGGAGATGTACGTTTGGGTCGGGAATTGCTCGGACTCTACCGACGCCTGGGTGATATTATACGTGAGCTGATCCCCTTCAGTCGGCGTTGACTTGATCAAGGACGGCGGGTTGGTATCCCAAAGTCCACCCGCGCCGGCCCCGTCCATCTCGACCGTATCCGCCCGATAGGCGCTGTAGTCCACCGACCCGAAGTAGGGAATGACACCCGCATCGTCGCTCAGAATCGCATGGGCCTCATTCACGTGTTCCTGGCGCTCCACGGGATCGGTTGCGCGCGCTTGCGCGAGAGCGTGGTAGGAGTATTCGCAATCCGCGTACTGAATATTGTTCGGCAGCCCATTGGCGCCCGCCCAGTCGACGCCAAACCGCCGGGTCATTTCCTGGGGATCCAGTCGCGTGAGGTCATTGGAGTGGCCCCACTGTTCGAACGCACTGTGCCGCTCGTCATTGTAGACACCCGACGTGACGGTCGCAAACTCCCCTGGGTTGATCTCGACTTGGACGCCAAGCCCATCTTGGACGTTCTCCTGTATGATCGGGGCCACGGTCTCCCAGAGTCGGGACGTGTCCCCGATATTTGACCAGTAACGATGACTGACCGTGGGGACACGCTCGCCGAGGTCGTCACCGCTATCGCCGTCGTCGGCGTCGCTGTCGGAATCTGCATCACTGTCATCGCCATCGTCCGCATCACCATCGTCATCGTCGCCCAGGCAGCCCGCGAGGCCCGCCGAGGCCGAGGCGCCGAGGGCCATCAGCGCAGTTCGTCGGTTGAGGTTGGCTACGGAGATGTCATTACGCTCTGCCATGATGTAGGTGGGTAGATTCCAAGTAGGACCATAATTCTTCCTCTACATTCACTTACAGGAATTCGCTCGCGACATTCAGTGTCGGGGGTAAGAGATAAGAAATCGCCCGCAAGCGGGCTTACGCGGCGTCGATGTCCTCCTCGACCTGCTCCATATCGGTATTGTAACTGGACGCCATCGCACCCCCATCGACGATCAACTCCGTACCGGTGACGAAGTCACTCTCCTCCGAGACGAGAAACGTGACCGCGTTCGCCTGGTCCTCGGGCTTCCCGAACCGGCCGCGCAGGATATCGGAATCCACGGGCCGGTTTGGCATTTCTGATTTCCCGAGGACCGAGCCCGTCCGCGTCGGCGACACCGCGTTCACGCGGATGTCGTCAGCCGCAAGCGCGTTCGCCGCCGACTGCGTGAAGCTGAGCACTCCTCGCTTCGAGATTCCGTAAGCGACCCCCCGTGGGCGGGCGACATGGGCCGACGTCGAAGCAATGTTGACCACCCGACCGTCCCGATCGGCCCGGTGCATCGACTTCGCCGCCTCCCGAGTACAGAGAAACGGGCCCCGGACATTGACGGCCATCACCCGATCGAATTCCTCGACATCCACCTCGAAGAGCCCATCGCGGTCGACGATGGCTGCATTGTTGACGAGAATCGTGACGGGACCAAACGTCTCCTCAGTCGTCTGCACCATCGACTTGACCTCATCCTCGTCGGAGACATCTACCCCAATGCCAACGGCGCGACCGGTCCCGTCGTCCAGGTCGGTTGCTGTCGCGATCGCCCGGTCCTCGTCGATATCCGCGATCGCCACCTTCGCGCCTTCTTCGAGGAAACGCTCGGCGATCGCTCGCCCGATATTTCGGGCTGCCCCCGTAACAATTGCGACATCTCCCGCTAAACGCCCGTGCGCAGCCATGTGGGCTGATCCAACCGTCGTGGGAAAATCGTTCGGGTTCCGGGGATCATGTGTGGCGTTCGACCGCCTGGCAGGATTCAGCCGGCGAGTGCGGGGATGACCTCCGCTCCGAAGAGTTCGATCGATCGGCGAGCGTCGTCGTTCGAAAGGCCTGGATAGTTCATGCGGACGGTCCACCCATCGATATCGAGTCGTTCGTGATACCGCCGCATCTCCGCGATCACGACCTCGGGGTCGCCGATGATGAATCTGTCCTCGGCGAGGTCCTGCCACGCCTGGTCGAACGTGTCCCCCTCGGTTACGTCGTCCTGACTCCACGAGGAGTACGTGTCATACTTGCGCCGCAACGGCTCCTTCGCAGCGGCTATCGCCTCTTCGGTGGACTCCGCAACGAAAATCTCCCGACCGAATTGGATGTGGCCCGCATCACGGAAGGTCCGGGCGCGTTCGTCGCGGTAGTCTGCGATGCGGGGCTGGGCGCCCGAGATCGGTACGTGGCCCAGCATCCACTCGTCCGTCATGCGTGCGGCCCGTCGAATGCTCTTCTCGTTGCTGGCGCCCATCCAGATCGGGGGATGAGGATCCTGTAACGGGGCCGGCGAGGTGGTGACTGATTCGAATTGGTAGAAATCCCCATCGAAATCAACGTGCTCCTCCGTCCATAGGCGTTTGATAAGACGGATCCCCTCGATCAATTTGCCGACAGCTGCTTCGCGGTCCAGCCCGAATATGTCGAACTCCTTGGGCCGATAACCCTGTGCGACGCCCAGCCGGAAGTTTCCGCCCGTGAGAACATCCATCGTGGCGCCAAACTCGGCGATCCGAACGGGGTGGTGATACGGTAGCAGGCAGACACCCGAACCGATGGATAGTGAATCGATCTGGGCGGCGACGTAGGCCATTACGGCCTCATTGTTCAAATACGGCGAGCTGGTGGCGTGATGTTCCGGGACGACGATCCCGTCCCACCCGGTTCGATCGGCGGCCCCGGCGTGGGATGCGAGGGACCCCCCGACAGTCTCCATCGACGCATTCTGATCGAACTCGGTCGTCAGCATAAGGTCAAATCTCATGATCGAGTGCTCTCCAGGAGGTCCGACAACTGCAAAAATAATATCGGTCCGCACGGGCTCCGGACCGGCCATCCAACAAGAGTTAAGCCCCCGACCGGCGGTGGGTTGATTCATGTCACAGCCACCAATGGAGGACATCACGGTTATCGATTTTACCCAGGCGCGTGCCGGTCCCTGGTGTACGCAAATTCTCGGTGAACTGGGCGCGGATATCGTGAAGATCGAGCGGCCGGGTGTCGGCGATTTCGCCCGCGATAGCTACCCCGAAGTCGGTGGGATGGGAGTGAATTACGCCGCACGGAACCGGAACAAGAAAAGCGTCGAGATCGACTTGAAGACCGATGAAGGCCGACAAGTCGCCGAGGACCTGATCGAGTCGGCGGATGTCCTCATCGAGAACTTTAGCCTGGGCGTGATGGAACGACTGGGCCTCGGATACGAGTACCTCTCCGAGGAAGTCAATCCGGAGTTGATCTATGCGTCCATCAAGGGATACGGCGAGAAGGGCCCATACAAGGACAGGAAAGGGGTGGACCTGGTGATGCAGGCCGAAGGGGGCATCATGAGCGTGACGGGCCCGGAGGGTGGACCGCCGGTAAAGGTCGGACAAGCCATCGGAGATATCGGCGCCGGCCTCTATTCGGTCATCGGCAT
>CAZAYR010000012.1:24215-32551 GCA_964489365.1 uncultured Salinarchaeum sp.
GGGCCAGAAGTTCGAGACCACCCTCTTCGGGACGATCGTCTCCTTCATGGAGGAGTACATCACGATGTACGGGATCACCGGCGAGGACCCGCCGCCGTACGGCACGCGCCACCAGACCACGATCCCGTACGAACTGTTCGAAACGGCCGACGGGGAGATCGTTATCAGTATCGGCCGACAGTGGGATACGTTCGTGGAGGAGTACCTCGAGGACGAGCGGCTCCTGGAGTGGCAAACGTCCGAGGAGAAACAAGAGCACTACGACGAAATCATGGAGGTCATGCGCCCGGTCATAAAGTCGAAGACGACCGCGGAATGGGAGGAGATCTTTGACGAACTGGGCTGCCCCTACGGTCGACTGAACCACGTGAGCGATGTCGTCGAGCACCCGCAAGCCCAAGCCCGGGACCACGTGTTCGAATACTCCGACCCAGACCTCGGTGACATGCTCCTCCACGGACACCCCCTCGAGTTCTCGGAGACGTCTCGCGAGATTCGCTCCGGACCGCCACAACTCGGCGAACATACGGAGGAAGTCCTCCGCGAGTATCTCCACAAGTCCGACGAGGAAATCGACAAGCTACGAGCCGTCGAAGCGATCCCCGATTGAACGGACGACTGGCCGACCGGGTGAGCGTCAGGAGCCGGTAAAGTCCGGATCCCGGTTTTCGCGAAACGCTTCGACGCCCTCCGCGTGATCGTCGCTTTCCTCGGAGATGTTCCGAAATCGGTGGGCCCACTCCCGCTCGATCTCGGTGAACTGGTTTTTGTCCTTCATCGCGTTCACGATGCGTTTCATATATTTCAACGAGAGCGGTGCGTTACTGGCGATCTGTTTGGCCACGTCCATCGTCTCGTCCTCGAGGGCATCAGGCTCGACCACGCGATGAACGAGGCCCATGTCGTACGCCCGGGGCGCCGGGAAGGCGTCCGCGGTGAACAACATCTCCTTGATGTTCGCCGGGCCGATGAGTTGGGCGATATCATAAATCGCCGGGGCTGGATAGACCAGCCCTAGCTTGGCGGGCGTGATCCCGAACCGGGCATCCTCCACGGCGATACGGAGATCGCAGACGGAGATGACATGCATCGCCCCACCGTAGGTCCCGCCGTTGATCATCGCGATCGTCGGGAAGGGGAATGCCTCGATCGCGTCGGTGAATTCTCCCAGAGACGTTTCCTCACCGGCACGCTCGCCCTCGAAGGAATAGGTGAGATCGCGACCCGAGCTGAAGGCCTCGTCCCCGCCACCAGTTATTACGAGACAGCGAATGTCGTCGTCTTCCTCGATGTGTTCGATCGCATCGATCAAATCATCGTATAGTGGTGGATGGAGCGCGTTCCGTTTCCCCGGGTTTCGGAAGGTGACGACGGCAACCCCTCCGGTGATTTCTGTTTCGACGGAATGGGTCATACTCCAGGTTTAGGGATTGGAACCTTGGAGGTTATGATGCTCACGCCCTTGCCCCCCAGGGGGAGAAAGCGTGCGGGGCAGGCAGAACCACGAGGGTCGGAAAACGATCGGGCGAGCCCCACATTGGACGCCGAGATTCTCGGGACAACCATCGACTAGGACGTGCGCGACGTTTCTTCCTCGGGCAGCTTGACCGCCCGCTCCGCGTCGGTATCCATGAGCTCCTCCAGCCGGCGCTCGAACTCGTCCTCGTCGATCTCACCGGCCGCATACCGTCGTTTGAGCACCTCGACCGGATCCGGTTCCGTCTGGGGTTCCTCGGGTCCGTAGACCATCTCCGCGATCTCCTCGCCCCAGAAGAGGAACACCGGCGTGAGCAGGAACCACCCGACAATCACGACGAACTCCGGCCCGAAGGGGACCGACAACATCGCGGCGAGCATCAGGATCGGCAGCGTCACCACCGCGATCAGAAACCAGAGCTGCTCGGCGACGAAGTCCCGACCGATCGCGGCCATGTGCGCCTCTACCGGGAATTTCCTGATAAAGCTTCGGCGTCGGGGGGCACTCTCAATACTCACATTCCGGCCCGGGAGGGTCCGTTAAATCCGGCTAAAACGGCCTGAAACCGCCTCCAATCGTAACCAATCGGCCTTCACCGCCACCCCGGTTCAAGGCCGATTCGTCCCCTGGGCCACCTGCAATGTCGCACAGACACATCGCGTCGATCCTCGCCGCGGTGCTCCTCGTGGGCGCCGCCGGCATCGGCGGGGCGATCGCCGCCCCGACAGTATCGTCCGAGCATACCGAAACGGCCGCCCACGCGGGCACGCACATCGCCTTCGACACGGAAGGGGAGGCCATCGCGAACTACAGCGTGCACGGCGAGACGATGCTCGACTCGGTCCGGGTCGAGTCCGCCAGCGCGGCCGAGCAACGCGGCATCATCGGCGCGGGGATCGGCCTCGAGACGGCCACGCGCGTGCACGCGGCGCCGATCGCGCTCGAGGCCGAATCGGACACGCGATTCAGGCTGACCGCCGACAGTGGCGCAACGCTGCAGGCCCACGACAGCCAGCGGGGCCATCTCGTCGTCGAGAGCAGCGAGGAGGGCACGCTCCTGACCGCCAACCTCTCGAGCCAGACCGAGGCTGAGCAGGACGGTGACGCCCGCGTCGTCGTCACCCACGCGAACGGCACCCAAGGGACGTTCATCCTCGTCGGTGACGGCGAGGTGACCGTCAATGAGCAGGGCAACGTCACCGCCGAGGTCGGGCCGGACGCCCGCCTCGTCTACCAGCAATACGCGGATGAGCGGTCCGAGGCGGACGAGGATCGTGAGGCAATGATCGCGAACGGGACCGCCGCCGCCGAGGTCTACGTGACCGCGGCTGCCGAGGGCAGCAGTGAAGCCGCCGCCGACGTCGTCTCGTATGCCCACGAGACGACCGTCGAGGTCACGGCCACCAGCGAGAACCGCATCGAGATGACCGCCGAACGGACCGAGCACGAGGGCCGCGTCATCGTGACGAGCGTCTCCGAGGAGGCCTTGGCCGCCGCCGAGGACATCGAGGTCCGGGTCGACGGCGAGGCCGCCGCGCAGGTCGAGTCGACGAGCGAGCTTGTCGCGGCGACCGAGGACGGCGACACCTCCACGTACATGGTCCGCCAGCACTCCGCCGCCGAGGCGCGCACCGACGTCCTCGTGGGGGTCAACCACTTCTCCGAGCGGGACGTGACCCTTGCGAGCGACGAGGACACCGATGACGGGACCAGCCCGGACGACGGCGACGGCACGGACGATTCGAGCGACGACGAGGACGAGGCCAGCCCACTGCCCGGGTTCGGCGTCGCGATCGCGCTCGTGGCGCTGCTGACCTCCGGGATCCTCGCACGGCGGAACCTGCGCTAGGATCGCCAACGTCCGGATATTCGTTCGGAGGTTACGTCGCCGACCACCCTTCTTCGTCGGCGAGCCCTTCCTCGCGGAGCGTTTCGCCCCGGTCACTATCGACCGACAGTTCGGGGACGGTGATCGGCTCACGATCCTCGTCGATCGCCACGAAGACGAAATACGATTCCGTCGTCATCTCCCGGTCGCCGGTCAGCGGGTCCTCGGCGTAAGCGCGCACCCGGACCCGGACGCTCGTCCGGCCGGCGGCATAGACGTACGCCTCGACCAGCGCGATGTCGCCGAGCTCGACGGGCTGTTCGAAGTTCACCGAGTTGATGTGGGCGGTCACGCACGGGTTGCCCGCAAAGCGCATCGCGGACATCGCCCCGGTCTCGTCCATCCAGCGCAACAGGTTGCCCCCGTGTGCGGTCCCCAGGTTGTTGGCGTGGTGGGGCTGGACCCGGTTGCGATCCTCGATGAAGGTCGCCATGAGGTCGACCATGCCGTGCCTTCGCCGTCGGCCCACGGAAAACCACCGCCCGGGGTCGAAAGTCAATGCGACCTGACATTCGGTCGCGCGATCGAGGGTTGGTGGACCCCTCAGACCCCACTGCTCCGATCGAAACGTTTGAGGAAATACTATCATTCGCCGTTCACGAGCTTCGCCTGTATGCTGGCGGACGCGCTCGAGCGGCTGGTCGATGTCGTCACGCGTCGAAGCAAGCTCACCATCGCCGTCATGCTCGTCCTCACGGTCGGCATGGCCCTCGGCGCGGGTGGCCTCGCCGAGCCCGCGAGTTCCGAGCTTGGCCAGGACAGCCTCGAGCAGGAGAAACTCGAGTACATCGAGGCTAACTACGGCGTCGGGCAGGAGGAGGTCTCGCCCGTGCAGGTGTACGTCCGGGACACGGAGGGCAACGTGCTCTCACGCGAGTCGCTGTTGGCCTCGCTTCGGTTCCAGCGCGACGTCCTCGCGGACCAGGCCGTCGCGGACGTCGCCCGGGAGCCCGCGCCGGTCCTCGGGGTCTCGAACCGCGTCGCCGCCGCCCTCGCCGACGGGCAAAACCCCGACCTCGCCACACAGATCGAGGCGCTTGAGGACGCCGACGACGCGACGGTCGAGGAGACGGTGCGCCAGGTGCTCGCCGGGGACGCCCAGACCCTGGAGTTGCTGCCGCGGACCTTCGAACCCGGCACGGCCACGGCCGAATCGCGGACGATGCTGCTCGTGCTCGAGGGCTCACTCGAGGATGCCTTCGCCACCACCGGGCCCGTCGCCGAGGCCCAGCAGGCGATCTACGACCGCACCCAGGCCGAGGCCGACGACGAGTACTTCATGCTCAGCGGCCCGGCCCTCCAGGAGGTCAACACCCAAGCGGTCAACGACACGCTCGCCCTGATCGGCCCGATCGCCCTGGTGTTGATCGTGATCGCGCTGGCGTTCGCGTATCGGGATCTCGCGGACATCCTCGTCGGCATGTTCGGCGTGGTGCTGACCCTGGTCTGGCTGTTCGGGCTCGTCGGCTGGCTGAACGTCCCCTTCGGCCAGGCCGTCATCATCGCGCCCATCCTGTTGATCGGGCTGAGCATCGACTACGGGCTCCACGTCTTCATGCGCTACCGGGAAGAACGCGACCCGGATGACGCCATCCGGCCGTCGATGGCCCGGGGGCTTGCCGGCGTCGCGGTCGCGTTGGCGCTCGTGACCCTGACGACGGCGCTTGGCTTCCTCTCGAACCTCACGAACCCCCTCGGGGAGATCCGCTCGCTGGCCATGGCGACCGCGCTCGGCGTCGTCGCGGCACTCGTGATATTCACGACCATCGTCCCGGCGTTGAAGGTCGAGCTCGACGGCCTCCTCGAACGCTTCGGGCGGGACCGGCGGCGCCCGGCGATCGGGGCCGCCGGGGGGCGGGTGCGATCCTTCCTGACGTTGGGCGTGGCCGGCGCCCGCCGGTCGGCGATCACGGTCGTGCTCGTGGCGCTGGTGATCACCGCCGCCGGGGGCATGGCTTTCGGCGGGCTCTCGACCTCGATGGACGAACAGCCCGAACAGCCCGCCGAGTGGCAACAGGACCTGCCCGAACCGTTCGCCATGGACGAATACGCGTTCCTCGAGCACTGGCAGTACGTCCAGGACAACTTCCAGCAGGCCGGCCCCGGTTCGTCGCCGGCCCAGCTCCTCGTCGAAGGGGACGTCGCGACGCCCGAGGCGTTGGCACGGATGCAGGAGGCCCAGGAGCGGTTCATCGCGTCGGATGTCGCGTTCCAGCGGACGGACGGCTCGGTGCCGGTCCGGACGCCGTTGTCGGTGATGCGGGCCGCGGCCGAGGCCGACGAGGAGTTCCGGGCGACCTTCGTAGCGGCCGATACCGACGGGGATGCCGTCCCTGACGAGGACGTCCGCGCGGTCTACGACGCGCTGTTCGAGGCCGCGCCGGGGGAGGCCGGCGCGGTGCTCGAACGCGGGGACGGTGACTACCGCTCGGCCCGGCTCGTGCTCCCGACGACCCAGGGGTCTGACTTCTCGCGGACGACCGAGGTGGTTCGGGAGGCCGCGGACATCGTCGAGAACGCCGGCGGGGTGACCGCGACGGCCACCGGCCAGGACGTCATAGTCCAAGTCCAGATCGACATCCTCACCGAGAACGTGCTCCGGACGCTGGCGATCGCGCTCGTGGTCATCTTCCTCCTGGTCTCGGGGCTCTACCGGCTCAAAGAAGGCAGCGCCTCCCTGGGCGCGCTCACCGTGGTGCCGATCGGGATGGTCGTCGCCTGGGTCTTCGGCGCGATGTGGCTGCTCGACGTCCCCCTGACCCTGTTTACGGCGCTGTTGATGAGTCTCGCCATCGGGCTCGGGACGGACTACACCATCCACATCAGCGAGCGGTTCGCCCAGGAGCTGGAGGCCGCGGCGACGCCCTTCGCCGCCCTCGAGACGGCCGTCGCGGGGACCGGCGGCGCGCTGCTCGGGAGCACGGTGACGACGGTGGCCGCCTTCGCGACGCTCGCGCTCTCGACGTTCCCCGACCTCCGCCAGCTCGGCATGCTGGTCGGGATCGCCCTGCTTTCGTCGTTCGTGATGGCCGTGTTCGTCCTGCCGAGCCTCCTCACGCTGTGGGTGCGGTATACCGGCTGGGAGCCGTCATCCGACGCGACCGAACCGACGTCCGATTCCGAATAACGACGCCAGGGCGCCGGGACGGCGTTTGCTCCAGCCGCCGGTGATACGCCCGCGCGACCGGGTTAACACGGCTCACTACGGCTTTATCGTCTCAGCGAACCTAGTAGCATACGCCAGCCCTCGCGGGCCCTTCGAGGTCGCGAACCCGGACTGGCAGGCTTCACTACCATGACTCAATTCGAGCACGACATCGACATTGCTGCGCCCATCGAGTACGTCTTCGGCTGGGGGAACGACCCCGAGAACTGGCAGCGCGTGATGCCGTCCCTCGTCGACTTCGCGGTCCTCGAGGAGACCGAGGAAGGAACCCGGTACCGCAACACGTTCAAGATGCTCGGCCGGACGACCGAGAGCGAGGAACTCTACACCGTCGACGAGGAGAACTACCAGACCACGGCCACCTTCGACGACGGGGACATCGAGGGGGAGATCCACTGGGACTACACCGAAGCGGACGACGGGACTCACGTACGGCTGTACGGGGATCTCGCGGCCGGCGATTCGCTGTTCGACCGAGCCATCCGGCCGATCGCGGCACGGTATCTGAACCGCCAGTTCCGGAATTCGCTACGGACGATGCAGGAACTCGCTGAAGCGGAGTACGCCGAACAGCAACGCGAAGTCACCGCGTAGGCGGGACGACACGCGTTCGCGATTTTTCCCTTCGATCGCCCAGGGTGAATACATCATCCTGATATGGATGAATACTGCCTCGCGCCAGAGCTCCCCGAAGGGCCGTCACCCGTCGAGTTCGATCGCCTCGATTCCCGTGACGTTACCGCGGTGCCAGGAACTCGAGAACGGTCGCCCCACACGATCGCCGGACAACCATGCCTTGCCCGCACGAGGCTTCTATCCAGCAGTCACCCCGCGGTCTCGATCCCGGTGATCTCGAAGCGCGTACCGCCGTCATCGCCTTCGGTCACCCGAATCTCCCAACCGTGGGCCCGAACGATTTCCTTGACGATGGTCAGCCCGAACCCAGTTCCCCGCTCGGCCGTCGAAAAGCCGGCCTCGAAGACCTGCCCCCGGTCTTCCGCGGGAATCCCATCGCCATCATCCTCGACGTAGAAGCCGTCCTCGAGCTCGCCGACCGTGACCGTGACGTGCCGGCCTCCATGCTTGATGGCGTTCCGGAACAGGTTCTCGAAGACCTGTTTGAGTCGCGTCGGATCGCCATCGATCGTGTGGGCCAGTTCGATCTCGAGTGACGCCTCGGAGGAGCCCACGGTGTGCCAGCACTGCTCGGCGAGGTGGGCGAGCTCGACCGACTCGGGATCGGTCACGGCCGCCCCGTCCCGGGTCAGTGCGAGCAGGTCCTCGATCAGTTCCTCCATGCGATCGATCGACTGGGCGACGTAGCCGAGGTGCTCGCTGTCGACCTCCTCGCGCGCCAGGCTCAACCGGCCGCTGGCGGCATTCAGTGGGCTGCGGAGGTCGTGGGAGAGGACGCGGGTGAACTCCTCGAGTCGCTGGGTTTTCGTCTCCAACAGCGCCGTCTGGGTCCGCAGGTCCTCCTCGCGTTGAATCCGGTCGAGGACCGCGGTCAGGATCGTCGACAGGAGCTCGACGAGGTGCACGTCCTCGTCGTCGAACGCGTCACGCGCCGCCTCGGTCGTCACGAAGACGCCGTGCTCGCCGAGGGGGTGGACGATCCCGCTCCGGGCGGGCGTCTCGTCGATCGAGATCCCCTCCGCATGCTCGATGTTCTTCGAATAGACCGGCGCGCTGTCCTCGAAGATCTCCCAGATGAACGTGTCGACCCGGCGGGACGGGTCCGCCCGATCGTAGACCGGCGGGCGGCCGAATTCCTCGATGGCCCCGTCGGTGACCGCCACCGGTTC
>CAZAYR010000013.1:0-32542 GCA_964489365.1 uncultured Salinarchaeum sp.
AGGAGGAGACCGCTCGCCCCGATGCCGAATAACTGCGTCCAGGGGTAGAGTGGCGACTCGAAGGCCGGATCGTAGTCGTCGAGGTCGGCCTTCCGGAAGGCGATCAGCGCCGCGTTGACGAGCGCGAAGACGAGGATCTTGAAGGCGCTCGCGAGCTTCGCGATGTCGAGGATCGGGACGAACGCGATCAGCCCCAGCATGAGGAGGCCGGTGATCGTGATGGCGTTTCGCGGCGTGCTAAAGCGCGCACTGACCGACTCGAACACGTCCGGTGCGAGGGAGTCTCGGCTCATGGCGAACGGATACCGCGACGAGGAGAGGATCCCCGCGTTGGCCGTACTGAACAGGGCAAGGACGGCGGCGACGACGATCGCAATCACGCCCGGGGTGCCCATCGTGATCTCCGCGACGTCGGTCATCGGGGTGTAGGAATCGAGGAGTTCGGGTCCCGGCACCACGCCCACGACGATCGCCACGATGGCGACGTAGAGCAATGTCGTGAATACGAGCGAGCCCAGGATGCCAAGCGGGATGTTCCGGTCCGGGTTCTCGACCTCCTCGGCGACCGAAGCGATCTTCGTCACCCCCGCATAGGAGACGAATACCAGCCCCGTGGCGGCTAGTATGCCCCCGGCGCCCTCGTCGAAGAACCCCCCGAACCGTACGGCCTCGGTCGCCGGTGCGCTCTGGATCACGAACCACACCATGGCCGCCAGCATCACCACCACGACCGCCACCTGCATCCGCCCGGTTTGCTTGACGCCAGCGATATTCACGAGAATCAACAGCACAGCCAGGCCCAGCGCCACCGGCTTCAGCGGCAGGTCGAACAGCAGGAGGAGGTACGGCACCCCCCCGACGAGAGCGAGCGCGCCCTTGAACGAGAGCGAGAACCACGTCCCCACGCCCGCGACGGTCCCGAGCAGCGGACCCATCCCCCGCTCGATGTAGATGTAGGTCCCGCCGGCCTCCGGCATCGCGGTCGCCATTTCGGATTTGCTCAGGGCCGCGGGCAGGACCATGATCCCCGCGAGGAGGTACGCGGCGACGACGGCGGGGCCCGCTTCGGCCATCGCGAGGCCGGGCAGGATGAAGATGCCGCTGCCCACCATGGCGCCGATGCTGATGGCCAACACGGCGGGCAATCCGAGGTCGCGTTCGAGTTCCTTCGGCATGATGGGTATCTGTTGGTGGTAGACGACGTGTCCCAGATCCGCTCAGCGCTGACGGCCGCCCGCGGCCGGATCAGAGTCAATTGTTCCGGCCGACGCCAGCCGCTTCATTCCGGATCGGAATAAAGCAACCGAACGAGTTCCGAAAATCGAAACATTCGGGCAATGAAATACATGGACCGGAGATCCACGGCCGTGCGACCGCATTACCGGGTCGCCGACCTCGACTCGCCGCATCGATCGAATCCGTGAAAGGGGCTGTCGTACTCGTTCCGGATGATATCCTCGTCGTTGATATGCAAGCCGAGGGCGTCCAGATCGCTCGTGATCCGGCTCAGGTCGTCACCGTCGGTCCCGACCGCCTCGACGAGCAGGTTCTGATCGCCGGTCATGATCTCGCGGACGTTCACGACACCGGGGACGTCCGCGGCCTCCCGTGCGAGCTCCCCCCGTTCGGCGATCGGGGCCGTACAGACCACCATCGTGTGGAGCTGGTAGCCGGCGCTCCCGAAGTCGACGTCGGTTTGGTAGCCGTTGATGACGCCCGAGGCCTCGAGCCGGTCGATGCGGTTCCTGACGGTCCGCGCCGAGACGTCGACCCGTTCGGCGATCGTACTCGCGGACATCCGCCGCGCATCCTCCTGCAGCGAATAGAGGATACACCGGTCGATGTCGTCGAGCTCTACCGTCTCCATACCGATCGGTCACAGAGGGCCGGGAAGAACGTTCTGTCGGAGTAGGTTCGCCGACACCCGAGAGAGGTCCCGATGCGTCCCCGCACGCCAGTCACCGGTCCGTATACTCCCGCAGCAGCTCCGCGCGTTCCGTTCGGCCCATTCGCTCGTAGGCCTCGGCCTCGTATGACAGCGCGAGGACCGGGATCGGCACCTCGCCGAGGTCGACGAACGTCCGATGGTCGGCGATCTCGATCGGCGCTTCCCAGCTGCCATCGTCGAGGCGCTTCTGGAGGGCACCCATGACCTCGACGCGCACGCCCTCGATCTCCAGGGCGCCGAAATGCGACCGGATCGATTCCGCCTCGGAGAACGAGACGGGTTCGACCACCGCATCCGCGAAGGCCTCCTCGACTGCGTAGGCGCCCGCCTCGGACGTCTGGACGTCGATGTCGTTCGGGGTCAGCGGCACCCCCTGGAGGGCGAAACTCGTGCTGCCGGTCACGGCCCACGGGACCTGCCGGGCGTTCAGCCTGGTCGCGAGGCGCTCGAGGACTTGACGATGCGCCTCCGGTAACGCCGGCATGACAGCGGGCGGTACGGATCCGTGGGATAAGTGCGCCACGGGACCACCGAGCGATGTTTCCCCGCTGGACGCGGGATCGATCGACGTGATTTATCTATCTCCTACGTGACCGGCTCCCATGCCGGACGGGGATGCGGCCGATGTGGGGGCTCCGTCGGAAGACGACCCGTACACACGGCTCATCGAGAAGTACTCGCGCATCAGCCACCTCGAAGGGGTGAAGAACCTGCTCGAGTGGGACGAGCGGGCGACCATGCCGGAGGGCGGCCGTGAGGGTCGGACACACCAGCAACGGACCATCTCGGCGATCCTCCAGGAGCACCGATCGGATGGGGCATTCGCCGACCTCCTGGAAGCGTTGGATCCCGAACCACTGTCGGCGTCCCGCGCGGCCAACGTCCGGGAGATCCGACGCACGTTCGAGCGGGATGTCGCTCGCCCGGCGGGGCTGTCCGAGCGGCTCAGCGAGGCCCGATCCGAGGCGGTTACGGCCTGGGAGGACGCACGCGAACAGGATGCGTTCGAGCGCTTCGAGCCCCATCTCGAGCGAATCGTCGCGCTGAAACGCGAGGAGGCGGCGGGCATCGATCCAGACGAGGAGCCGTACGCGGTCCTCGTCGACGAGTACGCGCCCTACACCGACCTCGACCGGATCGATCGCATCTTCGATCGGATCCGGGCGGAGCTTGTGCCACTCCTCGAGGACGTCCGCAATGCCGATGTCGAACTGCATCGAGGGGGGTTCGCGGGGACCTTCGACCTCGATGCCCAGGTCAGCGCCTACGAGGCCTTGCTCGATGCGCTCGGGTTCGATCGCAGTCGCGGGCGGACCGGGACCGTCGCGAACGCCGTCACCATCGGCGACCAGTACGATTGCCGGATCGGGCTCTGGCCGATCGAAGACCAGCTGCGCATCGGGGTCGCGAGCACCGTCCACGAGTTCGGCCACGCCCTCTATCTCCAACAGCTCCCCCGGGAGCAGTACGGGACCCCGCTGGGGGCCGACCGGGGGACCTACGTCCAGGAATCCCAGGCGGCGTTCTGGGAAGGCCACATCGCCGGTCATGAGGCCTTCTGGGAGTTTGCCCAGCCCATCCTGACCGACCACATGCCTGCCCTCGAGGCGAGCCCGCGGGAACTCTACGAGTCCTACGTGCGGTTCCAACCCGAGGAACCGAACGCGTTACTCGCCGACAAGATGAGTTTCCCCCTCCATACGCTCGTGCGATACGAGATCGAAAAGGAGCTCGTCAGCGGGGAACTAACGGTCGCGGAAATCCCCGACGTCTGGGGAGACCGCTACGAGGAGTATCTGGGATTCCGCCCGGGGACGGCTGCCGAGGGGCCCTTGCTGACGATCCACTGGGCGAACGGGGATTTCGGCTATTTTCCCACCTACGTGCTCGGCGAGGTCCTCGCGGCGCAGTTCGCGGCGACGGCACGCGAGGCGATCAACGGGTTCGAGGCCCACGTCCGCCGGGGGGAGTTCGAACCGATCCGGCGCTGGCTCGGGGAGGAAATCCATCGCCACGGCCAGCGGTATCCGACCCAGGCGTTGATCCGGCGCGTGACGGGGTCGGGGTTGACGGCCGACGCCTTCCTCGAGACCGTCACCGAACGGTACTCGGGGGTGTACGGGTTGTAGTGGACCGTGGGGTAGACATGT
Source organism: uncultured Salinarchaeum sp. (assembly GCA_964489365.1). GTDB lineage: Archaea > Halobacteriota > Halobacteria > Halobacteriales > SKNY01 > SKNY01. Next base: position 4,099 of record CAZAYR010000013.1, read on the forward strand.
AACGCGCCGGGAGACGTCAGCCCAGCGCCTCGCGCGCTGATCCCCGTCCCCCCGGGGTGACTGGGGTGTGACACCTACGTGCTTTGCCCAATGACCCATTATTATCGACATCGTCGTCGATGCCATGGCACTCGTGGACGAGGTCGCGGACGCCGGGACGAGCGCATACGTCGTGACATGCGAGGAATGCGAGTTCGAGCGCCGGGCCGAGGACCTCGCCGATGCCCAGGAGCTCGGGGATGCCCACTACCGGGACACCGAACATACGATCGTGGCCTTGGAATGGCCGTACTGAGCGTCCGAACGGCAAGCTTCCGGTCGGTGGGGGCGATCAGCCATTGGCGGACGGGTCCTCCACGCGAACGAATCCGTCCCCACAGGCAGTGACCCGGTAATCCTGGTACCAAAACGTCACCTCGCCGTCGAGTCGTCCATCCGTGGGTGTCGGCAAGAACATCTGATCGAGCGCGTCGGGATCCACGACGGAATATAGCGGTGGCACGAGCTCCTCGGGGGCGACACCCTCGGCGTCGGCGACGGCTTCGACGATGGTCAGACTTAGCTCATCGACGTCCGAGCTAGCGCTTCGGCTTCGTGCCATCGCCGTCGGTACGGGAGTCGGGTCCTTGTACGTGTCGGCGAGTGGATATTTTCCAGCTCCCCTTTAAACGCGTTTCGAGATATCCAGCACGCCAGGGCGATCATCGATCGTCATTCCCGGAGACGAAGGCCGTGCCGAACGGACGATAGGGTTGCCGCCGGGTCTCGGCCATCATTTCGGTCCGGCCGACCGAGACGCCAGCGGCGCGAAGCTCTTCGAGGACATCCTTGACGTCGCGGCGATCTCTGGCGATCATCTCGATGAGCAAGTTCTCCTCGTTCGATAAGAGTTCATGGACACCCACCACGCCCGGCACGTCCATGACCTCCGCGACCGCCTCCTCCTGCTCCTCGATCGGCGCCGACGCGCCGACGAGGAGCCGATGGGCGAGGCCGGCCAGTTGATAGTCGACGGTGGGCCGATAGCACTTGATCACCCCCCGGTCCTCGAGTTTGTGGATGCGGTTGCCGACCGTGCTGGACGAGACCCCCACGTGCTCGGCGATGTTGGTGGTCGTGTTGTGGCGGGCATCCCGTTGGAGAAAATACAGGATGCCCCGATCGACGTCGTCGAGCTCTCCAGCCAGCATGCGGCACAGTCAGGTCCTACAACCGCAAGTGGGTTTCCCCTCACGCGGTTCCCGGATCGGATCTCGCAGAGGCCTGCGGACGGCCCGCCGAGGATATCACCGGAAGAGGTCGGGCTGTTTCCGCAGGCGGCCGGCGGAATCGCGGACGTAGGCCGCGGCGTTGAAGATATCGATGAGTCCACTGAGGACCGCGTGTTGGCCGATCCCGTCGGGGTAGATCCAGTGGCGCAGCGAGACCGTCGTGAACTCGTCGTTCGGCACGCGGTTGCCCTCCTCGTCGGTGTACGCGTAGATCCCTGGCGCGTTCGTCAGCACGGAGCCGACCTCCGCGAAAAACCGTTCGCGTTGCTCGTGGACGGCCTCGAGGGCCTCGCCCCGGAAGGTGACGTCGGTGCCGATGAGGATCGGCTCGCCGGCCCCGCGATGGGCCACGTTGACCACGACGCCCGAACCCTCCTCGATGACGAAGTTGAACGTGCCCTGCGGGTCGTCGACGCGACCGATCCGGTCGAACACCTCGCCGGGGAGGTCCTCGAGCCACGCCTCCATCGTCTCGTCGCTGATCTCGCCGCCCATATCGGGCGGGAATCAACCAGGGGCGATAACGCTTTGGAGCACCGGCGGCGGGAGACGTGGACACCCGGCCTCGCGACCCGCTAGCGGTTTCGACCGACGGGAAACTTGACGGCCTCGGGGTGGGCATTGAGCCGTTCGAGGATCCCTTCGTAGAGGGCGTTCCGCGCCCGGGTCCCCTGGCGGGGATGGACGAGGTAGCGAAGCCGGAGCGTGACCCACGATTCCTCCTGGACGATGTTCACCGTCGGCCGGTCGTGGACGTCGAGCTCGACCGGGGTTTCCGCGAGGCGGTCCCGGTACTCGGCGATCTGGCGCGCCATCTCGTCGCCGAGGTGGTCGTCGGCGACCTCCACCATGAGATCGGCCGCGAGGCCCAGGTCGGTCTCGTAGGCGACCTGGACCGACAGCTCGTTCCAGACGTACGGGACCCCCTCGCCGTGGAAGTTCACGACCCGTGAGGAGAGGATCGTGCTGTTGGGTACCGTCACGATCCTCCAGGATGGCTGGTTCGAGGACACCAGATCGCCGTCGATCTCCCAGACCTCGGTGACGAAGAAGTCGATCGAGACCACGTCCCCCCGAATGTCTTCGATCGCGATCCGGTCGCCGACCTGATAGGGTCGGTTGATCACGATATAGATCCAGCCGATCAGCGAAAACAATGGCTGCTGGAGGGCGAACGTCACCGCAAACCCCAGAATGCCCAGCGAGAAGAGGACGCTCAGCCATTCGCGCGTGAGGACGCCGAAGACGCCGACCAGCCCAAGCACCCCGAACCCGAGCCGAAGGGCGTTGAGGAGATCGTGCCGGCGCCGTCGGCTCTCCATGTGCTCGCGCACCGCCGCCGCGATGATCGTGTACGCGCCGAAGATGACCAGCAACACGGCGACAAGCGCGACGCCCGTCAACACGCCGGGATCGAGCGGGGCCCCGAGGAGGTCCACGTCGACCCCGAGCCGATGGAACGTTCGAGTACCCGCGTAGAGGACGAACGCGGCGAGGATGGCGAGGAGGCCGGTCCGGCGCATACGCCATCCCTCCGTTCGAGTGACGAGTAAGTCACGGTTGGGTAGGCCGGCGCGCTTCGGAGTTGGACACCTTCAAGCACCGTCCCCGCGCCACGCTCGATCATGTATCTCGCGGACGAAGCCTGGCCGGACCTCGGCGAGTACTTCGCGGAGGAATCGCTCGCACTGGTGCCGGTCGGCTCGACGGAACAACATGGCCCGCATCTCCCCGAGGGGACCGACCATCTCATCGCGGAAGCCTTCGCCCGCGCGGGCGCCCAGCGGACGGGCTTTCTCCGGACGCCGACCGTCCACATCGGCGTGAGTCCCCACCACAAACACTTCCACGGCACGATGTGGGTCGACGCGCCGGTCTTTCGTGAATATATGACCTCCCTGACCCGAAACCTGGCCTACCACGGGATCGATCGGGTGATTTACGTCAACGCCCACGGCGGGAACGTCGATCACCTACGCGAGGTCGGTCGACACCTGCGGGACGAACGCGAACTCTACGCCATCGAGTGGATGTGGGACAACAGCATTCGCGAGCTCGTCGACGACCTGTTCGAGCGCAACGGCCCCCACGGCGGCCCGAAGGAGACGGCGTTACTCCAGTACCTCCATCCCGAGTTAGTCCACGAGGATCGGCTGGAGGATGCGCGTGACGGCGGGCTCGCGGACCTCGAGGGGACCGAGCGGAGGACCTACGGGGCACGGACGTTCTACGATGCGATCGACAATACCGGCAACGGGGTCCTGGGCGACCAGACGGACGCGACCGCCGAGAAGGGCGAGCGCCTCTTCGAGGCGGCGACCGAACAGCTCGTGCACCTCGCCGAGTGGCTGGACGAGCAGCCCTTCGAGGACCTGATGCCGCGGGCGCACGTCTGAGGGGCGTTGGCGGGGGCGCCCCGGGCCGTCGTCAGACCTTTCACGATTCTTGCGCGTCCCCGACGTATGCCGAATGTACTCGTCCCGGAGGATCCCGCGCTGGCCGGGATGCTCGTCGCCGCGGTGGTCCTCGGCGTCGCCGCGTTGCTGGCACCGCTCGGCCTGTTTCGCGTGGCGGCGTCGGGGATCCCAGGTCGGGGGGCCTTCTTCCTCGCGTTCGGGATCCTCCCCGTGGTGGCTGGCGTCCTGGCCGCGCGCCACGCGCTCGGCCTCCTGACGGCGCTCGGGGCCGGACTGGCACCGGGGATCGGCTTCGCCGGACTGGTCGTCATCGGCTCGTCGCTGGGCATCGGCAGCTTCGGCGGGGGCGATTCCCCGCTCGTCCCGTTCGCGCTCGTGTTGACCCTGCCCGCGGTCGTGCTCGCGACGGCCGCGTTCGGCATCGCGCTCTTGTGGTTCCGATGAACCCGTGAGCCCTATCGAGGCTCGGCTGAGGTCGGTGACCTCCCCGGGGCACCATACCACGCCTGCAACGACTCGCGTAATGCCGCCGCGTCGGTCCCGAACACCAGATGGCCTGGGCAGGTACAATCCGACGCACCGAACCCGTCGATCCGGCGCCCCGGAAGGGCCTCGGCGACCCGACATTCGTGGCGGGTGTTCTCGGCGGTGTAGACCGCCGCGATGGTCGTGTGCGGGAGGAGGTAGTCGATGTGCCAGTGACGGGTCCCGTTCGTCCCCTCCGCGACGCGACGGTGTCGGTCGACGCGAGATAAGCCACCGGGGCCGAACGCCGTCCCGACATAGACGTAATGGCCGGCGGGAAACACGCGTTCGCCCAGGCTGCCGACGGGGACCACCAGCTCCTCGTCCAGCGTGAGCAACAACGCGTAACTGCCCGTGGGCATGCCTCCGTCCGCACGTTCAAGCCCGTCCGTGTTCATCATCCGGGTTCGACGTCGCCCGCCTCCGCGACCCCTGGGCTCGCCCCGGCGACCAGCCACGCGATGGTCACGCAGACGATCCCACCCCCGGCCCCGACGGCGGTCATCGCGGTCCAGGTGAGCCGGAGGGCCGTCGGCTCGCCGAGGGCGGGGGTGAGTGCCGCCAGGGCGCCACCCATCGCGACGGGCGTGACCGTACTCGCGATCCGTGCCCCGGCCTCGGAGAGACTGATATACCCCCCGCGGAGCTCGGGCGGTGCCTCGTCGGTCAACACGCTTCGGTACAATGAAAGGGTCACGCCGTACCCGACGCCGAAGACGGCGACCATCACGCTCGCCAGGAGCACGCCGGGGGCGAAGGCGAACGCGAGCAGGCCCGCCCCGAGCACCACGTTCGAGCCCAGTAGCGGCCGCAGCGGGTCGTCGAAGAAGAGCATAATGCGGCCGGCCTGGCTGGCGGCGATCGCCATGGTCGTCGACTGGACGGCGAAGACGACGCCCGCGATGGCCGGCGAAGCCCCGAGGATGCGCACCACGACGACGGAGTTGTAGGCGATGAACCCGATCGCGGCCACGTTCGCCAGCGCCCGGGCGCTCAACAGCGCCAGCGGTCGCGGCCGGGAGACCAGTGCGGCGATCTCCCGGAGGTACGCCGTGTCCTCAGTACTGTCCGCCGGTCCCGCTCGTCGGTCCGAGGGCTCGTCGAACCAAAGCACGAGTGCGACCGCGACGGGCAGGGCGGCCCCGTAGAGCAGGAAGGGCACCTGCCAGGCGACCGCGACCAGGATCCCGGCCAGGATGGGGAACCCGCCGCCGATCAGCCCCGCGGAGGTCTGTCGTAACCCGTGGGCGGTCGCCTCCTCGGCGCCACTGTACAGGTCACCGAGCGCCGTCACGATGATCGGTCCGATCCCACTGACCCCGACGCCCTGCACGAGCCGCAGCCCGAGGATCACCCGGAACTCCGTCGTGAACGCGATCCCGAGGCCGCCGAGCCCGACGAGGACGAGCCCGGCGACGAGAATCGGTTTGCGACCGATGCGATCGGCGAGCCCGCCCGCCAGGGGGATCAGCACGATCGCCGGGGCCGTGTACAGCGAAATCATCAGCCCGATGTTCGCCGGCGTCGCCCCGAACGGGTCGATCAGGGACTCGAGGATCGGCGAGAGGAGGACCGTTCCGAGCGGCGACACGACGGTGGCAAGCAGGAGCAGCTGGAAATTGGTCCGGCCGAGGATATCCGCATCGTCCCCGAAGAGATAGCGGAGGGGCGCCATTGGTCGGGGGGAACCGGGTTCGGGGTTGAAACCTGTCGGTTCGCCGGCGTTCCCCCGAATCCCTGGCGAGGGGCTTGGGCGCCCCGCGTATCGTAGCCTCCGTCACCACGTCCGGTCCGGCCGGGGTCGGTCACGTGGGTCGGAATCCGGGCGAATGCGACGAACGCACGACAGGGGACGGTCGTCCCGCCGTCAATCGTCCATCGTCACCGGATCGCCGGCGTCATCCGGCCGACGGGATCCGGTAAGATCCCCCTCGCGCCAGGTGCCCCGGCGGAACCACGCCCAGGCGATGATCGCACCCCCGACGTTCGAGACGAAGAAGCCGAGCCAGATCCCCTCGGGCGAGACGTCCCCGAAGACCCACCAGTCGATCGGGAGGACGTTCCGGGAGGCCACCCACGCCACCGGCAGCCGGATCCCGGCCAGGGCACCCACCGAGATGGCGGCCGCGACGAGCGTCTTGCCGGCGCCCCGGAAGCCGCCGCCGAACGTCCGCTGGATCCCGATAAAGCCGAACGAAAAGGCCACGAACCGGAGGAAGGTCGTCCCCTCGGCGACCACGACCGGATCATCCGTGAACACCGCGACGATGGGCTCGGGGACGAGAAAGATTAGGACCCCCGCCAGCCCGAGGATGACGAACATACCCTTGGCGGCCACGTAGTTGGCCTGGGCCGCGCGGTCGTACTTCCCGGCCCCGATGTTCTGTCCCGTCATCGTCTCGACGCCCCGGGCCACGGCGACGGCCGGCAGGAAGATCACCGAGAAGACCCGGGTGCCGATCCCGAACGCGGCCACGATCGGCGTCGCGAAGAGCCCGACGACGACCAGCAGGGCGTTGATCGACAGCGCGCGTCCCGTCCCCTCGATGCTGGCCGGCACGCCGATCCGGAGAATCCGGGCGAGATACCGGAAATCCGGCCGCATCTGACGGAGGTGGATCTGGATACCCCGAGTCCCAGCGAGCATGATCCCGACACCGACGAACATCGCCAGCCCGCGCGAGAAGATCGTCGCGATCGCGGCCCCCTCGATCCCCAGTTCCGGAAAGCCGACGGGCCCGATCGACCAGCCGAAGATCAGGAACGGATCGATGGCGATGTTCAGCACGACCGTGCCGAACATGACCAGCATCGGCGTGACGGTGTCCCCCGAGCCCCGCATCAGCGCGACGAAGACGAAAAAGCAGAACATGAGCGGAAGGCCCAGGGCGATCACTTCCAGGTACGCGGTCGCCCCTGGATGCACCTCCGGGGAGGCGCCCAAGATTCCGAGGAACGGCCCGGCGACGAAGTAGCCGATCCCGCCCATGGTCGCCGAGCCCAGGAACGCGAAGGTCAGCGTCTGAGACGCGGCGTACTCGGCCTCGCGCACCTCACCCGCGCCGATATGCTGGGCGACCAGGACGCTCCCGGCCACGGAGATTCCCATGCCGAACGAAATCAGGAGGAACATCGCCGGGAAGGCAAACGAGATCGCGGCAAGCGCCTCGGTCGAATACTGTCCCAGCCAGAACGTATCCGCGAGGTTGTACGCCGTCTGGAGGAGGTTCGTGACGACGATCGGCAACGAGAGAAACACCAAGGGCTCGACGAGGCTTCCCTCGGTCAGCTCTAGCTCGTCGGGTCCTTTGAACCACTTCACGCGATTCCTTTGCTCCTGTCTGGCGGCCTCGTCACGATCACGTCCCGAGGATCCGGGTATCACTCTTGCCCGCCGCCCGGCCCCACGTCGTTGTGCGCGACCTCACCGAGCGTGCTTGTAAATCGGTCGATACACCGGCATTCAACGGTCCCGATGAAGCGTTGGACGATCACGCCGACAAAGAAACGAGGCCCTCCTCGTGAACAATGACGACCAGCGACACACACGTGACGCCGAGGATCCCGACGAGCACCGCGATGAGCCGGTCGATCTAACCCACGAGGAGAGCGACGACCAACGGTCAGATGGTCGATATCCGGAGGGTCGGCCGAATCACGCGTGGTCCTCGGCGCCGGGAGCTGCGTGAACACTTTTGAGCGGAGCAGTCATAGCCTCCGCCACGGCCCATGCGGGAAGCGATCATCGCCCTCGACGACGGGGAACTCGCGGAGCTCGGCTTCGAGGACCTCGTCGGGGTGTGCCGGGATGCCGGGATCCGGGTGGTCGAGCTCCTCGAGGACGAGGGGCGGGGTGGCGTCGCGGAAGTCCTTCTGGCGAACCGGTTGCCCGAGGAGGAGCTGGATGGCATCGAGTGTCTCAACGACTGGGAATACCTCGGCACCCGGCGCGAGGGCTATGTCTACCTGCTCGACGTGACCATGCTCGAGTTGCCCGAGGAGGCGACGGTCGATCACGACGAGCTCGTCGGCATGTGCGATCCCACGGTCGACGATCGCGGGTTGATGCTCTCGCTCGTCGGTTCCCAGGAGTCCATCCGGCGCATGATCCGCCATTTCGAGGCGGCCGGCGTCGTGCCCGATCTCCACAAGCTGGGGAGTTACGGCGGCGGACGAACGGGGGAGGACGGGCTAACCGACCGCCAGCTGGAGGTCCTCCGCACGGCCTATGACCTCGGCTTCTACGAGATCCCCAAACAAACGTCGACCGAACAGATCGCGGCGGAACTCGAACTCGACCCCTCGACCGTTTCCGAGCATCTCCAACGGGCCGAGCGGAACGTCCTTCGACAGCAGCTGACCGCCTGACCTTCGGTTGGCGGGGGCCTCCGCCGGGGGATGCCCAACCGCGGGAGGACCGTATCCGTGCATGCCAGCAAACGCCATCCTTATAGCCGCGATCCCGACATGATATCACATGGCGACGACCGAAACCCAGGCCAGGCTCACGGTCTCGGATGTGACGGTGGTCGACGTGGATTCCCACGTCGGGACCGGTGGATACGAGAACCTGTTACCATACTTCAAAGAGGAGTATTCCGGGGTCAAGGAGCTCATCAAGTTCTCCAATCACCCGAGCTCGGAGATCTCGTCTGCCTTCCGAGCGTCCCCCGCGTGGTTCCAGACGCTTCGCCACGATACGTACGACGAGAAAAGTGTCCACCAGGATTTCTTCGAAACGACAACCGTCGAGAACAAGCTCGACATGATGGACGAGTACGGGATCGATTACTCGGTCCTCGGGACGGGGCCAGCCCGCCTGGCCACCGTCAACCACGATCCCACGGCCGTCGCCATCGCGAACGCCTACAACTCGTGGGTGCTCGATAACCTCGCCGACATCGACGAACGGGTGCAGGCCACGATCGTCGTCCCGCCCCAGAAACCCAAAGCCGGCGCGGAAGAAATCGAGCGGGTCGCCGACGAGGATGGCATCGTCGGCGTGCAGTTGCCCGGCGTCGGCCTTATCCCGCCGGCCGGACACCCCTGGTACGATCCGATTTACGAGGCCGCGGAGGACGCCGGGCTCCCGATCCTCATGCACAGCGGGAACGGCGCCGCATGGCCGGTCTTCCCGGTCCAGCGATACTGGGCCGAGACCTTCGTCGAGGATCACGCCTTCACGTTCGCCGTCGAGCCGATGTGGCATCTCATGTCGATGATCTTCCGCGGCCTGCCCGAGCGGTTCCCGGGCTTGGATTACGTCTTCCAGGAATCGGGCGCCGAGTGGGTGGGATGGGCGATGGGGCGGCTGGACGAGCATTACCTGATGTCCTCGCAGGACGTCCCGATGTTGACCCAGACGCCCTCGGAGTACATCCTCGATCATTTCTACTTCGGCACGCAGCCGATCGGGCACCATCGGCGCAACCAGTATGCCGCCCAGCTCTTCGAGATTGCCGGCGGGGCCGATACCGTCATGTTCTCGACGGATCACCCGCATCCGGATTTCGATCCGCCCGAGGACGTCCTCAACTCCATCCAGGGCACCCTGGACGAGGAGACGACGCGGGGCATTATGGGCGGGGCGGCGATGGACGTCTTCGACCTCTAGGGCACCATGGCCGAGAAGATTCCCGTCGCTTCCGAGGAGGACTTCGAGGAACCCGGATCGCGCGTGATCGTGGATATCGAGGGGATCGAGGTGGCCGTCTTTCGCCTCGCGGACGGCTATCACGCGCTCGGCAACTTCTGTGTCCACCAGGGTGGCCCGCTCTGCGAAGGGGGCGTGACCGGCGTGATCACCAGCGAGGACGGCTGGGAGTGGCGCTACGACGACGAAGAAAAGTACGTCCACTGCCCGTGGCACGGCTGGATCTTCGATATCGAAACCGGGCGGAACATCGACGCCGACCAGTACCGGGTGCCGACCTACGACGTCGAGGTCGAGGACGAGACGGTCTACGTGGTCCGATAACTCACTCGCCGTCCCAGTAGCCGACGTCGTCGTCCTGCCGGTAATACCCGTGCACTGACCGATCGCCGGACCCGCCTGGCGGCGCGCCGACGAACACGCCCACTTTTCCCGAATCGGGATAGACGGTGACATCGGGCTCCCGCATCGTCGAGACCGCGAGATACCGCAGCGGTTCATCCCCGTCATTGCGGAGCTGGTGGCCCCCGGAGGCATCTGCCGGGAGGGCGACGTACGTGCCCGGGCCGATCTCACGCGAATCGTCCGCCAGGCGCACCGTCCCGTGCCCCGCAAGCACGTAGATGGCTTCTTCGTTCGCGGTATGATAGTGATAGGGCCATGCTTCGGCGCCCGGCGGCAGTTCGTACAGGCTACAGCCGAGCGCCTCCCCGTCGGCGGCCTCGCCGAGCTGCTTGCGACGGACGTGCATCGATCCCTCGTCGATGGTGGTCCACTCGAGGTCGTTCTCGTTGATCGCGCCCATGCGGCGGGGGGGTCGCAACGAAGGGACGTAAGCGCTGCTGCCGACTCAGGAAATCACCGTGCTGTCAACAGCGTTCTCCTCGATGTACTCCCAGTCGATCGGGCCCACGCCTGGGCCGTCGGGGACTGGCACAGTCCCGGCGTCGTCCAGCGCGTCGAACGCGTCCGAGTAATCTTCGTCGAGGGCGGGATCGCGCACGGGGTTCGTGCAGTCGGGGTGGACCATCGCGACCTCATAATAGAGCGTGTTGCGGATGGCGGCGACGCAGTGACGCCGGGCCGGACCGGGGGCGTGAATCTGGACGTCGATGCCCTGCTCGGCCGCGGCGTGGGCGATCCGCATCGTCCCCGTAATGCCGCCGTGCGACTCTGGATCGATGTGAAGCATATCGAGGGCATCGGCGGCGAGCGAGTCGCTGAACGCGTTGGTTCCGGTGAACGGCTCACCTTGCATCACCGGCGTGTCGAGCCGTTCGCGGAGTCGGCGGTGGCCGAGATGGGGCGCCTCGCCGTTTCCGTAGGGGTCCTCGTACCAGAGAAAATCGTGACGATCGAGTGCCTTGCCCACCTCGAGGGCTCGCGACCACGTGTCGTACTTCGAGAGCGCATCCCACATTAGATCGAGCTCCCCGCCGATGCGCTCCCCGACGGCCGCGATCAACGCGACGTTGCGCTCGGCCAGGCGATCCTCGTCCGCCCAGGGTTCCTCGAACCCGTGAATCTTGTACCCACGATACCCCGCGTCTCGGACCGTCTCGGCGAAGTCGGCGAATGCCTCCGGGGTAGCCAGCCCCCCTGCCTCGTCGGCAAACAGCGTGGTCGCATAGGCGGGCAAGCGTGTCCGATACGTCCCGAGCAACTCGTGGACGGGGGCCTCGAAATGTCGCCCCGCGAGATCCCACAGCGCGATGTCGAGCGGTCCGAGCCCCATCATGCCCGAGCGGAACAGCGTGTTTCGCATCTCCGTCCACAGGCGCTCGCGGTGGAGCGGGTTCTGGCCGATGATCCGCCGGGCGGCCATCTCCCCCTGCGCCCTGGCGGACGGTCCGAGAAAGGACAGGCTGCCACCCGTGAGTCCGTCGTCGGTATGGATCCGAACGGCGAACTTCCGCCGATCGAAGGTGTTGCCAGGCGAAAAGCATGGGATCCCGCGAGCCCCGGTTCGGCCGACGTCTTCGACCGGGTAGCTGTATTCGAATGTCTCGACCTCGGTGATCGTCGGCGCCATACCCCACGCCCGGCGGGTGCCACCAAGGGGTTTTCGCCGCCGCGGTGGCCCGTACCCGAAAGAACCGAATACGGCCTGGCCGTAGCGAGGCCTACCACGATGGAGGTTCACATGCCATGACGCGCACCGCCGCGATCGTCGGTGGTGGATTGACCGAGTGGGGCGAGCGGGAGGCCACCTGGAAGGACCTCGCCCAGGAGGCGGGGAAGGCGACCTTCGACGACGTGCCCGACATCGGCCCGGAGGACATCGAGGGCCTGTTCGTCGGGACGGTCCAGCCCGAACGGTTCGCCAACCAGAGCCATCCCGCGCCGCTGGTCGCCGAGTTGCTGGGCATCCACGCCGACAGGATGGTCGCCCGGACGGAGCTGGCCTGTGCCAGCGGGCAGGCCGCGCTCCGGTATGCCTGGCTCGCGATCGCCGCCGGCCAGCTCGACGTCGCGCTCGTCCTCGGCGTGGAGAAGATGAACATCGGTCGGGAGTTCATGCCCGAGATCCAGGTGACGATGGCGAACGTGCCCGACCGCGAGTTCGACGGCGTCAACGGGATGAACGGGCCGACGTACTTTTCCCAGGTCGCCCAGCGGCACATGCACGACTACGGGACAACCCCGGAGCAGCTGGCGACGGTCAGCGCGAAGAACAAGACCCACGCCGCCGAGACCGATTTCGCGCAGTTCCGCTCGGCGTGTACGATCGAGGACGTCTTCGATTCCTATCCGATCGCACCGCCCCTGCACCTCTTCGATTGCAGCGGGATCACGGACGGCGCGGCCGGCGTGATCCTCGTCAGCGAGGAGAAAGCCCGCGAAATGACCGACACCGCCGCCTACATCACCGGCAGCGGCCAGTCCTGCATGGCGAGCAACTCGGTGAACAACCTCCCCGACCTCTCCGGGTGGCCCCAGGCCCGGGAAGCGTCCCGGACAGCTTACGACCAAGCCGGCATCGAGGATCCCCTGGAGGAGATCGACGTCGCGGAGGTCCACGATTGCTTCTCGATCAGCGAGATCATCGAGTACGAGGAGTTCGGCTGGGCCGAACGCGGCAAGGGTGGCGAGTTCGCCGAGGACGGCCGGAGCCAACTCGATGGGGACGTCGCGGTCAACCCGCGCGGCGGCCTGCTCGGCTGCGGGCACCCGCTGGGCGCGACGGGGGTCTGTCAGGCCCTGGAGATCTACCGGCAGTTCACCGGCGAGGTCCCGGACGGCCGCGCGGTCGCCGGCGATCCGACGACCGGCATGATCCACAACCTCAGCGGAACGGCGTCGGTCCACAGCGTCATGACCCTCGATCGGAGGCCAGCATGAGCGAGCAGGAGATCGAACGCGAGACGGTCTCGCTGCCCGACGAGGTCGAGTTCCCCCGGTCGATGGATTTCTTCGACCTCCAGGGCGAGGAGTACACCGAGATCCACGAGTTCTATGCCAACCTCCGGGACGGACAGTTGACCACGACCGAGTGTGCCGACTGCGGGGCGACACACTTCCCGCCCCGGATCGTCTGTCCGGAATGTACCGGCGACGAACTCGCGTACGTCGACCTGCCACACGAGGGCGAGCTCTACTCCTTCACCGAGGTCCGCGGGGCCGGCGCGCTGGGCGTGAACGAGGACACCCCGTTCGTGACCGGGATCGTCGATCTGGGCGACGTGCGGCTTTCGGCCCGCATCGACGACGCGGAGTACGACGACCTCGCGATCGGGGATCGGGTCCGCCTGAAGATTATCGACATCGAGGGGCCCTTCGACGACGAGCGGGCCTTCTATCGGTTCGTGCCCGCGTAAGGCCGGTTAGACATCCCGCCGCGCGAAGATGTTCGTCGCCCGCCACGAGATGACTTCGTCCCCGTCAGCGTTGGTCCCGCGCAGTTCCGTGGTAATGTAGCCGCGCTCGGGATAGCTCTCGGAAGTTCGCTTCTCGATGATCTCCAGGGATACGGCAATCCGGTCGCCGGGCCGGACGGGGTTCGACCACGTGAGATGCTCGAGGCCGAACGAGCCCATGCTCTCGACGTCCGCGAGGAATTCGTCGGCGAGCTGGCGCATACACCGGGCACCCGTGTGCCACCCGCTGGCGATCAGGCCACCGTACATCGAGGCCTCGGCGGCCTCGGGGTCGATATGGATTGGCTGGGGGTCGTACTGCTCCGCGAACGCCATCATCTCCTCCCGGGCGAGGCTGAACCCGCCCAGGTCGAAAGTCTCGCCGGGCGTGATATCCTCATAATAGCGCGTGGTCATGCGGGAATCGTCCCGGCGCCCCGGCATATAGCTCACCCATTCAAGGTTCGGAGATGGCGGCGAGCGTTCCCGATGGGGCCCACGGGAACGCTTTTTCCGCCAACGAACGCAGAGGCGGACATGTCGTCCGACGAGGCGGATATCGCAGATTTCTCCGGGTGGGATCCCGACGAGGCCGGGACGTCGCTGATCGTCGTTGGCGACGTCAATCTGCAACAGCGGGAACAGCCCGCCGAGGCCATGTCCGCGGTCCGTCCCGCACTCGAAGGTGGCGATCTCCTTTTTGGGAACCTGGAAGGCTGTCTCTTCGAACCGGGAGCGCACGATATCCCGGGCAAGGAAGGTTGGCAACACTCGGACGAGGAGATGGTCGAGGGCCTGACGGCGCCGAGGTTCGACGCCGTCGGCTGCGCGAACAACGTGATGTACGGCGACGAGCCGATCAGGAATACCACGGCGGTCCTGGAGGCGCACAACATCGCGTACTGCGGGATCGGCGAGACCGTCGCGGAAGCCCGCGAGCCGATCACCCTGACAGCGGACGGGACCGATGTGGGGTTCCTCCAGCGGACCGCACGGATTCACGACGAGTCGCAGCCGGCCACCCCGGATTCGCCGGGTGTCGCGTATTTCGACCCGGACGACCGGGAGGACGTGGCCGAACTCCGTAAAGACCTGCAGGCACTCGCGAGTGACGTCGAGATCGCGGTCTTCTCGTATCACCTCCGCCAGACCACCGATCGGGACATCGATCCGTACCAACGGGACCTCGCCCGCACGGTGGTCGATGCCGGTGCGGACGTCGTGGTGGGCCACGGGGCCCACGTCAATCAGGGGATCGAGGTCGTCGACGGCGCGCCCGTGTTTCACTGCATCGGGCAGCTGGCCTTCGACTGGGACTTCGCCCGACCGTACACGGACGGGCTGATCCTGCGTTTCCGACTCGACGGCGACCGGATCGACGGGGTCTCGTTCGTGCCCGTCTCCCGGGACGGGGACAACGACGTCTATCCCGCGCCGCCGACCACCGAGGAAGGGCGTGCACAGATCGAGGACATCGCCGATCGATCCCCCGCCGTGTCGCTGGCCGTGCGTGACGACCGGGTGATCGTGCCACTCGGACACGACGAAACGTAATCCCAACTCCGGTCGGCCAGTCCGGTTCGTTACCTATTTCCTCCGAGTTCCGCGAGTGCCCGGTATGGTAGCCGAACGACCGGACGTCGGCGAGTTGACGCCGCCGGACCGGATCCTCATGGGCCCCGGGCCGAGTAACGTCCACCCGCGCGTGCTCCGCGCGATGAGTACCCCGCTGATCGGCCATCTGGACCCGGCCTTCGTCGAGATCATGGACGAGGTCCAGGAACTGCTGCGATACACGTACCGGACGGACAACCAGTGGACCCTCCCGGTTTCCGGAACCGGCTCGGCGGCCATGGAGGCGGCCTTCGCCAACCTGGTCGAGCCGGGCGACGACGTCCTCGTGCCCTCGAACGGCTACTTCGGCGATCGGATGGCCGCGATGGCGAACCGCGCCGGGGGCACGGTACACCGGGCCGAGGCCCCCTGGGGCGAACCGCTGCAGGTCGCGGACGTGGAAGCGGCCCTTGATGCGTCCGAGGCCGACGTGTTCGGGTTCGTGCACGCGGAGACCAGCACCGGCGCATTGCAGCCGAACGTGTCGGAGCTGACCGCGGCGGCCCACGAGCGGGACGCGCTCGTGATTGCGGATACCGTCACCTCGATCGGTGGCGTGGAGCTGCGCGTCGACGAATGGGACATCGACGTCGCCTACAGCGGCGGGCAGAAGTGTCTCTCCTGTCCCCCGGGTGCCAGCCCGCTAACCCTGAACGACGCGGCCATGCGGAAGATTCAGGACCGGGACGCACCGGTCCGCTCGTGGTATCTCGATCTCTCACTCCTGGAGGACTACTGGGGTGACGAGCGGGCCTACCACCACACCGCACCGATCACGAACGTCTACTCGCTGCGGGAAGCGCTCCGGCTGGTCGCCGAGGAGGGGATCGAGAACCGGTGGGACCGCCACCTCCGGGTGGCCGGCGCGCTCAAGGCCGGGCTCCGCGGCATGGGCCTCGAGATGAACGCCGACGACGAGTGGTGGCTGCCCAGCCTGCAGGCCGTGCGTGTGCCCGACGGCGTCGACGCGGGCGCGGTGATCGACACGATGGTCGACGAGCACGACCTCGAGATCGCCGGCGGGCTCGGGGATCTTGCCGGTGATATCTTCCGGATCGGGTGCATGGGATACTCCGCCCAGCCGTCGAACGTGATCTTCCTCCTGAGTACGCTCGGGGAGGCTCTTGCAGAGCAAGGGGCCGACGTGGATCCAGGCGCCGGCGTGGATGCAGCGCTTGAACAGGTCTAATCTTAGACGTGGTGGATTTCACGGAGAGAATGTGCGACTCATCGGACGCTGGACCCGGGAGTTTTGATAACATCCATCGCGGGGAATCCTCGGCTACGCTCGGACCGCTCCGGCGGAAACCCGCCGTCACTCGATTATATGGAGATACCATGCGTTCGCCCGTTCACGACGCTCGGGGAAACTCGCCCCTCCCGAGACTCGTCCGCTCTCGACCGTGCCCCCAGCGATGGCCATCGCAGCGGAAATACTTTACATCACAACTGACAAACATGAAATGTGAAGCGTCGTCGATTTCTTGCTACTGGGGTGTTTATCGGTGGAATAGGAGTCACTGGATGCCTGGGTAAGGGGGAGAACACCATCGGTGATGGATCGGGCGGCGAGGCAATCGATGCGCAAGGTGGAAGCGACGAAGATGAGACGAGGGACTGCGAGATAGCGACGCGGGAGGCACAGGGATTGGCCGAGCCAATCGAGGAAAGTGAACCCATAAGCGTATTTGACGGGGAGACGGAAACAGGAGCTTGTGGATATAAAGCGGCCGGGGTGGCAATTGATTACTTGGATGAGCAGCTTGCTGTGGAGTTAGACGACGCGGCATGGATTCAACCGGGCTACAGCGTGACGTATGACCAAGCGTTGGTGTCAGTCTACGCCACGGGACGCGATGGCGAGATCATGTCATGTCCCGCCTCTGATTGGGATTTCGAGGAGGCTCTTGAAGCGCTACCTGCCGAACTCGCGCTCACGGTCACCGATGAAGCGGGAAAAACACGGAACGAATGTTCCCAGCCGGTCGTGCTCACGCAGACAACAATCTGGGAAGATTGAGGCCCGTCGGGTTTGGCCGATCGCGCCGCCCGAGTCGCAGCGGTGGGAAAGCCGGAATTGCGGGCTGAAGACGTTGACCAAGTAGGTCAGTGGACCCCGATGTCGTCGACGGCCGATGGTTCAGCTGGGGCATTCCTTGCTCCCCCCTGATTTCCTCCCCGGTGGGGACCGCCTCGCGGGCGACAGCCAGCATTTTTACCCGGAGCCGGAGTAGCCGTACCCCTATCGGATGTCCCGCACGAGTTCTCCCGTCATGCAGGCGTCCCTCGACCGTACCGGGGACGACGTACCCCCCTACCGCGAACTTGCCAGCGCGCTCAGGGGTGCGGTCGACGGGGAGGTGCAGTTCGACGAGTACACACAGATCCTCTACGCCACGGACGGGAGCATCTACAGCGCCCGGGCCGCCGGCGTCGTCCATCCGACCGATGTGAGCGACGTCGTCGCGGCAGTCGAAATCGCCGGCGATCACGGTATCCCCGTCCTCCCCCGGGGGGGCGGCTCGTCGCTGGCCGGCCAGTCCGTCGGCGGGGGCTGCGTGGTACTGGACTTCACGACGCACATGCACGAGCTCCGGTCGGTCGATCCGGAGGTCCGGACGGCCACGGTCGAGCCGGGGCTCGTGCAGGACGCTCTGGATGCCGAGTTGGCGGAGTACGGCCTGAAATTCGCGCCGGATCCGGCCTCCTCGAACCGTGCGACGATCGGCGGGGGCATCGGGAACAATTCGACGGGCGCGCATTCGGTCCGGTACGGCCTTACCGACGACCACGTCGACGAGCTGCGCGTCGTCCTGAGCAACGGCGAGGTGATCCGCACCCGCGAAATCGTGCTCGACTCGGACGAGTGGGACGACGTCGTGGCGGGGGACACGCGCGAGGCTGCCATTTACCGCACCGTACGGAAACTGGTCGAGGACAACAGGGAGGAAATCGAGCGGCGATACCCCGACCTCCAGCGGAAGGTCTCCGGGTACAACCTCGACCGGGTGATCTACGAGAACGAGGAGGGCGAGGAGGTCATGAACCTCTCGCGACTGATCGTCGGGGCCGAGGGGACGCTCGGGATCGTCGTCGAGGCGACGCTCTCGCTGGTCAGCGTGCCCGACGAGACCGCGCTGGCGATGTACTTCTACGAGGATCTGCTCGACGCGATGGAGGACGTGCCACGGGCGCTCGCGCACGAGGTCAGCGCGGTCGAGCTCATGGACGACGAGGTGTTCCGGCTGGCCGCGGATTCGGAGGGCTACGCGCAGTACGCCGACCTGATTCCCGAGGGGACAGCGGCGGCGCTGATGGTCGAGTTCGACTCGGAGTGCGTGGACGATTTCGAGGCGAAGATCGCGGAGCTGAACGATCGCTTCGTCACGTCCGGCACGGCGTTCGACGTGCTGGAGGCGTACACCGAGGAAGGGCAGGAGCGGATCTGGACCCTCCGGAAGGCTGCGATTCCGCTGTTGATGAGCCTGGAGGGAGACCCCAAACCGTATCCGTTCATCGAGGACGCAACGGTCCCGCCCGCGCAATTGGCGGACTACGTCGCCGACTTCCAGAAGATACTCGAGGAGTACGACACCAGCGCCGCCTATTTCGCCCATGCCGGGGCTGGGACGCTCCACATCCGGCCGATCCTCAACCTCAAAGAGGCGCAGGGCATCGAAACGATGCATGCGATCGCGGACGACGTGACCGACCTCGTCCTCGAGTATCACGGCGCTTTCTCGGGCGAACACGGCGACGGGATGGCCCGGACCGAGTTCAACCCGAAGATGTTCGGGAAGGACCTCTGGGAGGCGTTCAAGGAGGTCAAGACCGCGTTCGATCCCCCGTGGCAGCTCAATCCGGGCAACGTGGTCTATCGGGACGGGCCCGAGGATCCCGGCCCGTCCGACCGTGGCGTCGGCGCGGATATGCGCGGACGGCTCCGGTACGGGCCGGCCTACCAGTCGATCGAGCCCAAGACCGACCTTGACTTCGACGAGCAGGGCGGGTTCTCGCATCTCGTCGAGCTCTGCAACGGCTGTGGCACGTGCCGGCAGACGGACGAGAACGTGATGTGTCCGACCTACCGGGCGACCCGCGACGAAATCCAGACCACCCGCGGCCGGGCGAACATGCTCCGGGCCGCGATCAGCGGGGAGCTCGACGAAGAGGAAATGCTCTCGGAGGAGTTCAAATCCCAGGTGCTGGATCTCTGTGTCGGCTGCAAGGGCTGCAAGAACGACTGCCCGACGGGGGTCGATATGGCGAAGTTGAAAGCCCAGGTCGCCCACTGGCACCACCAGGAACGGGGAACGAGCCTGCGCGATCGGCTCTTCCGGGATATCGATCGCCTATCCGCGCTGGGGAGCACCCTCGCGCCGCT
The DNA here is from genome assembly GCA_964489365.1 of uncultured Salinarchaeum sp. Taxonomy (GTDB): domain Archaea; phylum Halobacteriota; class Halobacteria; order Halobacteriales; family SKNY01; genus SKNY01. The sequence continues at coordinate 23,820 of CAZAYR010000013.1, forward strand.
CTCGAACATCTCGACAAAGGTACCCGGCGCCCGGTGGGTCATGGAGAAGACCCTCGGCATCGCCCAGGACCGACAGCTACCGACGTTTGCGGACGAGACTCTCTCAGAGTGGTTTACGAAGCGTGGCGGGGCCACTGTGCCGGCAGAGGCCGCCGACCGGAAGGTCATACTGTTCCCGGACACGTTCACGAACCACTGTTATCCGGGACCGGGCAAGGCCGCCGTCCGCGTCCTCGAAGCTGCGGACGTGCACGTCCGGATTCCCGAGGACGTCGGGCCATCGGGGCGGGCAGCGTACTCGACCGGCTTCCTCGAGGTCGCGCGGGATCGAGCGGCCCGGAACGTCGCCGCGCTGCGAACCGCCGTCGACGACGGTTACGAGATCGTCTTCGTCGAACCCTCCGACGCGGTGATGTTCCAGGACGAATACCGTACGCTGCTTGCCGACGATGCCGTCGAGGCCGTCGCTGAGGCGGCCTACGGGTTTATGGAGTACGTCGATACCCACGCGTTGGTAACCGAGCTCGAGATGGACGCGCCGGGGACGACGCTGACCTATCACGGCCACTGCAACCAGAAGTCGATCAACACCGATCACCACGCCGCGAACGTGCTCACCGACGCCGGGTACGCGGTCGACGCCGTCGATTCGACCTGTTGTGGGATGGCGGGATCGTTCGGCTACGAGGCCGAGCACTTCGACCTCTCGATGGCGATCGGGGACATCCTCGACGGGAAACTCCGCGCGAGCGATGGCGAGGCGATCACGGCGCCCGGCGCGTCCTGTCGTTCGCAGCTCGCGACCTTGCAAGGCGATCGGCCGGGTCATCCGGTCGAATTTCTCGATGCCGTGATGGAATGACCTCCTGGGGCTCAACAATCACGGAAGGCGAAAATTATTTTGAGATTTGAAAGGGGAGGATCACAGTATGCTTGCTCGGGTTACGCTCGGTGGCATCGTCGCGGTGATGTTGATCACTGGGATAGCCGCAGTGGTGAAACCTGGGTGGGTGGCGATAGTCGATCGTTGGTACAAAGCTGGGGGGACCAGCTCTCGGCCGGGCGAGATCGAACTGTCTGATACGTACTATCTCGTCGTTCGAATTGTCGGTATCGGACTTATTGTCGCCGGGTTGGTGTACGGAGCCCAAATCCTGTAGCCCGCTCCTCGTGAATCAAGGGTCCGAATGGATCGCCGCCGAGTGAATTCACTCGGCGGCCTCGCAGTCGAAGTTGAACGCCTCGACGACCGGTCGGTCCTGATACAGAACAGCGTCGCCTCGCCGTCGGAGTCGTGGTGGTGGGGCTCGTCCGGCGACACCACGAACATACCTCACTTATCCTTCTGGAGCCGGTCAACGCCGGTATCGTTGAAGTCTCGGCGGAGCAACGTCCGAAATATGCCAGGGAAAATCAACAAAAGGTACTGGAATCCGCCCCTCGAGACGCTCTCGAGGGACCGACTGCGGGGACTCCAGCTCCGTAAGTTCAGAGAACTGTTGGATCATGCCTACGAAAATGTGCCGTTCTACCGGGCGAAGTTCGACGAAGCCGACCTCGAACCCGCCGACGTCCAGACTATGGACGACGTCCGTCGTGTCCCAGTGACGGAGAAGGGAGAGCTCCGGGAGGCCCAGGCCGGTGAGCCATTTCCATACGGCGACCTGCTCGCCGTCGACGTCAACGAGGTTACCGAGTACCACCAAACGTCCGGGACAACCGGACAGCCCGTCCGACAGGCTGACTCTTGGCGCGACTGGGAGTGGTGGAGTGATTGTTGGGCCACCGTGCTTTGGGCTCAAGGCATCCGGCCGGACGACCGGGTGTTCTTCCCGTTTTCCTACAATGTCTTTGTCGCGTTCTGGGCGGCCCATTATGCCTGCGAACGTATCGGCGCCGAGGTCGTGCCGGGCGGGAACCTCTCGTCGGTCCAACGCGTCCGGAAGATGGCGGAACTCGATGTCACGGCGTTCATGAGCACCCCCACGTACGCGCTCCGTCTGGCCGAGGTTGCCGCCGAAGAGGGATACGACCACGCGGATATGGCCGTCGAAACCATCGTGTGTGCCGGAGAGCCGGGAGCGAGCGTCGAGGGGACGAAACAGCGCATGGAAACGCTCTGGGGCGCCGACGTCTACGACCATGCGGGCGCAACCGAAACGGGCGCCTGGGGATACTCCTGCACTGGCGACGCTCTCGGGCTCCACGTGAACGAGGCCCGCTTTCTCGCGGAAGTCCTCGACGAGGACGGGGAGCCGGTCGATGCCGGCGAACGGGGGGAACTGGTGATCACGCCGCTCGATCGGACGGCCCAGCCGTACATCCGGTTCCGGCTGCGAGACGAGGTGCGTCTCCGCGAACCCGGATTCTGTGATTGCGGTCGGAGCGCCCGCTTCCTCGAGGGCGGTGTGCTCGGCCGAACCGACGATCTGACGAAGGTCAATGGGGTGCTCTTGGCGCCGACCGCCATCGAGGATGTGATCCGCCGCTTCCCCGACATCAGCGATGAATTCCGCGTCGTGCTCTCGGAGCACGAGACGAAGGACGTGGATGTGGTCCGCGTTATCGGCGAGCGAGCTCCCGACACAACCCGTGAAGACGACGCCATCGTCGAGGACCTGATCGAGGAACTCAAGGCGACCACCAAGATCACCTGCCGCGTCGAGCTGCGAGCCTTCGAATCCCTCGAGCGTTTCCAGCTCAAGGCCGATCGGTTCACCGACGAGCGGAGTGAACAATGACCGATCCGGAGACGCTCGCCGAGATCGATGCCGAGATTGCCCAGTTGATGGAGACCGTCGAGCGCATCCAGCAACTGGGGGAGGAGGCCGAAATTCCGGCGATTCAGCGAAACGCGAAACGGGTGGAGGGGGTCGCGACGACCTTGTCGGACAATCTGCCCGAGGAACTCGTCGAGGAATAGACCGGCCGAGGTCGGCAAGCGATGGGCCGGCAAGAAGTTCCGACTACTCGGCCGCCTCGCAGTAGAAGTTGAACGCCTCGAAGACCGGTCGGTCCGTGATGCAGAACAGCGTGGTCTCGCCGTCCGGATCGTGGCTGTGGGATTCGTCCGGCGGGATGACGAAGATGTCACGTTCGTTCCACTCGAGGGCCCCGTCCTCGAGATGTGTCGCACCGGATCCCTCGATCACGTAGTAGACTTCCGTCGAATTGTGGAAATGTGACTCGGTCGGTTCCTTGAGAAGCTGGGCACGGAAGGACATTGTCGGAAACAGCGGCGGCGTCCCGGCGTTGGGGTTCACATAGGCCATGCTGTAACCGTCGTACGGATCGGGATTGTCGTGCTCGGCGCGTTGCTCGAGGGTTTCCTGTGTTTCCGCCCAGCTGAACCGGTACGGCGGTGTCGGCGGCCGGTTGCCCTCGAAGGGACCGGGGATCGTGCCGTCGTCGTCGCCGGCAGGGCGGGCCCGACCGTACTGGGAATCCCAGTAGCCGGGCGTCTTCGTGACCGGCTGGCGTTCGAGCTCGTGGAACTCGAAGACGTTCGAGGCGTTCAGCGTATCGAGGATGAGCGGAAGGTCGAGGACATCCAGCCAGGCGGCCGTCTCGTCCCCGTCGTTCACGTGGTCGTGCCACTCCCACTGCGGGGTGGTCACGAGGTCGTTGTCGAGCATCGGGAACTCCTCGCCCGCGACGACGGTCTTCATGTCCTCGTGGCCGTCGATGGTAAACCGGAGGGCGTTGGCCCCGTGTCGATGCGATGGTGCGGTTTCCCCCGGCGAGACCGTCTGCACGCCGACGTAGATCGTATTCGAGATGGCATTGCCCATCGCGGTGTTGATCGGGACCGCTACCCGGCGCTGGAAGCCCTCCGGGAGGTCGGAAATATCCACGTCCTGCTCGATCGCGTCGATGGCCGTCTTCATGTCCTCCCACCGCCACACCTCCGCCTCGAGATCATCATAGACCGTCCCGAAGTCCTGCTCGACCTCCCACAGCGGGCGGAGGTGATTCGCCTCCAGGATCGAACGGGTATCCGAACTGAGTTCGAGGGGTGGTTCGGTCTCTTGTGCGCCCATGACACACACTGGGGCCGGGACCGAATTAAACCTTGCAGGCCCTCATGCCGACGCCTGGGACACGGCCGCGTGGACGTCGCTCGTCTCGAAGACCGCCTCACAGTCCTCGCAGAACATGATTCCCTGGATGCCGTATTCCCACAGCTTGCCCCCACAGTCCAGACAGTCGAAGTGGGCCCGCACGAACGGATCGTGCGCCATGTAGGGGTTCGTGAACTCGGCCATTATTGCGAAGGGATGGACAGGAGGGTCAAGAGTGCTTCCCTGGGTCAACTCATTCCGTGGCTTCGACCGCCATCTCGATGCGTTCACGATCCGAGAGCCGGGTACGCTCGGCCATCGAGAGGACCTCCTCGACGGGCCGGAACGCGACGTCGCCGGCTTCGAACTCGGGGGATAACTCGCCGGTCGTCCGTGACCGGTCGAGCGTGTACGTGAGAAAGTAGATGCCGAGCTCGCCGAGATCGGCGGCATGGGTCGTCAGGTACTCGAGGTCCGGCGGCGCCGCCCGGAGCCCGGTCTCCTCCTCGAGTTCGCGGACGAGCGATTCCTGCGGACCTTCGTCGGGTTTGGCGAACCCGCCGGGGAGGCTCAACACCCCCTCGTTCTGGGGGATCGGTTCGTCGAGTACCAGCACGTGCTCGCCGTCGTGGACGATTCCGTGGACGGCCGCGACCGGGTTGCGCGAAAGGAGGAGGTCACACGACGGGCACCACGGAATCTCCTCGCCCTCGAACTCGCTCGATTCGACCTCGGTTCCACACCGAGGGCAGTAATCGGGTGGAACCGCCACGGATTGGATGGCGGGAACGTCGATGTCACCCATGGGGGCGATCCTCTACCAGGTCCCAGAAACGTTTCTATATCACGAACTTTGTTGGCTGCCCCGAAGGCGATTCGCTCGCCACTCCATTGCCGTCTCCCAGCCTGGGTCTGCTCTCGGCCGCGGTCCGCATGACCGCCAAGGATGGCTGCCGACGCGCCAGGAAGCCACCGACTATGTCCAAATTCAGGATGCGATCGAACGGATGGTGATGGATGGGTGTAGACATCGCCTCCACCACTACGTTCCAACTGTCCGCTCGCTTCCTTGTTGAGGAGCTCCCTCGATTCCCGATTATTGGAGTAGACGCGACCACGCCCCGCCGTTCGTGAACTCGATCGATATGTGCCCGTTCGGGCAGGCGTACCGCCAGGCTGTCGCCCGGCCTTCCGATCGATTCTGACGAAAATTGTACCCGGAAGGACGCACGGGTACAAAAGCGGTATTTCGATAGCTGAGTGAAAATGGGTCCCGATCCGCGGACTGATCGTATAAGTGAATCCAACCGTCTCATACGCCCAGGGGTACGCTGCTGCGAGCGCTTGTGGTCCTGTATTACATGATCCCGCTGGTCCTCGTCATCCGCGGCGTGGCGAACCTCTCGCCGGGCCTGTTGCTCTTGGGCCTCGTCACGTTCGCCCCGGTCGGGGGCCACTACGCCTACAAGGGATACCAGGGCGTGCCCCAGCCCGCCAAGCCGACCGAATATCCTACCGACAGAACGCGACCACCGCGTATACCGTCCCATACTCGGTGACCTCGATGGCGACGGCGCTCCGGTCGTACTCGCCGAGGATGGCCGCCCGGTGGCCGTCCGACGCCATCCACTGTGCGACGAGGTTCTCGGCCAGTTGCGTGTCCGTCGACAGGTTCGTCGTCCCGACGTAGGTGTTGACCCGCTGGCCGAGTCGGACTTTCGCGATGTTCTCGCTCCATGCGTTGCCACAACCGTCGTACCGATCCTGCACATCGACACCGTCGGGGTTCGTGTGATTGTAGAACTCCCGCTCGGCCATGTCAGCGGCGTGGGCACTGGCCGCCGCGTCGAGTTCGTCGTCCCAGGAAAATTCGCCGAGCCCCCGTTCGGCACGGATCGCGTTCTGTTGGGCGAAAATCAGCTCCTCGACGCGTGCGGGATCGATCCGCTCGGCGAGCGTCGAGGGCCCCGGCGGCGGGTCGAGATCCGTGGACGGGACCGTCGGCGTGCCACCGGCGTCATCCTTGCCGTCCGACGTGGTCGCGGGATCCGCGTCGTCCCCCTGGTCCACCGGTTCGTCCTCGCCCGGGTCCAACACCACAGATCCCACGGCCTCGACGCCGTCGACGACCGGCTGGCCGTCCTCGGACACCACGGCGGGAACCGCGGGCACGAGCAACCCGGCAAGCACCACGGCCGCCGCCACGGCCACCACTACCGTCGGGCCGCGCACAGTGCGCTTGAGTTGTTGGGCCGGGACCGATCGCGTGAGCCACCGCAGCCCCGGTTTCCCGGCCCGCCAGCCACACCGGTGACACGTCAAGATCCAGTCACCGGCCAGCAACCGGATCCGCTGGCCACATTCCGGACAGCGTTGGGACCGACGGCTCTCGTAGCGCACCCAATCCCGTGTTCGGGCGAGCCAGCCGAGCGTCCACCGGGCCGCCAGATACGCCAGCACGGCCGCGGCCACAACGCCAACCGGCCCAATGCCCTTCCCATCGAGCCAAGTCGCGCTCCCGAATGCCGCGAGCAGCGCGATCGCCCGGTGGCCCCAGGACACGGATCAATTCACTCCGGTTACGAAAATAAACATTCCTGCCGTCAGAACGGTTTAGCGCGGATCGTAGGGAGCGGATGACTAGCGGCGTAATCGCGTCGTGTCACTGCCGGTCCGTTCGAGCGTGAACTCGCCCGGCCGGTCATGGTCCATTCCGCCGAGGCTGATCCGGTGGCCCGGTGTCGCCCTCGAGCGGATCGAGGCGTGATTGCCTGAACCGTTCCGGGGGATCCAATCAAACTCGCCGAGACTGGCCGGCCCGCCGCTCAGGCCGAGGGCCGTAATCGCCGGCGACCGATGGTCCAGACGAATGCGGCCATGCGCAGCCCAGCCCCGGTCATCGTCCTCCTCCAAGAGGGGAACCTCCTCCGATCAGTACTCAGTCGTCGAGACGATCGGCGGGCTCTCGTGGGGGCCGTACGGCGCGTCGTCGAGCCACTCGCCCGCCGGCTCGTAGTAGGGCGCGATGGCGGCCGCGGCGGCCTTCTTGAGCCGGACATCCAGCGCGGATCCCCGAAGATGGCGCAGCGCCTGGCCAGCGGCGTCGAGGTTGAACGCGGCGGCCTTCTCCCGGCGTGCCGCGTACAGTTCGATCTCGTCCCGGCGAATTGCCTCGGTCCGGGCCCCCCGCGCCACGGCGATCCGTGAGGCCGCCTCGTCGGCGTCGGCCACCCCCGAATTCATTCCACGGGCCCCGAAGGGCGCGAGGAGGTGGGCCGCCTCGCCGGCCAGCAGTACCCGCCGGTGGTCGTCGACGAACCGGTCAGCCATGACCTGGAGGAAGTAGTACGTCGAGACCCAGTCGACCCGTCCCACATATTCCTCGCCCATGATCGCCCGGACGAATTCCTCGAGACGGGCATCCGTCGACAGCGCCTCCGGATCCTCGTCGTCGCGACATTGGATGTCGAGCCGCCACCCGCCCGCGAAGGGGACGAGGAGGACGTTCCGGCCGTCCGCGCCGGGGTGGCCGTAGTGGAACACGCGTTCCCGGGGGAGCCCGCCCGACTCAACTTCGTCCAGGTCGACGATAATGTAGGCGTTCTCGGAGCGGTCACCTTCGAAGGTGGCGCCGATGGCCTCGCGGACCGCCGATTCCGCCCCATCGGCGCCGACGACGAAGTCGGTCTCCCACACCTCGCCGCGCTCGGTTTCAACCGTGACCCCGTCGGCCGTCGACGCGACCTCCGTGACTCCGTCGCCCCAGTGGATGTCGATGTCGGCCTCCTCGACCGCGTCGAGGAGGTGATCCTCCGTCCAGATCTGGGGGATGCTGGTGAAATGCGGGATGTCCCCGTGTCCGCCGGGGGTCTCGTAGGTCCGTGAGAACACCTCCTGGCCCTCGTAGACGGTCCGCCGCGTCGCCCAGACGAAGCCGTCGTCGACGATCCTGGTTCCGAGCGTCGGGTGCATCCGCTCCCAGGCCCGCAGCGTCGAGCCGTGGACGTAGATCGCCCGGCTCCCCGGACGTTCGCGATCTTCGGGATCCCGTTCGAGGATCACCGCCGGCACGCCCCGTGCGTGTAACGCCAGGGCCGCGCTCATGCCGACCGGGCCCGCACCGACCACGACGACCGGTCGCTCACTACGCTCACGGGACATGTGTCCGCCATTCCGCACGGCCGAGCGAAATAGGTGCTGGTCGACCCCTACCGTTGCCCGCCACGCGCGACGTCGACGTCCGCGAACCGCACGTCCCGCTCGCGCACGTCGACGGTCATCTCGCCGATCTCCTCGATCTCCGCGTGGATCCGATCCCCGTCGGCGAGCGCGCTCACACCCTGTGGCGTGCCCGTAGTGATGATGTCGCCGGCGTGCAGCGTCGTCCCGAGCGAGGCATATTGGACCACGTCCGCACACGTATAGACCATGTCCGCCGTGGAGGCGTCCTGCTTCGTCTCCCCGTTGAGCGACAACTGCATGCGCAGGTCCTGGGGGTCAAAGACCTCGTCCGCCGTCACGACGCTCGGCCCGACGACCGTGAACGTATCGTAGGATTTCCGGTTCGAACGGTCCTGCTCGCCCCGCACGGAGACGTCGAGCAGGAGCGTGTATCCGAAAATGGCGTCCCAGGCCTCCGCCGCCGACACGTCCTTGATGTCC
>CAZAYR010000014.1:0-30385 GCA_964489365.1 uncultured Salinarchaeum sp.
AAAGACCTACGACCACTACGGGTTCGAGCGCGGGCGGGTTGCCGAGCAGAGCGAGGCCTATCATGACAAGCAAGTCGAGGCGATTTTCTCCGGCGTGGGTTCTTCGCCGGCATCCGGTTGTTCACGGGCCTCGCCTTCGTCGGCGTCCTGCTGATCGGCGGGGAGATGATCGTGACGGGGTCGTTTGCCTATGGCCCGTTGACCATCCCGAGCATCATCACCGCGGGCACGTTTACGGTGTTCTTCCTCTACTTGCGACGGTTCAGGGGGTCGTAGTAGTAAGCGAGCGCGCGATAGATGTCGGCGAGGTCGAGGTCGAACGTATCCATGAGCAAGAATTCGCCAGAACGCGCCAACGAACTGCCGGAGGATGTCGAGTACCCCTCGATACTTCGAATCACGTCGAAGCCGTTCGAGGACCACAAGGAGCGTGCCTTGGACCGTATGGAGCGCTGGGAGCAGGGCGAAGAGGTCCCCCACGTCGTCAACGTCCAAGACGCCAGCCGACTTCAGCGTATCCTCACGCCTCGCCGCCTTGAGCTGGTGCGGAGTCTGATGGATGCCCCCGCAGAGAGCATGCGAGACCTCGCCGACCGTCTCGACCGGGACGTTCGACAGGTTCACGACGATCTTCAGCTCCTGCACGAGTACCGCATCGTGCACTTTCGAAGAGGGGGGCGCGAAGAAGCCTCATGTCCCCTATGACACGGTGAAGATCGAGGTCGAGCTCACCAAGTCGCTCGGTGACGGTTCCGAGCCAGCAGCGTCGGCTTGACGTTCCCTGCTCCTTACTCAGCACGTTACCCTGAGGACCACTGCCAGGAGGTTCCCGTAGTGAAGCGCGGCTCATCCGGGGCAAGGGAGAAGCGTGCGCTGTCGAGTGCCATCCTCCGGGCCGTAAAACGACGCGACTTCCCACCCGGGGGGAGACCGGCCTGTCGTCGGGCGGTTTCAGGACTCGGGCTCGACCCTCACTCGGGGGTCCAGTTTGGGGACCCGTCCGTCGAGGCGGTGCCGTGCGTATCAGAATCGGAATCAACGTTCTGTGTCATTTCGACCTCGCGATGCTTTCCGTCTCGGGCGAAATCGAATGCGACTAGGCGTTCACGACTCCCGCACCAGCGGATCGTACCAGTCCTTGTTGTCCTTGTACCACGCGATAAAGCGTTCGACGCCCTCCCGGATGTCGACGGTGGGTTCGTAATCGAGCAGGCGGTTGGCCTTGGAGACGTCGGCGTGGGTGTGTGCGGCGTCGCCGGGGCGTTCGTCGGTGAAGACGAGGTCAAGCTCGGGATCGATGGCGTCCCGAATGGTTTTCGCGAGCGTGAGGACGTCGATGTTGTCCGTCGAGCCGATGTTCAGGATCTCGCCGTCGGCTGAATCGTCGGCGAGCAGCTGGGTGTTCACGCGGACGACGTCGTCGACGTAGGTGAAATCGCGGGTTTGGGCGCCGTCGCCGTAGATCTCCGGGGGTTCGCCGTGGAGACACCTGGAGACGAAGTTCGTCATGGCCATGTTCGGGCGCATCCGGGGCCCGTAGACGGTGAAATAGCGCAGCGAGACGGTCGGGAGGCCGTAGGCCTCGTGGTAGACGCGGGCGTACTGTTCGGTCGCGAGCTTGGAGACGCCGTACGGGGAGACCGGGGTCGTGGGGTGGGCCTCGTCGTAGGGGAGGTACTCGGGTTTGCCGTACACCGACGACGAGGAGGCGACGACGACGCGTTGGATGTCGTGTGTCCGGGCGGCCTCGAGGACGTTGATCGTGCCGTCGACGTTGTACGCGTTGACCTTTTTCGGCTCTTCGAGGCTTGTGCGGACGCCGGCCTGGGCGGCCTGGTGGTAGACGATGTCGGCCTTTGAGGTGAGTTCGTCCACGAGTGAATCGTCGGTGATCGAGCCCTCGACGAACTCGATCGAGCCGTCGTTCGCTTCGGCGGCCGTCCGGGCGGCTTGGAGATTGTGTTCCTTGATGCCGAGCGCGTAGTAGGGTTCGAGGTTGTCGAGGATCGTGACGTCGTGGCCGGCGCCGGCGAGCCCGCGGGCGATATGGCTGCCGATGAAGCCGGCGCCGCCGGTCACCAGGACATCCATTCATCGAAGGGGCGTCCGTTGGCCGGATAACGTTAACGTCCGGGGTCGCGAATTCAAATTCGATCCGGCGATAACTACTGGCTCGATCGTGATCAATCGAGTGTTTGCCTGGGACCCTCGACAATGCGACCGGGCACGGCTCTCGGCTATCGCCGGAGGACGATCCGAACGGTCGAGCATCGTCGCCGTGCGAACCGTCCAGTATCTGTTCCCCACCGACGGCTCCGGCGAAGGCTCTGCTTTCGTTCACGGTTGGTTTATCAGCAGACGGAATCTACCGGTCTCGCATGTCAGATGTCGCGATTATCGATAGCGAGGTTCGCCAGATGCCCGTCGACCTCTTTCGGGAACTCCTGGAAGGATACGAAGTGGATCATATTCGGCTTTCTTCCGGTGATATTTCGACCTCGATCGATTCTGAGCACGACCTCGAACCGTACCGTTCCTTGTACATTCGAGTCGGCGCGATCACCGAAGCGGTCATTGCCTGCAGTCCGAACCTCGAGCACGTAGCCACCTGTGGTTCTGGCTACGATCATGTAGACGTGGATGCGGCCACTGAAGCCGAGATCATGGTCACGCATACCCCCAATGCGCCGGCGCCGGGGGTTGTTGAACATACCTTCGGGGTCATATTTTCATTGACCCATCGACTTCCCGAAATGTTCGAGCGGACAGCCAACGGGAAGTGGGTACAGGGCCAGACCACGGTAGGCGAACTTCAGGGAAAGTGCCTCGGCGTGGTGGGTCTCGGCACTATCGGTTCACGCATCGCGACTATCGCGGCACAACAATTTGGGGCGGAGGTCACCGCCTATGACCCCTACGTCAGCGGCGAACTGGAATCCGACATCTATCCCCGAAAGGGTGGGGAAGGGTACAAATCGCAGGGAATCTCACTCACGGATAAGGCGACGTTGTACGAGGATGCGGACATCGTGACGATCCACGTCCCTCTGACTGAACGGACGCGGGAGATGGTAAGCCGGCAGGATTTGGCGGCGCTCGAGGGAGGATACCTGATAAACACCTCGCGGGGGGCGGTAGTCGATGAGAATGCGCTGATCGATGCGGTTGAGGCGGACCGGTTGGCTGGAGTCGCACTCGACGTGATGGCCAAGGAGCCGCCCGCTCCGGACAATCCTTTGTTACACTCCGATCGGGTGTACGTCACTCCGCATATCGCTGGGGGAACCGAAGGGTACGCGGAACGATCGGTGCGAATCAACGCCGAACGGATCGCCCGCGTATTGCAAGGTGGATCACCTGACAAACTCGTCAATCCCGAAGTCTTGACGGATAAATAAACATGAGAGGTACATGGAACTCGCTAAAAGGGAGAATTCCATCTATCAGGCGATTATAAGATTCTTCACAAGGTGGCTGATACCTTCAACCAAGTACGTCCACCCGATGACCGCTCACCAGAACGCCTCGGTTTCCAGGCTCTTTGGAAGGTCGCGCAACCGTTCCCAGTATTCGAGATCTTCCTGGTCCCGAATTTCGATGACTGCCAGGGGATTGTCAACCGCGTACAGACCGACGTCACCAGAGAGTCGGTCTCCGCTTCGGAGGATGTGGGGGTACATCACTGTCCCGAGGCTGAACAGCCCAATCTGGACTGGTTCCCGTTCCGACCGTACGCCGTTTTCATTGAGTCGCTGTAACTCGTTGCTTTCCCGAATCCAGGTGGGCCGTCGCTCCGGATACACCGGGACGACGGTGTCGTGGCCGTTTTCTACGAGATACTCGACAACTGCGTCGACAAATGCTGGAGGGCGGAAGGGGTGGGTAATATCCAGGGTAACAACCAGATCTGGGAACCGATTGTCTTCCTCCAGCTGCTCCAGCGTGTAACGATACACGTCAACCACATCGACATGCGAGGCGGAGAGTTCCTCCGGTCGAAGAACCCCCGCCGTTGCCCCCCACGCTTGGGTCCGCTCGGCTAATTGCTTCGAATCGGTAGTCACGAAGATGTCATCGACGTACGTCGATTCCGCGGCGGCATCGATCGTCTCTCGTATCAGAGCGCTACTCGAGTCAATCGAGGTGTCCGCATCCTTTCGCACAGGAATGAAGGAAACGATGTCGGCTTCCGCGGGATCGAATGGATTGCGTTCGAGGTTAGCGGCGGGGTCGTCGGCACTCAAGATTTGGTTTTTCTCCATCGTCCGCAAGACGTTGCGCAATCGGGTCCGGTCGTTCCCTTGGTTGATTCCGTGGTGATGATAGACGGCCGCCTCCGGTTCATACACGATCGAATAGCCTGCCTCAAGGACCACATTCGCCCAGATCTGGTCCTCGATGTTATTCACTTCTTCATCGAAGGAGAACTTCTCCCAGATCTCACGACTGATCATACTATTGGCGTTATGAAAGAACGTATCCCGGGTCTGGATCCGCTTTTCCGGACCGAATGTTCGCAGCAGGTCACGCTTGTCCACTGGGTCGGAGGACTCGATCGGCAGCTGACGGCCGTAGACCCCGGCCACGTCCTCATGCTCGTCGAAGTTTCGTCGTAGCTTCGTCAGCCATGCCGTGTCGACGGGCACGCAGTGGGCGGATAAACAAACGACGTACTCGCCAGAGGACGCCCTAATTCCTTCGTTGAGCGCCATTCCGGGCAGGTATTCCTCGATTTCGAGAAGGGAGAGATCCGGGCGGAGCGTTCGGGCCTTCTCGACGGTTTTGTCCGTACTCAGGTTGTCGACGAGAACGATCTCGAAGTCCCTGAACGTCTGCGCATCGACAGCGCGAAGACACTCACCGATCCACTTTTCCTCGTTGTGGGTTCGGATGATCAGCGAGACCTCGGTCATGTTTCTCGAAGCCCCGGTTTTGTTGACAAATCAATACGCCTCGGCCTGGGAGCCGACCTGGCGGACTGGTTGAGATGGCATTTCGATCTGTGGATTAGCTGGAGCTGATTTACCCATCGCACAATTCCGCCGTGATCGCTCCGACCAGGGTAATCCCACGTCATCGGTTCTGAATCATGGTAGAGGCCGCCGGGCATGGAGAAGAATGTGAGAGGAGATTCCTTCCCGTTCGATATTTCGGCGAAAGATGTCTTCGGTCGCGCCATCGAACAGCTTGCCCATCGGATGTCCGCCAGGCTCGCCATCTAGGGCCCAACCGACCATGTTCATGAGATCCCACTTGTGCATGTAGTCTTCGCCGACTGTTTCGAAACCAGCCTGCCGGAGGGCGGTCTTGAGAGCCCTGGTGGTGAAGTAGAAGAGGTGTGACCGCCGGTAGTAAAAGGGTTCGAAGGCCGGGACGAGGTCGATCAGGAAATCATCTTGGTTCGGGACTCCGACGAACAAGTCGCCCCCCTGCCGAAGGGAGTCGTGGATACTCTCGAAAAAGGCCACGGGGTCCTCGAGGTGTTCGGCAGTGGTGAAAGTGGTACCAAGATCGATCGATTCCTCATCGAGTTCATGGGCGTAACTGGACACATGATGCCCTTTGCTGGAAAGATGGTCGTGGAAGTGCTCGGCAGGGTCCACGGCGACGGTCTCGTCTGCGACGCCCAGGAGCATGTCTAGGAATTGTCCCGCACCACAGCCGTAGTCGGCGACCCGACGGTTACGGAACCGGTTGACGCCGATTTTGTGCAACCACGTGAGTTGAATCGGGTCGTGTTGGGCATAAATCTCCTCCGGGCTCTTTAGTCCCTGGTGGCCCTGCCAGTATTCGTCGGTTTCATAGTCGTAATGTCCAAGCAGTGCGCTGTCAAACGGCGCCAAGAATTCGACCGTGCAGTCCTGACAGCGTTTGACTTCGTACTCGTCGGTATATCCAGACTCCACCCCGCCGGCCCTGATCGGTCCGGGATACGCATCGACGATCGCTTCGGAGCCACAAATATGACAGTCCATGCGCTTTTTCCTGACTTGCCGAATATATATGTGCGGTCCCGCACGGCCCTCGACAAAAGATGGCCCCGCTGCACATTCCGAGGGTCGACGACCTTACTCTGTGCGGTCGGTCCGGCGTGCGTGGACGGCCTCCGCCAATTCGAAGTCCGATTCGTGATCGATCTCGATGGCTTCCTGTTCGTCGATCTCGATGGGAAGGGGATTCGTGCCGATCCGACTGCCGGCCCGCTTGAGGGTCTCGGCCGTGTAAACGAACAGGGTACTGGTCTCCTCGAAAACCGGCGACAGTTCCTGGGAGGGTACGACGTTCTGGGGATCGTGATTAATCGGTTCCAAGTCGGCATCGTAGAACCGTTCGTGGTGTGCCATTAACGGGAGGATCGCATCGTGATCGTCGCTCTCGACGAACGCCCTAATGGCCCGGGAAATTGTGCCTGCGCTCAGTAATGGACAGGTACAGTACGTATGCAAATACACGTCAGCCTCGGTCCTTTCGACCTCGTACTCGATAATCCGTGAAGTGGTCTCATCATCCCTTAGGCGTTCCGGCCGTTCAGAAACCTCCACGTCGAAATGTTTCGGGGCCTCGTTCATCACCTCGTCGGCGTCGGTGTTCACGACGACGTGATCGATCTCAGGTACAGCGAGGAGTGTATCCAAGATCCAGTGGTAGAGAGGCCTCCCGTTGAACTCCCGGAAGTTCTTGCGAGGGAGCCGTTCGCTGTGCTCTTTGATTGGAACGATCGCTGTCACTTCAGGGGGCATAGGGTTAAGGAGTTAAATCGAGTCAATAAACCTTCCTACGGATTCTTCGTCGGTTGCGCGACCAGCTGGTCAGGGCCGGTCCTTCAGCTATTCGCTATTCGTGGTATCCCAGATGGCGCAGATGTTCCGTCAGCTCCTCGGAGATTTCATTCGTGCCCCGTGATATCCCCGACTCATTCAGCGTGGAGAAGTTATCGTGCACCATCGCTTTGGCGTCGCCGTCAACGACGGTAGCTGATTGGGCGTCCGGTATCTCGACGATAACGTCGTCCCCGTCCCGAACCATGTACTTCCGTGCCATGCCCTCGCTGTTCTCATAGACGGCGCGCCAGGGACCGATGCATTTCTCCAAGAACTCGACTTGGTGGTAAAGAGGGGCGTCGTGCTCGAACAATCTCCCAGTTGACGAGAGCGCGACCCCGTCGTCGACAAGCGGGTCACCGGTTTTCTCACCGATCACCCCTCGGATCAGACGGGGAATGTTTGTCAGCGTCGCTACCCTGTTCTCGATCGTCGAAGTGTGTTGGCCAGGATACTTCACCAGCAAGGGGACGTGCGTGAGCACTTCATGGAGGCCCCACTTTTTCCGGGCCATCTTCACCTCCGGATACAAGTGCGACGATTCACCGAACCCGAGCCCATGGTCGCTGGTGATGATCACCAGGGTGTCATCCAGCGTCCCCCGATCCTCCAGCTGGTCGAGAAGGTGTGCAACGAACTGGTCCGACTGTAGGATACAGGCGTCGTAATGGTCAATCGCCTCCCTCAGCAAATCCCAGCGACCGTCTGTCAAGATTTCGTCCGTTCGCTTCACGTAGCTGCCGGTGCTCCACTCTCGGAACTCCTCGAGGGGGTGGTACGGCGCATGGGCATCGAGCAGGTTGATACAGGCGGCCCACGGTGCCCCCGTCGAGCCCTCCCAGTCGAGGAAAGCCGAGATGTACTTGTCACCCGGAAGTTTCCGATATTCCTCCTGGAATAATGCGCCGAAGACGGACTTGGCGCGTGGAAACACGTACGCCGATGCACAGTTCAGCGCCGATCGGATTGGCTGGTCATGCAAAAGGCTCGCCGTGACATGCTCGAACTTTGAGCGTTCGAGGTTGCTCATCGGGTTGTAGGCATCCGCAAAAAGTTGCCAATCCATATATTTGAGTGGACTGAAACGTGCTGTTTCGGTCGTGTCGAATGCCTCGTGGAGGTTCGAGGCATCGGCGATGACGGCATTCGGCGTGAACAGACCGGTCGCGTACCCGTAGTTAGACGCGATTTCACGCCAGATGGTGCTATCCACGTCGATGGAAGCGGTGTTCTCGACCGCCTGGTGTTCCTCCACGTGCATGTTCGTGAACATTGACACGTGGCTGGTGATGCTGTAGGTACTCGGTGCGCGAGCTTGTGTATACGCAGTCGATCGCTCGGCAAATTTTTCAAGAAATGGAGTGGTAGTGCGGGCATATCCGTGCAGGCTGGTGTTCCTGGCACGGACGGAATCTAGCACGACGAGCAACACGTTCGGGGGCGTTCTCGGGGAGCGTTCGGCTGATCCCATGTGATCAGCACCTCCCCAAGGTCGAACACGCTCCTCCCGTTGAACGTCGTAGGACGGAAATGTCGATGATCTGGTGGCTCCGAGAACCTATGTTGCGTCCCATCCTATCATTCCAGTTATTGTCCTCATGGATAAAGGTCGGAGGCCTTGGCGAGCGTCTCGGCATATCGAATCGTAGATTGGAGTCGTAACCGCAGTAACGACTCCGTGAAGTGAAGCAGTACCCGTGGCCGGAAATCCCCAGGTGAAGGGTTCCCGAGCTGGAGACTGGCGAGTCGCTTTTCGTCGGCGGTGAGGAGATCGCTCCATTGATCGTTGATCTGGCCGATGTAATCTTGGTTGTACGAATCCAGATCTTCTCCGCAAAACGTCGCCCGTTCCAAGATGGAATCGTGCTCGATGCGGAGAAACGTACGGATGTCATCCATCACCGTCTCGCTATTCAGGATGAGTTCGTCGAATTCGACGATCTTCACGCGATTTTGATACCGGTCCTGGAGGGTCCGGGCGATATCGTTCATCGCGCGGACGTTGTACATCCGTCCCCTTCGCAGCAGGTCGTAGGCGGTCGCCTCCTCGACTTTCTGGGCTTTCGAGGCAATACAGCCGCGTGGATCCCGTCGGAGGAACACCACTCGCGCCTCTGGCCAATGTTCCAGTGTGTACGTGATAGAGCGCGGATTCGGCGCGCCGAGCCCCACGAAGTACTTGCAGGTGTCGGAATCGTAAGGATATCTGTCCCAATGGGCGAACAGTGAGTCGAAGATTTCGTAGAGGATGGCATGGGGATCCATGTCCGCGCGTTGGTATACCCGGTCGATCCATGTTTCTTCGAATGCGTAGAAGTCGAAGCCGGCCATCGGCCGACCCTGGAGGTCACGGCTTGAGGCGGCGAACCGCACCGGGCGTCCGTGGTGGGCACCCTGGAGTCTGTTGTACCGGCTTTCCGTCAGCGCCGTTTGAAACCGGTGGAGATCCAGGTGTCGGTCGCCGGCGATCTGACTCGTCGTTCGTTCGACGGGAAATCCATCGAGGTTGGATCGCGCGAACGCCTCCGGGAACTTGTCGTGGATTGGCGTGACGGCGACCTCGGGATGGCCGTCCAACAGTCGCAGGAGTACGGTCTTCCCGCTTCCCGTCCCTCCATAGAGATACAGTAACCTCGTTCCTTCCACGGTCTATGACGCCAGCGCGGCTGTATGAGGATTTCGGACGGCAGGGGGGTCGGTATTTGGAAGCGACGGGAATCGGAGGGACGGTACCCTTTACTCGCTTCACTACGATCGGCGGCCCGTGGTATTCCGTAAATGGCGATGGAGGGCTCATGACCTCCTCGCCCGGTTCAAGTCCCCTCGGCGTGCGGACCGATCCCCGACCGTCGCCATGTACCACGCCGTTTCCGATACGAGCAATAGGGACTGGGGGCCATGGCGGTACGCCGTCTCGCCGGAGGCCTTCGTAGGCCAGCTCGAGGAGTTGATCCGCTCCCGTCCCATCGTGCCGTACGGCGACGTCGCTTCGTACGTGCGCCGGGACACACCGATCGACGATGGCGCCGTCGCGATCACCTTCGACGACGGGTATGCCGACTTCGCCGAAGAGGTCCTGTTCGTTCTGGAAGAGCACGAGCTCCCAGCGACCGTGTTCGTATCGACAGCGCTCGTCGAGGAGCGCCAGGCGCCCTTCGAACAACGGTTGATGGCCGGGCTCGACGCAAACGAACATGTCAAGATCGATCTGGGTGGGCGGGCGGTGGAGTACGAGTTGACCTCCGACGCGGCGATTCGGACGGCCTACGAAGAGATACGAGGCGACCTCAAGTTCGCGTCTGCGTCACGTCGCGAAGCCGCGCTTGCCGCGCTCGGCAAACCGGAGGCCCCGAACGCACAGCCACTCTCCCCCGATGAGCTTCGTCGACTTAGTGACCATCGCCTCGTAACCGTGGCTTCGCATGGACACGAACACCGGCCGCTGACGGCCCGCTCGTCGTCGGGCGTCGTGGACGATCTCGAACGATCCCGATCGTTCTTAGCGGACCTCCTTGGGGAGCCCCCTGCACACCTCTCATATCCCTACGGCGCCCATAATCCGTCGGTCCGACGCGCGGCCCGGGAGGTAGGGTTCGCGAGTGCCGTGACGACAGCGCCTCGGGCGGTTCGTCCCCAAGACTGGGGATGGCCCTATCGTATTCCTCGGGTGGATGCCGCGACTCGTCGTGTCGGCTAACGCCACAGGGGATTCTCCCACATGATACCACCGGAGCGTATAATACGTCCGCGAAGCTTCCGCCCTCCATGGATGTCGTCTGGATCGTCCTCGACTCCCTGTCGTATGGGGTGACGCCCTTTGCACGGGACGGTCCGGACACGATGCCGATCCTTGAGGCGCTGGCGGACGAACGGGGGGTGGTCTTCGAGCACGCGTACGTTCCGGGCCCGTCGAGCCCGTCTTCCCATGGATCGTTTTTCACCGGGCAGTTCCCCTCGGAGACGGGGATGCACGAGGCGTTTCCCTATCTATCCAAAGGGCCGACGACGATCGCGGAAGTCCTCGGGGATACCCATGAATCGCTGTTGATCTCGGCCAATCCCTATCTTTCCAACGGATTGGGACGTGGCTTCGACGAGGTGAACGACCTCCTTCGCGCGCAGTACATGGTGTTCCCGTCCGGCAACGATCCGAAGGACTACGCCAGCTCGGGTGCGGGGCTGGGGAAGCTGACGGACTATGTCGAGTTTGTGAGGGACGGGGGCACGCCGATCCGGTCGTTGACCAATGGCCTCGCCTTCAAGTGGTGGAACTGGCGGGACGCCGCGAATATTCCCCGAGAGGTGGCCGACGACGCACTCACCTATCAGTACGCCGAGACGATGAACCGCCGCATCCGGGCCTTCCTCGCGGAGGCGGATTCGGAGGCGTTCGTGGTCGCGAACTACATGGACATCCATCCGCCCCTGGACGCCAGCGACGAGGCGCTCGCGCGGTTCGCCGACGGGTACCGCCGGGAGGACCTCCCGATCGGTCGGAACGGCCAGGAGATCTACGAACGGATCCAGGCCGACCCGGCGTACGACGGGACGGACATGTACCGCCTGTTGCAGGCGGCCGTATGGGATACCGATCGTCGACTGGGTCCGCTCGTGCGCGACCTCGTCGCGGACGGGACGTTCGTCGTGCTGACCGCCGATCACGGGATCTGGTTCCGCCGGGCGCGCGAGCTCGACGAGGAGCGCCTGCACGTCCCGCTGATCGTCTTCGGGCCCGAAGTATCGCCCCGGACCGTCCCGCACACGGTGAACATCCTCTCGCTTCCCGCGACCACGTTCGCAGCGCTGGACCGCCAGGGCATGGAGTTCGACGCCGACGCCACCGCGTCGTTCCGAGGCGAGGACGTGTTGGGCGTGACGGAGGATACGCTTTCCCTGACCGAGTTCATCCACAATCCCGAGGCCCCGGGGAGTCCCGTCGATCCGGACGGCGCCGAGACCGCCGACATCCGCCACGACATCGCCGCGATCCGCGGCGACGCCCGGGTGGACCTGCTCGACGGAGAGCTCGAAGCGATTCGTGGCGATGCGGAAGCCGTCGAGGCCCTCCGGGAGCAGGTGCGGGCGCACAAAGCGGAGAGCCGACCCAAGTTTGGCACCGAGGCCATCACCTACGATGCCTCGGTCCGCGACCGGCTCGAGGCCTTCGGGTACCTGTGAATCGCGCACCCGGCGGCGGTGGCGAGCAACCCGACATCGACGCGCCGGTCGGCGTGATCATCCCGTACAGTCCCGCGCATACGCCCGGGGACTATCTGGAGGAGGCGATCGCGTCGGTCGAGGCACAGTCGGTCCCGACGGAGGTCCACGTCGTCGAGGATGACGCGGGGCGGGGCCCGGCGTGGGCGCGGAACCGGGGCCTGGACCGCGTCGAAACGCGGTTGGTGGCCTTCCTGGATGCCGATGATCTCTGGGCGCCGGACAAGCTCGCGCGTCAGGTCGCGCGGATGTCCCGGACGGACTCCGGGCTCTGCGTCGAGGGGACGCCGATGTCTACGGACGCGTTCATCCAGGGGGTGCTCGTGGGCGACCTTTCCTCGCTGACCTCCTCGATCCTCCTCGACACGGCCCGCGCCCCGGTCCGGTTCGAGGAGGAGCTGACGCGGTTCGAGGACCACTTGTTCATCGTGGAGGCGGCAGCCACGGCCGGCGTCTGCTTGTGTCCCGACCTCGTCACGATCCGCAAGCACGAGGGTGGCCTGAGCGCCGCGGGCTCCCGGGCGTTGTCGGCGCAGGCGCGCCATCGGCTCGCGGAGCTGCTCGCGGAGCGGGTCCCCGCGGCCGAACCCTACCTCCCGGGCGTGCGGATGCGGGCGTACTACGAGGAGGGGCGGGGCCAGCAACGCCGGGGCGAGCACGCCGACGCCATGTCCTCGTTCGTGACGGCTCTCCGGATCCAGTGCCACTGGAAACCGTTGGGGGCGCTCCTGTACTCGGGCCTGTATCGGCTGTGGCCGTAGCCAGGTCCCCAGAAATCCTGGCGGGTGTGAGGGTCGATAGTGGACACGCGGGGAAGGATAATACGGGAAGACCCGTCCGATCAGTCCCGCCGCGGATGTGACCTCCCCTCGGCCAGGCTGTCCCGCCTGGCACCTGTCGAAACAATCTATCCATCGGCGTGGAAATGTGTGGGTATGCCTGTGAGCGAGTGCAATGGGGCCAGCATCTATTATGAAGACTACGGCGAGGGGCAACCGCTCGTCTTCCTCCATGGGGCGTGGATGGGGCTGCGGTTCTTCGAGGCCCAGTTGACGTCGCTGTCGGCCGACCACCGGACCGTGGCGTTCGATTTTCGCGGTCACGGCCGCTCCGAGCACACCGAGGACGGCCATACCGTGTCTCAGTATGCCCGCGATCTCGACGCGTTTCTCCGGCAACGCCAGCTGGACGATGTCGTGTTGGTCGGGTGGTCGATGGGGGCGGGGGTCACGTGGGCGTACGTCGAACAGTTCGGCTCGGATCGGGTCCGAGGACTGGTGAATGTCGACAGCGAACTGACCCCGTTGGCCCAGGAAGGATACCCATACGGCCGCATGAGCCTGGAGGAACTGAGCAATACCTTGTCCTATATTCAGAGCGATCACCTGGGACTCATCGAACGAGCGAACGAGATGTTGGTCAACGATGCGCCGTCCCGGGAACTGGAAACGATGATGTTCGACGAGGCCTCGCGCACGCCCCCCGCCGTCAAGACCGCGATTTATGCGGACACCCTGGGGGAGCAGCCGAGTGACTTGTCAGCTCTCGACGTACCCATGCTGGTGTGCGCCGGGGCCGACGAGACGTTCGCGAGTGTCGAAGCCGTCAAACACGTGGCCGAGCTCGTGCCGGACAGCCGCTTCGAACTGTTCGAGGAAAGCGGCCACTGTATTACCGTCGAGGAACCCGAGCGGTTCAATGCCGTGCTACGGGATTTCGTGGCGTCGTTGTGACTGGAGGGACGATACGGCATAGGGGGCCGGGGAGAGCCACGTGTAGGCCGCTCGCGCCCGTGCATCGGATGTTTCTCAGCAACGTGGTTCGCGATTCTGAATCCCTACAACGCCGAGGAGCTCGAGCGGGCCGGGATGTCCAAACAGGAGGTCAAAGAGTTCATCGTGGACAACTCGCACGTGCCGCGGTACAAGTACTCGCGCGGCGGGGTGAGTGCCCCGATCAAGGCTTCCGTGGACCGGGGCAAAGTCGATCGCACGCAACTCCCGCAGATCAGCGATCCCGAGTACATCAAGATCCTGATGATCGGCGGCGGCGGGCGCGTCAACGCGAACATCGGGAAGTCGATCGGCGGGCCGGTCACCATGCAAATCGAGTTTCCGGATGACTGGGACGAGCTGGTCGAGGAGTACCGGATCGAGACCGAGTGGGTCGACCAGGACGAATTTTACTGAATCTGGGCTTGCGATCGTAGCTGGTGAGGAAGCGTTCGCGGATTTCGAAAGATTGCCTAGCTCCGGGAGGCATTCTCAATCTCAATCTTTCGTCTGGATGCGCGTCAACGTTCCCGGACGGCGCTGCCCGGTTGATAACAACATCTAACTCGTTCGGATCAGCAGGTTCACGGCATGCCGATCGTAGATCAGGTCGCCATCGTCGGCGGTGGCATCATGGGCAGCGGGATCGGACAGGCGATGCTTCAGCAGGGTTATGCGGTGACCATCCACGACATCCAGGCCGATGTGCTCGAGGAGGCCGAGGAACGGATCAAGCACGGCAATTTCGGGCTGGACAGCGCGGTCGAAGGGGGCTATCTTAGCGAAGAGGAACGCGAGGGCGCCCTCGACCGGTTGACGCTGTCGACCGACCTCGAGGAGACCGTCGCCGGGGCGGATTTCGTCCTCGAGGCTGTGACGGAGGATCTGGCGATCAAGGGCGAGGTGTTCCGCGATCTGGATGCGCTGACGGAGGACGTGCCCCTGTTCACCAACACGAGCGGGTTCTCGATTACCGCGTTGGCCAACCTCGTCGAGGATTCCTCGCGTGTCGCCGGGACACACTTTTTCAGTCCGGCCCAGATCATGGATTTCGTCGAGATCGTCGAGGCGCCCCAGACCGATCCCGAGGTGATCGAATTCGCCGAGGAACTGGCGGACGACCTGGGCAAGGAACGGATCACGATCGAGGACGATCCCCGGAACTACGGGTTCGTCGTCAACCGCATCTGGGCGGCCATGGTCGACGAGGCCAAGAAAGTCGTCGACGAGGGCATCGCCACGCAAGAACAGGTCAACCTCGCGATGCGGGAGGGTCGGAACCTTCCGGTCGGGCCGCTGGAGGGCCCGGGACTCGGCGAGGAGTGGGATTGATCGGGACGGTTCGCTCGCGCCGCCTCTAAGGTTCTTGTTGGGGCGTTCCATCGTCTAACGCAACCGCGTGACGGCGGCATTACGGCTGATAAGTCCGGACGTAGCCGCGAGCCACCCCGAGGCCGCGATGCCGATTCACCCCTCGGAATCCCGATCCACGTGTCGAACCGGAACACAACCGTGCGGCCACCGCTGTCAAGTCGGTCGTTGATGGCCGTGAGGATGTGGTCACAGTATCTCGATATCGAGTTGCTCAGTAATACCCTCGACATCGAAGTCCGCGTCGGCGACGACGAGCCGTTCGCCGCGACGTTTCGCCGCGCCGGCGATGAATGCATCACGCGCGGCCAGGGGTGAGCCAGTCTCTTGGAGGGCTTCCTGTAGTGCTGCCGCGGCCCGGGCGGTCGCGTCGGTCACGTCGATCACCGTCAGCCAGCTGAGCGCCCGATCGATCGCGGCCAGATCCGTCGGTCCCGATTTGAACACTTCACCCTGGTACACTTCGAACAGGACCAACGGTGGGGCCGCCGCCCGTTCATGTGCGTGGTTTTCGACGTATGTCGCCGCGTGCTCGTCGCCGTCGAAATAATCGATCAGGACGCTGCTATCATAGAGTGACAGCGCGGAAACCCACGACTTCAGCCGTGGGAGGAAGCGCGTCGTGAATGCTGACAGCCGTTCGTGCCTCACGTGAGGCCTCCCCCACCGCCCCTTTATCACCAAGTACGGATCCAGACGCAGCGATGGAGCTGCGTCGGACGGTTCCGGTCAAACTCGCCGTCGACCCTGCGCAGGCTGATTTGCTCCATGAGACGATCGACCAGTTTCGGTGGGCGGCCAATCACGTGGTCGATCGAGCTCGGCAAGAAGACGGCTACGTGCTGACGCAGTCAGAGAAATTGCACGAGCGGACCTACGAGACGGTACGGGACTCCACCGACCTGCATGCCAACCACGTGCAGGCAGCGCGACGTCGGGCTGTCGAGGCGCTGAAATCGACGGTCGCCAAATGGAAACAAGGGAAGCCAGCGAGTCTCCCGACGTTCACCGCAGCGTTCCTCGAGTACGACAAACGAAGTGCAACGTTCCACGCCGAGTACGCCTCACTCGCCACCGTCGACGGTCGCATCGAGGGGTCGTACGTCCTGCCGACGAATAGCGAAGGCACACCGCACGAAGAATACCTCGAATCAGACGAATACGAAATCACCGGCGCGACGCTCCACTATCGCGAACGGAGTGATGTGTGGTACCTCCATCTCAGCACAAGGGCTGAGGCGGACGATCCCGACCCCGTCGAGAACGGAACGGTTCTCGGCGTGGACCTCGGCATCGAGCATATCGCGGTCACGTCGACCGGGATGTTCTGGTCCGGATCCGCACTCGATCACTGGCGGCGCGAATACGAGAAACGACGTGCTGCATTACAGCGATGCGGCTCCAGAGATGCCCACGAGGCGATGCAATCGATCGGCCGAACAGAGACGGGTCGGTTCACGATACTGGTACACGAGATCGCCAACGGGATTGTCGAGGAGGCGGTCGCGCGTGGCTGTTCCCACATCGCCTTCGAAGATCTGACGGATATTCGAGACCGCATGCCCGGCGCGAAGCGACTGCACGCCTGGGCGTTCCGGCAACTCTACACATTCGTCTCATACAAGGCGGCAGAACGAGGCATCCAGGTGCGACAGGTCGATCCCGCGAAGACATCTCGGCGCTGTTCGACGTGTGATCACGTCGATCCGAACAATCGACCCAGTCAGGACCGATTCAGCTGCGAGGCGTGTGGCTATGCAAACCACGCCGATTACAATGCAGCCAAGAACATCGCCTTCGAGCTCCTTCGGCACCAGAATGGGGCCGAGGGAGGCGCACCCGTAGGCGTGCGCACGAACGGCGGGGCAATGACCGCGAGTGGCGAGTACATCGCCGACCCGACCTCGGGGTAGAGCGGGAGTCCATGCCGAAAGCCCACGAGTTTACTCGTGGGTTAGCTTACACACCGTCATTCCGTGCCGACGCCCTCCTTCATTTCATGTCGTTTCGCGCGGGCTTTCTCGGCGGCGTCCGTGTCTTCCCAAAGTCCGGCTCCCTCGCGAATCGAGTCCCGCCGTTCACGGATGAATCGTGCCAAGAGGTCATCGAACGTCTCGTCCTCGCCTTTGAGCGCAGCGAGCCTCGCGTGGGTTTCCTCGCTCACGCGGATGCTCTTGGACATATTTTGCTGTATACCTGCCCGTATACAAGATTGTTCCGCAGCTTCTCGGATGGAGAGTGTTCCGCGATGGCGACTACTGCGGGAAAACCGCCGAACGCCCGGTGACGGGGATCAAGAGCCCCATGGGAACGGGATAATCCCCGCCATGGTCAGCATCGACCGGGGCTCACAAGCCCCTTGACGTGCACGCCGTAGGCCGGTGGATCGTCACCGGAGAACGGGCGCACAGGTCGGCGTGTGCCGCCTCTTCGGGGCATCCCCGATCCGTTACCGAGACGGGGTAAATCGCGGGAGCTTCGGATCGCCTTCGGTCGTATCGAATACGACTGTGACTGCTTGCCCGATCTCGAGCTCCTCCGGTTCGGCGTCGACGATGTTGGTGACGATGCGCGGGCCCTCCACCAGTTCGACGTAGGCGACCACGTACGGCGTCGCCTCCCCGTATGGGCCGCGTCCCTGCCGGACGACGGAGTACGTGTAGATCGTACCGTTCCCACTCGCCTCGATCCACTCGGTCTCGTCGGCGTGACAATGGGGGCAATGGGCCCGGGGGTAGTGGAACGCCTCCTCGCACGAGGTACAGCGTTTCACCAGGAACTCGTCGTCGGCCGTCGCGTCCCAGTACGGTTCGGTCTCGGGGTTGGTCTCCGGCACCGGCGCGGGCAGGTCACTCATCGTGCCGCCCCCAGAATGAGGGTGACGCTGCCCATGCGGGTCCCGATGCTTCCGCCGGTCCCGTGGGCCAGGGCGAGCTCGCAGTCGGGCACCTGGACCGGGTCGTTCGCCTCGCCGCGGAGCTGCCGGACCGCCTCGATCATCTTGGTCATCCCGCCCCGGTTCCCGGGATGATTGTTACAGAGCCCGCCCCCGTCGGTGTTGAACGGGAGCTCGCCGTCGGGTGCTTCGAGGGTGCCCCCTTCGACGAACCCTCCCCCTTCGCCCTTCTCGCAGAAGCCGAGGTCCTCGAGTGTTTCCAAGACCGTGATCGTGAACGAATCGTAGATGGACACGTAGTCGATCTCCGCGGGCTCCACGCCCGCCTCCTCGAAAGCTCGCGGGCCGGATTCGACCGCGGCCGTATAGGTAAGGTCGATGTCCCCGCCGTTGTGGTGTTTGATCGCCTCGCCGTGGCCGAGCACGGGGACGCATGCGCGGTCGAGTTCGGCCGCCTTCTCGGGGCTCACGAGCACGATCGCCCCGCCGCCATCCGAGATGACACAGCAGTCCAGCAGGTGGAGCGGGTCGCTCACCAGGCGGGAGTTCACGACATCCTCGACGGTCACCGGATCCTGGTACATCGCGTCGTCGTTATGCTGGGCATGCTCGGAGGCGGCGACGCGGATCGCCGCGAGTTGTTCGGCCGTCGTCCCGTACTCGTGCATGTGTCGTTTGGCCGCGAGGGCGTACATGTTGACCGGCGTGAGCCCGTAGAGGTCCTCGAACGGGTATTGGGGCGTCCCCTCGCGGGAGCCCGGCGAGGACGAGGTTCGCGGGCGACCCGCCAGGGTGATCAGCGCCACGTCGCACTTGCGCTGCGCGATGGCGGCCATGGCGTGGCCGGCATGCGAGATATACGACGAGCCGCCGACGTCGGTGCCGTCGAAGTACGACAGGTTCTGGAGGCCGAGGTAATCGACCATCGATTGGACCCAGCCGGGGATGCCGGCCGTGAAGTAGCCGTCCACGTCCGCGAAGTCGAGCCCGGCGTCCTCGAGCGCGCCGGCGGCGACCTCGGCGTGGAGCTGGGGCGTCGACTTATTTGGGGCCTCCCTGGTCGGGTGCTCGTACGCGCCGGCGACGGCGGCCTCACTGCTCATTGCTGGTTGCTCCGAGCAGGTATAGGAGTAGATTACGATCGGTGTGGTATGATTATTTACGGCGGTGCGCGATGGGCCGGTATGGCCACAGACCTCGAGACGGTGAACGTGGCGTTCGACGAGTCGACCGGCGTCGGCACCCTGACCCTGAATCGGCCGGACAAGTTGAACACGTTGAACCAACAGCTTCGTGAGGATCTCGTCGCGGGGCTCGAAGCGCTCGAGGGCGAGAACGAGGGTGCCGATGGCGTCGCCCTGCGCGTTGTTATCCTCGAAGGTGCTGGCGATCGGGCCTTCTGTGCCGGCGCCGACGTCACCGAGTTCTCGGAGGCCTCGCCGGGCGAGAGCTCCGAACGGAGCTACGGCGAGTTCATCCGAGAGTTTCCCGCCCCGATCATCGCCAAGATCCAGGGCTACTGCCTGGGGGGCGGCCTCGAGCTCGCGTTCGCCTGCGATCTCCGGTTCGCGAGCGAGGACAGCACCTTCGGGCTCCCCGAGACGGGGCTTGGCATTATCCCCGGGGCCGGCGGGATCCAGTACCTTGTGCGGTTGGCCGGCCCCGCCGTCGCGAAGGAACTCGTCATGGAGGGCGAGCACTTCTCGGCCAAACGTGCGGCCGATGCCGGGCTCGTCAACGACGTGTACCCGACCGACGAACTCGACGCGGAGGTGGAGGCGTTCGCCGAGCAGATTTCGGGGCAGGCCCCGCTCGCGATTCAGGCGACCAAAGAGTCGGTCGCGGTGGCCCAACAAGTCGGGCTGGAGGAGGGCCTCGCGTACGACAACCGCGTCGCGACCGAGCTGCTCGAAACCGAGGACGCCGAGGAGGGGCAGGCGGCCTTCGCCGAGGATCGGGAACCCGAATTCGACGGGAAGTAACGCGGGTTGGCGGTTTGGATGGACTGACGGTGTGTTGGTATGCGCACCGGCGCCTCGAGTGATCGAGACCGGGGTCTCTCCTTATCGATACGGCTCGACGGTGAGCTCGGGATAGCCGGCCAGTGGGCCGTCTTCGTATCCGCGTATGTCGGCGACACGTTCTAAGTGCCGGTCCGGGCCACCGAGGAACGCCTTCCAGGCCCTGGCTTGTTTCAGGTAGATGTGGGCGTCGTGGTCCCAGGTAAAGCCCATCCCGCCGTGGTTGTAGATATCGTCGGCGAAGATGCCGGGCAACCGTTCCCCGGCGAGGGCATGCATCTGCGCGACGGCGAGGCGGGCGTCCGGGGCATCGGTGTCGAGCGCCCACGCGGCGTAGTACACGAGCGAGCGGGCCAGTTCGGCGTCGCGCTGCATCTCCACGATCCGGTGTTTGACCGCCTGGAAGCGCCCGACGGGGTGGCCGTACTGGGTGCGTTCCCTGCCGTGTTCGGCGGAGAGTTCGACGGCCCGGTCGGCCGCCCCGACGAGCATCGCGTACGCGGCGACGGCGTATCGGTCGATGGCCCGGGCGAGGGCATCCCCGCCCTCGTGGACGGGACCGAGGAGTGCGTCCTCGGTCAGCAGGGCTTCCTCGAACTGCAGTTCGTACATGGGCCGCGTTTGGTCGAGGCTGTCGAGCTGCGTCGTCTCGATCTCCGGTCGCGATGGGTCGACTAGGAAGAGCGAGAGCCCGTCGAATCCCGTCCCGTCTTGCGTCCGCGCGGCCACGATGACGTCGTCGACCGCGCCGCCGTACGGAACGAGCGTCTTGGTCCCTTTTAAGCGAAACCCGTCCTCGGTCCGGTCGCCTCGCATGGTGATCGCGTCCGGCAGCCCGGCGTGCCGGTCGTCGTAGAGGGCGAGGCTCAGCCGGCGGTCGCCGGCGATAATCGGCTCGACATACTGGGCCTGGCGTTCCTCGTCGACGAGATTTATAAGTGGCACGGCGAAGGCCAACGTCTCCGGGTACGGGCCGGGGACGGCGTAGCGGCCGAGCGCCTCGAGGAGCGCGGCGAGATGGACCATCCCCTCGCCGAATCCTCCGCACGCCAGGGGCGCCGTGATCGCCATGTAATCGAGCGACGCCAGCTCCGACCAGAGCTCGTCGACGACGCCCTCCTCGCCGGCCATCTTGCGCCGGGCGGTTTCGGTCCCGCCCGCGTCCTCGATGAACTCCCGGGCGGTCTCCCGGAGCGTCTCCTGTTCGTCGGTCAGTCGTGCGTCCATGGGGTGCCTCGTCGATGCATGCGATCAGTCCTCGCGCCGGTGCGTCGTGTCGCTCTTGATGTCCTTCGGGAGCCCGAGTGCCTGTTCGCCCACGATGTTCCGGTAGATGTCGCCCGTGCCGCCCGCGATCCACATGCCGTAGCTTTCCAGGTGGTCGTGGATCCACCGGCCGTCCTCGGGTCCGTCTTCCCACAGTGTCGCCTCCGGGCCCAACAGATCCATGGCGAATTCTTCGAGGTCGACGGCCAGGTCGTCGCTGATGATCGTGTCGATGGTGCCCATCGGCCCCGGTACCGGGTCGTCGATGCGTTCGGAGACCTGCCGGTACCGCCGAAACCGCGCGGCCCGGAGGCGGGTGTCGAAGCGTGCGAGTTGCCGGCGGACCTCCTCGTGTTCGGCCAACGGACGCCCGTCGCGTTGGTGCGTTTGGCAGTACTGGATCAGCTCGTTGAGCCGGCGCTGGAGGGCAAAGGCGCGCGTCCCGGCCTGTTCGTAGGCCGAGATGGTGCGGATGACCTCCCAGCCCTCCCCGACCTCGCCGACGACGTGGGCCTCCGGCGCCCGGGCGTCGTCGAAGTAGACCTGGTTGAACTCCCGGTCGTCCGAGATCTGCCGGATGCGCTCGGTCTCGACGCCCGCCTGGCCCACGTCGACGATGAGCGCGGTAATGCCCTCGTGTTTCGTCCCCGAGAAGTCAGAGCGCGCCATGAGCATGATCCAGTCGGCGATGTGCGCGAAGCTCGTCCAGATCTTTTGGCCGTTGATCACCCATTCGTCGCCGTCCTTTTCGGCGCGGGTTTCCAGGCCGGCGATGTCCGAGCCGTGGGCCGGTTCGGAGTAGCCCTGCGACCAGATCTCTTCGCAATCGAGGATGTGTGGCAGGAAGCGCTCCTTCTGCCAGTCGGTGCCGAGCTCGATCAGCGCGGGGCCGACGAACCCTTCCCCGAGCGCGTTCGGGTTCTGGGGGGCGTTGACGCGGGCGAGTTCGTCCTCGTAGATCAGTTCCTCAATCGGCGTCGCGCCCATGCCGCCGTATGCCTCCGGCCAGCTGGGGCCCGCCCAGCCGGCCTCGGCCATGGTCCGTTGCCAATCACGGAGGAAGGCGTTCCGGTCGGCCTCGTCTTCCGGGGGCGCCCAGTCGCCGCGGGCCCATCCCTCGGGCAGGTGCTCGCCCAGCCACGCACGGAACTCGTCGCGAAACGCGGCCTGGTCGTCCGTGAGTGCGAAATCCATCGAAACGCGTGGGTTAGATGGGGCGATGCGGCGTCATTAGCTCTTTTGGTGGGTCGGGCGTGGCTATTGGGAAAGTAGGTCCATGGCGCCCCGGCGATCGAGTTTGCCCGTGGCGGTATGCGGGATGGGTTCGTCCGTGAAATGGTACGTACGGGGGCGCTCGAAGCGGGCCAGCTTGTCGCTGTCGAGACACCACTCGTCGAGTTCGTCGGCGGTGAGGTCGGCGTCGGTTCGCTGGACGATCGCGGTGACCTTCTCGCCGTACTCCTCGTCCTCGACGCCGACGACCGCTGATTCCTCGACGGCCTGGTGGGCGTTCAGGCGCTCCTCGATCGGCGACGGGAACACCTTCATCCCCTTCGAGGTGATCATGAAGTCCGCCCGCCCTTCGAGGTAGACGTAGCCGTCCTCGTCCGTGTAGCCGAGATCGCCGGAGTACCACCACCCCTCGCGGAAGGCTTGTTCGGTTTTCTCGGTGTTGTTCCAGGCCCAGACCGGGGCGTCCGGGCCCTTGATGATGATCTCGCCGACGTCGCCGGTCGGGACCGTGTCCGTGGGGGCTCCGCCCTCGTCGATGATGCGCAGGCGCTGGCCGATGATCGGTTTGCCCACGCTCTCGATCCGGTCGCCGACCATCTCGTCGTTCGTGATGCGGGACCCGTGCATCTCCGTCGAGGAGTAGCCGTTGGCGATGTGATCGCAGATCTGATTTTCCAGGCGTTCGATGGTCGTCGGGTCGAGGGTTTCCCCGGTGGAGGCGATCGTCTCGAGCGAGCTCAGGTCGTAGCTGTCGAGATCGTCGAGCCGCAGGATCTCCCGCCACATGGTCGTCACCAGCCCGACGGTCGTCAGTTCCTCCTCCTCGACGAGCCGCGGGACGTCCTCGGGATCCCAGTCCCGGCGGAAGACGACGGCGCCGTTGGTGACCAGCGTGGACATGACGTTGCCCCACCAGGCGGCGAAGCCGGGGCTGAGGACGACGAGGCTGCGCGCGTGGCGGTCGCCCGTCGTCGAGGTCTTGAGGACCTTGAGCATGATCCCGCGATGGGTGTGACACCAGCCCTTGGGTTTGCCCGTTGTGCCCGATGTCCACCAGACCGCGGCGATGTCGTCCGGTGTGATCCGGACGTCCGGTGCGGTCGCCGGCTGGTCGGCACGGAATGTGTCATAGGATTGCTCGTAGTCCGTTTGTGGCTCGCCGAGCGTGATGATCGTCGCGATATCGGTGGTGAGCTCGGGGGCGACGCGTTCTTCGAAGAATTCGGAGTACGCTTCGTCGAGGACGAGGACCCGCGGGCGGATCGTGTCGATGCAGTAGCGGAACGTCTCGGGGGAGGCCCGCACGTGGAGGTTCGAGACGATGGCGCCGGCCTTGATCGCGCCGTTCATCGCCGTGATGTGGTCGACGGAGGATTCACAGACAAACGCGACGCGGTCGCCCTGGGTGATGTGCTCGCGGAAGGCGTTCGCCAGTCGGTTGCTTTCCGCGTCGAACTCGGACCAGGTGAGGCGTCGGTCGGTGTCGGCGAAGGCCTCCCGGTGTGGATTGTTTTCGGCCGCGATCGTCGACAGTTCGTTCACGGTCCGCATCGCGTTGGTGGGTTGGGCGTGCATGGGGTGGGTGTGGTGGCGTGTTTGGGTGGGAGTTTGTCTGAACGCGGTGGCGTGGGTTATACCGGGCACAATCCGGAGGTTCATGATAAATCTACGTGGGTGCCAGCGTGGCGACGCGCATGACGTCGCGGTAGGCGTCAGGGAGGGACCTCCCCATTGGACGTGCATCGTGCACACCTCACCAGCGGGCCCACGCGTGGGGTTCGGTGGCCCATTCGACGCGTCCGGGCTTGGTGTGTAGGGAGACCTGAAGCACCGCTCAATCGGCCGGCTCCGGGCGAGCCTCGCCGGCCAGATACACCCGGTCGGAGTACAGCGTCGCGATCGAGAGCATGCCGACGATCGTGCCGGCGGCCAGCACCACGAACCCTTCCCGGAATCCAACCGTTTCCATCAGGTAGCCGATGATCGTCGGGAAGATCGCGCCCGTCAGGCCGGCGGCGGTGAACACGTAGCCGAAGGTTCGGCCCTCGTATTCCGGCGGGGAGACCTCGCTGAGGATGGCATCCCGGGGCGGGTTCACGCCGAAGAGGCCGGCGCCCAGCAGGATCGTGACGCCGACGAGGGTGAGCGCGTGCATCGGGAGGAGGGCCAGGGCGATCATGCCGACGGTCGCGACCGCCATGCAGCCGACGAGGATGGTGCGGTGATCGCGCGTGTCCGCGAGCGACCCGAGGACGAGCTGGGTGCCCGCGCCGGCGAGCAAGAGCACGGCGAAATACAGGTTCGCGAGTGACTCGGGGCCGATCTCGGTGCCCATGACCTCGGTCGAGAAGGCATAGACGCCGGCCAGGAAGGCCGGATAGAACGTGCCGAGGCCGCGACTCGTGAACCCGCTCCCGAGGAAGAAGCCGTACACGGCGATCACCGGATAGAGGAACCGCCGGCGCTCGATGGTCCGGACGTCGGTCCGTTCGCTTTCGTCCTGGCGCTGTGCGGCCGGGGCGGTCTCGTAGGCGTCGCCCTGCAGGGCCACGAACAGGGCGAGGCCGTAGCCGACGCCGACGAGGCCGAATGCGAGGACGATCGATTCCCAGGACCACACCAGGATCAGGCCCGCGATCACGGCGGGTGTGAGGCCGTCGCCGAGCTTCGAGGCGGCCCCGAAGTACCCGAGGACCGTGCCCCGGTGGTCCTCGGCGACGTTCTCGCTGATCATCGGGTAGCCCGCCGGGTCGACGATGGCCAGGCCGACGCCGACGACGATCATCGCGACGGACATAGCGAGAAAGCCACCCATGAAGTCGTATTCGAGCAGGGTGATCGTCGGGAGCGGCGCCCCGAGGGTGGGCGCGAACGCGAACATGACATAGCCGATCCCCGCGAGGACGATGCCGACCGGGAGGAGGTAGACGCGGTCGATGCGATCCGCGAGGATGCCCAGCGGGGCCTGGGCGATCGAGAGCCCGATCCCGAACATCGTCAGCAGGAGGCCGAGCTGCCAGAGCGGGTATTCGAGGACGACGGCGAGGACGGGGATCAGCGGCGGGACGACCCGGAGGTAGACGTGTTGGGCGAGGTGGCTCGAGCTGATGAGGACCGCAAAGCGCGCCTCGCGGCCGGTCAGCCCGAACATGCGTGTGGGGAGGAGATTGGCAACGGGTGGAAAAACGTGCCGAAGCGGCGCGGCGCGCGCGGCAGCACGCGTTGGGTGTCGTGGCCCGCCCGCACCGTCGCGGCGCACCATGCCAGCTGTTGATCGCCGTCCTCCGATGGGGCGGGGATTATTGCGGGTATTGGTCCGCGTAGCCCTCGACGTCAACGACGGCGCGGGTTGCGGTGTGAGTGAGGTGTTCGTCCCGACTCACCATCGGGGCGTCGAGTTCGTCGCGCCGGTCGAAGAAGGTCATTATCCAGATAATGATTATTTCGATAATGACTGAATGCTTCGCGTCGGCCACGAGCCGTCCGCTCCTGCACTTACGTCTAGGCGTTCGAAATGATCGAGGTTGCGCGTCAAGACGGGGAGTTCCTCGGTACGGGCCGAGGCGCCAATGTAGCAGACCGGCACCCGCGCGCCGTGGTGACTGGACGGCCGAGACGAATCTCGGCCCCAGCGAGTTCGAGTTGGCATCCGCTGGGGGTATTTCTGGTATCCATGCAGGAACCATGGCGTGGGAAGTCCATCGCGAGCCTCCTACGGCCGAATCCTTAAAGCAAAACCCGACCAAAATACGCCATGGCCAGTTCGAGTCGGGATCGTGATATCACGGTCGAGCACATCCGACTGTGGAGCGAGGAGGAGTGGTGGATCGCGAAGGATCTCGAATCCGGTGTCACCACGCAAGGACCCACTCGAACTGAAGCTCTCGATAATCTCGACGAAGCCGTGGCACTATTCCACGGTTCCGTCGGGCGAGAACCGACGGATGAGGAACTGCGAGCGGTCGGGATCGATCCGGCGGATAATACTACGGGAGAACACGAACCGCCTGAGCCTCTCCGATGAATGGCCCGACGGGTGTTTTCCGGACGCGAAGTCGTGAAGGGTCTCGTGAATGTCGGTGGCTTCGAGTGGCAACGCACGACAGGTGATCATGCTCAGCTTTTCTACGAGCATCCGACGAATGAAACGGATCGCCGATTCGTAACCGTCCCCTTGCACGATGAACTCAAGGTCGGCACCCTCCGAGACATCGCAGATAGCGCCGGGGCGAAGGATTTCGAAGCGTTTTGCGCGTGGATCGATCGAAACGCGTGATTGCCATTGTTCGGATTCCGATATCCGATCCGTCCATGAACAGCGTTGACCGATCTACCTGACCGAATGCTGTGTGGACGACAAACGTTGATCCGATGAGGTGGAGCGAAGGGTGGAGCGTCCCAATCGACCACGGCATGCATTCGAAACGATCGACGTTGCTCGGCATGACACTAGTCAAGCGGGAGCTCACGACTCCAGTCAGCCAACCGGTCGAGTCTACCGGTGAAGCCAACGATACCAGGCATCGAGTTCAACCAACTCGTCGACGATCCCGTCGGATCCGTATTGGTCGAATACGACCTCGACAGCACGTGCAAGTCCCTCTGGATCGGTGTCGGGGAGATCCTGATCGTGACAGAGCAGGATGCCGGCATGCCCGTGTTCGCGGTGCAACGGCTCGAAATCCCGGGCGTTAATCGTGATCAAGCCGAGCTCATCGTCGTCACACCGGGCGAGGATCTCACGATCGGCCGTCCGTTCCCCAAATTCGTCCTTCGCCTGACGCACCGTGAATCCCGCGCTCGCAACGTTCGTTCGAACACCCGGCCCACATGCTCGTCGAGCACGATCTTGGCCACGGATCACGAGATCGATTCGTTCGGTGGGAGGGCGGACTCCCGCACGCGTTCGAACGCCGTTTCGTTCTCGCGTTGGAACTGGCGGATCTCCTCGAGGTGTTCGTAATAGTACGCGAGGGCTTCGTATACGCTCGATATCGAGAGATCGAGTTGGTCGGCGACGTGGGCGGGGGATTGGCCACTATCGATCACGCGGGCACCGATGTGTCTCACCCCGACTCTCGACCCCTCGATGCGGGGCTCGCCGCCGAGGATGTCCGGATCCCGAACGATCGTCATGGCCTACCCTCGGTCGTCAACCGGTTTGAGGTTGAGGTGCGATCTCCGACGACGCAGCACCCTCGGGTTATCGATAGGTCGATCTAGAAAGGGGCGTCCCTGTGACAGTATATTCGGAAACAACACTGGCCGTAGAATTGTAGTGTACGCACCCGTGATTACGTTTGATTTATTTCAATCGTTCCCGACCCCGAGCGCCGACCGCTCGCCCCGGGTAGGGGTGTGCTCGGAGATAGCGCAAGCGGGGGAGGGCGACGAGGCGCATCGGGAAACTTCGGGTCACCTGTCGAGCAGCAACTATCGGCGACACCCGTCACCGAGATCCCGCACCCGATACCGGCCGAGTTCGAGAACGATAACCGAGTGCTCGAAGATATTCGGATCGACGTTCTCCAAGAAGGCGTCCAGTCGTTCGTTGATTTGCTGAGTTGTGAACGTATGCGGGAGGCGCACGATCACCGCTCCGGGATGATTCGCTTTGGGGTATCGAAGCACGTCACCGAAGTCTTTGTCTCGCGTGACGACAATTCTGTCGTCCTCGTACGCCTGATCCATCACCTCGGTATCTGTGGCGCCGCGCATCCCGAGCGACCGGACGCTCTCGACAGGGTAGCCATGGTTCTCGAACACCTTGGGGGTTGAGGTCGGGAGATCTTCGTCGACAAGAAACCGGGCCACGATGTTATACGGTGAGCGATCGAACCTCTTCGCCGGCGACCGATTCCCGAGCGTACTCGAGCACTGCGAGAACGTCCTCGCGGTCGATGTCGTATTCCTCACACACCGCCTCGACGGTCATCCCGCCGGCAAGCGATCCCAGGACGGTTTCGACCGGCACTCGGGTCCCGGCGATCACGGGCCGGCCGTGACGAATCTCGGGGTCGGCCACGATCCGGCCGTGAAACGATTCCTCGCTCATACGAGTTGTGAGTACGGCATCGGCCTTAAACCCAAGCGAGGATACCGACACGTGCTTGTCGCGTCAAAACTGGCATCGCCTTCTGTGTATTAGCCATCTTGTCCTGATACCCGACGATACACCGGGCGATGTGGGATGTCGACGATACGTCCGTTCGCAATGATGCCGATGGCCCCCGAGACGACATTCCTGCCGGTCCCGATCGCCGACCGTTCGAGTTCGGGACGTGGTGCGACCAGCATACAGCAAGTGGGGGAGCACGACGACGACGCTCATCTGGCACGACGGGTCACCTGTCGAAGGCGCGCTCGGTTGGGTTGCCCGGAACTCGCGGCGACCGAGTTTCTCGTCGATGCAGTGCTCATTGCCGTCGGCTCGGGAGAAGCTGGGGACCATGGCCTCGGGCTCTGCGGTCCGGTCGTCCAGGGGTACAGTCCGCCGTGGGACGGGAGTGGTCGAGCGTGAGCGGGATGGTTGAGGAACGCTCGGTCGACGAGCGGCTGCGTGAGCTGGAAGCGCGCCTCGATGCGCTCGCCGGGGACCTCGAAGCCGCGACGAATCGCGATATTCCGTTGCTCAAAGGGACGATCCGGTCGATGATGGATGCGGAGATCGACTCGGCCGAGGAGTTGCCCGACGCGGGGAAGGTCTTCGGGCAGCGGGCCCGGGAACGGGCCGAGCGGCTCGACCAGCTCGAGGCGCGCTTGGAGCTGCGGGCCGCGCACACCGACCAGTCGACCAAGGCCGAGAAGATCGCGACCGTGTTGCGGTTTGCCCGGAACAAGGCGAACGGGGACGGGAAAGTCGCGGTGACGCCGGCTGAAATTCGGGGCTGCACGGGGGTGTCGCGGCGGTACGCCTACGACCTCTCGCATGCCGCCCACGTCCCGCCGCTCCAGTTCCTCCTGATTTCCATCCGTGGCTCCACGCTCCCCAGGCCCTGCTGGGTCTGGCCGGCCTGCTGGGCGTCGTCCTCGGGGGGATGGACGGCCACCGACCAAGACTTCCGCAAACTGTTACCTCACGCCTCCCACCCTGGCTCGCCCCACAACGCGCACCCGCCACCCATACCACACTCAGCGATGACGAACGCGCGGCCATCCTCCGCGAGCCGGGCGGTCGACAACGGCGCATGGCCCGTACGAAATTGAGCCGGCCGACCGCACGCTTATACGGGTAACCGCACAACCTCCCGGTGAATGGCCTCCATCGTCTCGGATCCCGCGGTCCGCTCCGGGGATCCGCGGATCGAGGGGAGCGGATCACCGTCCTCGACGTCAAACGCCGGATCATCGACGCGGGGGAAGACCCCCACGTCGTTGCCGGGGAATACGAGATCTCGATGGCCGCCCTGTTCACGGCCTTGGCCTACTACTACGAGCACCGGACGGACTTCGAGGCGCGCGAGCGCGAGTACGAGCGGGCGCGGACCACGGGCGAACGGGATACGCACGACCGGATCGCCGAGGCCCTCAATCCCGCTGACCGAGCGGATTGATTCGGGCATGGAGATTCTCGCCGACGAGCACGTCCCGGAGGAATACGTCTCCGCGCTTCGCGGGGACGGGCACGACGTGAGGTACAGCCGTGAGATCGAGGAGTTCGGCCCGTCGGCGGAGGACACTCTTCAAGCGGAAGCCCACGGCTTCAGCCGTGGGTTCAAGCGACACGCTCGCATACCTCTTTCAAGCTAGCTCGAATGTCCCCCACGAAGCTGATACGTTCCCTTTCAC